>JASHPJ010000066.1 GCA_030038195.1 Acidobacteriaceae bacterium
GCCGGTGATCGATCGCAAGGGCGCGCTGGTGGGAATCGTCTTCGACGGCAACATCGAGTCGCTGGCGGGCGACTTTGTGTATGACGGCGCGAAGAACCGCGCGGTGGCCGTGGACGCGGCCGGCATGATCGAAGCGCTCAGAAATATCTACGGCGCCGGCGCGCTGGCCGACGAGCTGGAAGGCAAACCGCAGGCAGCAGCGCAGTAGACGGGATGCGGCGCCGACGCAGTTGCGGCGCCGCGTTGAACTGCACGCCGCAGATGCACTATTCTCAAAGATACGGAGAGGTGGCCGAGCGGTTGAAGGCAGCGGTCTTGAAAACCGCCGAGCCCTTGCGGGTTCCGTGAGTTCGAATCTCACCCTCTCCGCCATGTCTTCCCCGATCTTTCTTGATTGGCACCGCTCCCCCGTTCCGCAATCCGTGAGTGAGCCGGCGCGGGCCACCGGCCCTGGCTGCGGCATTGACTTGAAACTGCCCGCTGATTCAGACTGGGGTTCGAACGGAGACGGGGCGCAATGCTGAACGACGACGAGGGCAAGGCCGCGGGGATCGCGGACTGCGGCGGCATCAAGCGGTTGCCACGCCAGCCCTCGATCAAGGACATTGCGCGGCTGGCGCGGGTTTCGCATCCAACGGTGTCGCGCGCGCTGCAGAACAGCCCGCTGGTGAATCCGCAGACGGCGGCCAAGATTCGCAAGATCGCCGACGAGACCGGGTACCGGGCCAGCGCCGTGGCGCGCGGCCTGGTGACGCGGCGGACGCGCACTATCGGGCTGGTGGTGACCACGGTTGCCGACCCGTTTGCGAGCGAGGTGGTGTGCGGCATCGAGGAGACGGCCAACGATCACGGCTACTCGGTGTTTCTGGCCGACTCGAACGCCGACCCGGTGCGCGAGAAAAAAGTGGTGCAGGCGCTGGCCGAGAGACGGGTGGACGGAATCCTGGTGACGTCGTCGCGCGTGGGCGCGCTCTATCTGCCGCTGCTCAAGGAGATGATGGTGCCGATTGTGCTGGTGAACGACCAGCATCCGGGCGAGTTTGTGCACTCGGTGATGATCTCGAACCAGGAGGGGATGCGCGCGGCGGCGGAGCACCTGATCGGTCTGGGGCACAGGCGGATTGCGTACCTGGGCGACCAGCTCGGCTATCAATCGGACGTGGAACGGCGCGCCGGCTACCAGGCGGCGCTGGATGCGGCGGGAATTGCGGCGATGCCGGAACTGGTGGTGCGCGGGAATGGCAAGGCCGAGGCGGCGATGGAGGCGATGGAGAAATTGCTCGCGCTTGCCGATCCGCCGACTGCCGTGTGCTGCTACAACGACATGACGGCGCTGGGCGCGATGCGGCAGATGCGGGTGCGCGGGCTGCGCGTGCCGGAGGACCTCTCGGTGGTGGGCTTTGACGACCTGTTCTTTGCCTCGTATACGCAGCCGCCGCTCACCACGGTGCGCCAGCCGATGCGGAAGATGGGCAAGATGGCGATGGAGAGCCTGCTGGCGCTGATGTCGGGTGCGGAGTCAGTGGCGCAGATCAAGGTGGATGCGGAGCTGATTGTGCGCGAGTCGACAGCGGAGGTGAAGGCCGGTTAGCGCGTCGGCAGGCCGGCGAGTCAGCGGGGTTGGGTTTTGTGATTTCCCACTCTTTCCGCAAAAGACGCGGAAAGGATGAGGTATGGTTGTTGCGCGCGAGAAAAAGCAGCCGCAGGTTCCGCCACGGCGGATCTTCGGCCCGCGACTCGTCGCCACGGTAACTCGCTCCGTCGAAAATCGTGGAGGCGGTTGGGTCGCCCCTACCGGGCTGGGCGGCTCTTGGCTTGCTTCTCCCAGGATTTCGTCCGCGCTGCGCGGCGGACTTCACCTTGGGTCGACTTCGATGGCTCTCTCCGAGAGCGAGGTTCTTGGCACGCGGCGAGCTTCATCCTTTTCCGTGGACGGATACGTCCAATTGCTGCATAAAAGGGGGACTCAGGATGACAACTCGGAAATTAGCGACAACTGCTCGACTATTCGGTGTCGGGGTTGGGGAGGATGATATCGCGGACGATGGCGTTCATCTCCGCGCAGGCGGCGATGAACTGGCGCAGCGTGCGCCGGGTTGAACCGAAGGTGTCGAACTCTTCGAGCGTCAGGCCGTCTTCCTCATATGCCCGCTGGAAATCAGGGAATTTCTTGAGCAGCGTGTCCACGATCCTGGGGTCGACGGGCGTATCGATGCGCGGGACGACTTCAATGTCGCTGTCGTTGTAGCGCTGCTGCCAGGCGCAGGGTGGGGAGATGACCACGTCGCCGCCGATGAGCTCGCTCCAGTGCATGTGATTGCGGAAGGCCGCCGAAAGCAGGCGGAGCCGGTAGCCGCGCTGGCGATAAATCTTGTAGGCCTTTTTGAAGACGGCCACGCCGGCCCACTCCAGGTAGCCGGGATCGACGGAGAGCTTGTGCTTGTCGTGCAGGACCTTGAGCCAGTCGTCGAGGCGACCGACCATGATGGTGCACACCGGGCCCATGGTGGAGATGTCGAGGCCCTCAGCTTCGCGGCGCTTGAGCCCGCGCTCTACGGCTTCAGCGACGGCGATGGTTTGCGGCACAGTGAAGCTGACGGTGGCGTTGATGCTGACGCCGCGATAGGTGGCTTCTTCCATGGCGGCGATGCCGGCATGTGTGGCGGCGATCTTGACGATCATGTTGGGCGCGAGCTGGCTGAAGCGCAGAGCCTGGGTCAGCATGGCGCGCGCGTTGCGATAGTTGCGCGGATCGGTTTGAATCGACAGGCGCCCGTTGCGTCCTTTTTCGTACTCGAAGATGGGCAACAGCAGCCTGGCGGCGTTGGCGGAGATTTCTTCGACGATGCGCCAGGCGATCTCGTCTTCAGTGGCTTCGGGCATCTCGCGCGCCAGCTCGAGGATGCGCGGCTTCCAGGTGGCCATCTCCTGTTTGAGCACGGTGACGGCGATGACCGGGTTGCAGGTAGCGCCTACGCCGCCGTGGCTGATGGAGTAAGTGAGCTCCTGGATGGAGGCCGAGTCATTCCACAGGCAGGTCGGGGTGGTCTGCGTCATCTGGTGGAGCGGGCTTTTGAACTGGACGGCGGAACCGGTAGCGGACATGGAGGCCTCCGGAATTGCAAACGTGTGCATAAAAACCCTACCATTCAAAAAACAGGTCGGTCAAGATGAGCATACCGCATGGTTGGAGTTGACAGGGATGGCCGTGGAGGTAGATGATTTTGGACGCTGGTGCACACGTGTGCATTAAGCGGCTGATTTGCAAGGTAGGTTTCGTGCTTTCCCACCTTAGCCGTCCGCTATGGCGGATGCCGAAGGTGGGGCACCCATTTTCGTGCTGGAACTGTAATTGGCTGGGTTGGGCAGATGCTGCGGAGCGGCGAGGAGTGATGTGATGAGCAGGCTGCTGATTGAGCCCGAGGTGTTTCGCAACCGAATTGCAGACTTTGGCTTTGAGTTTCTGTCATTCGAAACGCGCAAGCTCAAGAAAGGCGAAATCTTGCATGGCGCGACCGCGGCGCGGGAGCTGGCGATTGTGGTGCTGGGCGGAGTGTGCTCGGTAGAGAGCTCGCGCGGCACGTGGAAAAATTTCGGCAAACGCGCAACCGTGTTCGACGGGATGCCATATACGCTCTATCTACCCATCCACACCGAGTTCACGGTGAGCACGGAGTCGAGCTGCGACCTGGCGCTCTGTTATGCAAAAGCCGAGGTTGAGTTTCCCGCGCAGCTTGTTACGCCGGACAAGGTGGGGATTGAGATTCGCGGCGGCGGCAATGCGACGCGGCAGATTCACGATATGATTCCACCGTCGTTTGCGGCGCATCGGCTGATCGTCGTTGAAGTCTTTACGCCTTCCGGCAACTGGTCCAGCTTCCCGCCCCACAAGCACGATGTGCACAACCCTCCGGGAGAAGTCGATCTGGAAGAGATTTACTACTACCGGATCGAGAAGCCGGAGGGGTTTGCGATCCAGCGCGTCTACACACGCGACAAACACCTGGACGAGACGATCACCGTGCGCGACGGGGAGCTGGTGCTGATCCCGGAGGGGTATCACCCGGTGGCGGCGGCGCACGGGTACAACGTGTATTATCTGAACGCGCTGGCCGGGTCGGCGCGGTCGCTGGCGGCGTCGGACGATCCGGATTATGCGTGGGTGCGGGGGGCGTGGAACGAGAAGGACCCGCGGCTGCCGATGATTGAGCGGTGAGATGTGGTGGGGAGGGGTTGGTGATTTCCCACCTTAGCCGTCCGCCGGTGGCGGACATAATGCTGACAATGGCAACAAGTGAATCGAAAACGCTCTAGTGTGGTGAGTCAGAAGTTCGTAGCATAAGTCGAAGCCCCGAACCGCAGGTCCCGCCACGGCGGATCTTTGACCTTCGACTCTCCGCCGCGGCGGACCGCGGCGACCTACGCTCAGGATGACAGTGTAATTGTGATGCGAATTTCAAACTCAGGACACTAGTAAAGTTGCGTTTTGATACAGGTGGATGTTTGAAGTTGCGTGAGGAGTGATTCCATGAAGACGCGCCGCATGACGATGGCCCAGGCGCTTGTTGCGTTTTTGAAGAACCAGTACGTGGAGCGGGATGGGCGCGAGCATCAATTTTTTGCCGGCGTGCTGGGCATCTTCGGGCACGGCAACGTGGCGGGCATCGGGCAGGCGCTGGGGCAGGACCTGGAACTGCCTTTCATCCTGGTGCGCAACGAGCAGTCAGGCGTGCACATGGCCACCGGCTATGCGAAGGCCAGCAACCGGCTGCGGACTTTTGCGTGCACGTCGTCGATCGGGCCGGGGGCGACGAACATGATCACCGGCGCGGCGCTGGCGACCGTCAACCGGCTGCCGGTGCTGCTGCTGCCGGGCGATATCTTTGCGCAGCGCAACGTGGCACCGGTGCTGCAGCAGATTGAGTCGCCCGCAACGCAGGACACGGGCGTGAACGACTGCTTCAAGCCGGTCTCGCGCTACTGGGACCGCATCTACCGGCCGGAGCAGTTGATCACAGCGCTGCCGGAGGTGATGCGGGTGCTGACTTCGCCTTCGGACTGCGGCGCGGTGACGCTGGCACTGCCACAGGACGTGCAGGCCGAAGCGTACGACTATCCTGCGGAGCTGTTTGAGAGGCGGGTGTGGCTGATTCGCCGCGGTGCTCCGGACCGCGTGTCACTGGAACGCGCGGTTGCGGCGATTCGGGCGGCGCGGCGGCCGTTGATCGTTGCCGGAGGCGGCGTGCTGATGAGCGAAGCGTCGCCGGCGCTTACGGCGTTTGTCGAAAAGACCGGCATTCCGGTGGGTGAGACGCAGGCGGGCAAGGGGTCGCTCCGGTGGGACCGCGCGCAGTGCATGGGTGCGATGGGGGCAACCGGCTCGCTGGCGTCGAACCGGCTGGCGCATGACGCCGATCTCGTCATCGGCATCGGCACGCGCTACTCGGATTTCACCTCGGCTTCGATGACCGCGTTCCAGAATCCGCAGGTGAGGTTTGTGAACATCAACACCGCGGAGTTCGATGCGTATAAAGTGGGCGCGATTCCGGTGGTAGCCGATGCGCGCGTGACGCTCGAGGCGCTGACGGCGGCGCTGGGAGATTATCGCGTGGCGGCGGAGTATGCGGGCGAGGTGAAGGAGCTGAAGACGAAGTGGGAGGCGGAGGTTGACCGGCTGTTCCATTTGAACAATCCCGGCAAGCCCGCGCAGAGCGAGGTGATTGGCACCCTCTGGGAGGCAGCGGGCGAGCGCGACGTGCTGGTCTCGGCGGCGGGCAGCCATCCCGGCGACCTGCACAAGCTATGGAGGACGCGCACGCCCAACGGCTATCACATGGAGTACGGCTACTCGTGCATGGCCTACGAGATTCCGGGGGCGATGGGCGCCAAGCTGGCCGACCCGAGCCGCGAGGTATTTGCGTTTGTGGGCGACGGCACCTATCTCATGATGCCCAGCGAGATCGCGACCTCGGTGCAGGAAGGCATCAAGATCATTCTTGTGCTGGTGGACAATCATGGTTTTGCCAGCATTGGCGGGCTGAGCCGCTCGCTGGGGCAGGAGGGATTCGGCACGCGGTATCGCGCGCGCAGCAGCGCAACGGGGCAGCTCGATGGGGATGTGATCTGCGTGGATTACGCGGCGAATGCACGCAGCCTGGGCGCGCACGCCATCAAGGCAGGCAATCTTGCCGAGTTCAGGAAGGCGCTTGAAGAGGCGAAGGCTGCCGACCGCACCACGGTGGTTGTTATTGAGACTGACCCGTCCGCGGGCGTGCCGGGATACGAGTCGTGGTGGGACGTGGCGGTGGCTGAAGTATCGGAAGTTGAGAGCGTGCGGCAGGCGCGAGCGCGGTATGAAGAGGCGCGCAAGCGCGAACGGTATCACCTGTAATTTTCTGCGGGACGAGAACCGGTGGTTTCCCGCTCTTTTCCGCTGCGGCGGACCGCGGCGGAAAAGGATGGGGCACGGAGAGAGTTGGGAAACGAACGGTTGTAGATCGTGAGGAGGTGCTGAGGGTATGGCGGAACGGCTGCAGAATTTTGTGGATGGCGCGTGGCGCACGTCGAACGCCGCGCAGGCGCTCGATGTTCTGAATCCCGCATCGGCCAAGGTGCTGGCGGAGGTGCCGCTCTCAACGGCGAAAGACGTGAACGATGCGGTGGAAGTTGCCGAGCGCGCATTCCTGGAGTGGCGGAGAACGCCGGTGGTCGATCGCGTACAGCCGCTGTTCCGGCTCAAGACGCTGCTCGAGGAGAATCGCGAAGACCTGTCGCTTGCGATTACCAACGAGTGCGGCAAGACGCTGGCGGAGAGTAAGGGCGAGATGCAGCGCGCGGTTGAGAACGTGGAGACGGCGTGCGGCATGCCGACCATGATGCAGGGTACGAACTGCGAGGACATCGCCAGCGGCATTGACGAGCACATGATCCGGCAGCCGCTGGGCGTGGTGGCCGCGATTACGCCGTTCAATTTTCCCGGCATGATTCCTTTCTGGTTCATGCCCTACGCGGTGGCGGCGGGGAACTGTTTTCTGCTGAAGCCTTCGGAGCGCGTGCCCATCACGTCGCAGAAGATTTTTGCGCTGGTCCAGAGGGCCGGATTTCCCAAGGGCGTGGTTCAACTGGTGAACGGCGGCCGCGACGCGGTGAACGCGATCCTGGATCATCCGGGGATTCGCGCTGTCAGCTTTGTGGGATCGACGGCTACGGCGAAGTATGTGTACAGCCGCGCGGCGGCCAACGGCAAGCGGGCGCAGTGCCAGGGCGGGGCGAAGAATCCGGTGGTGGTGATGCCGGATGCGGACATGGAGATGACGACGCGGATTCTGGCCGACTCAGCGTTTGGATGCGCAGGGCAGCGATGCCTGGCGGCCTCAGTTGCGATCAGCGTTGGCGAGGCGCGTCCCAAGTTTACCGAACAGATGATGGCCACGGCCAGCAGGCGCAAGGTTGGCTATGGCGCAGCGCCGGACGTGGAGATGGGGCCGGTGATCTCGGCGGAGAGCAAGGCGCGCATCGAAGGACTGATTGCGAAGGGCGAGCGCGACGGGGCGCGGGTGCTGGTGGATGGGCGCGGACGCAAAGTCGAGGGTTTTGAGGACGGATACTTTGTGATGCCGACGGTGCTGGATGATGTGCCGCCGGATGCGGAGACGGCAAGGACGGAGATCTTTGGGCCGGTGCTGAGCCTGATGCATGCAGGCACGATTGAAGAAGCAATTGCGCTGGTGAACGGGCGCAGCTATGGGAACATGGCCTGCATTTTTACGACCGATGGCGCGCATGCGCGGCGCTTCCGCTACGAGGTGAACGCGGGCAACGTGGGCATCAACGTGGGCGTGGCTGCGCCGATGTCGACCTTCCCGTTCAGCGGATGGGGCGAGAGTTTCTTTGGCGATCTGCATGCGCAGGCGCACCACGCGGTGGAGTTCTATACGCAGACCAAGGTTGTGGTGGAGCGGTGGCCGAAGGAGTGGAGCAGGAAATTCTGAAGGCAGCTTTCAGCCATCAGCTACTAGCTTCTAGCAGTTCGTGCATGAGAGAGAAGCTGTGGTTTTTATCGGTAACACGATTGAGCTAGGAGCTAGAGGTTAGAAGCTGAAAGCTGGGAATTTTTGGGAGGCACGAATGAAGCAACTGCTGGTGGGGAATGCGCCGTGTTCGTGGGGGACGCTGGAGCATCAGGATCGGAGCGAGTCGGTTCCGTTTGACCGGATGCTGGACGAGCTGGTGGAGACGGGCTACACGGGCACGGAACTGGGCGACTGGGGGTATATGCCCACCGATCCGGCGGCGTTGAAGGTCGAGCTTGAAAAACGCAATCACCTGGTGATGCTGGGCGCATTTGTGCCGGTGGCGCTCAAGAATCCGGCGGCGCATGGCGAGGGCGCGGCAGTTGCGGTGAAGACGGCGCGGCTCATTGCGTCGGTGGCGACTACGCCGTCGCCTTACCTGGTGCTTGCGGATGACAACGGCACCGATCCGGTGCGCACCAGACTTGCGGGGCGCGTGCCGGCGAGCGCGGGGCTGAGCAAGGACGAGTGGACGATCTTCGCCGGCGGCGCCAACCGCATCGCGCGCGAGGTGTTCGACGCGACGGGGCTGCGGACGGTCTTTCATCATCACTGCGCAGGGTACGTGGAGACGCCGGACGAGATTGCCACGCTGCTCGACCACACCGATCCGGAACGGCTGGGGCTGGTGTTCGACACCGGCCACTATTGCCATGGCACGGGGAAGGAAGAATGCGACCTGGTGACTGCGCTCAATCGCTACAGGGAACGCATCTGGTACATCCACCTGAAGGACATTGAGCCGACGATTGCGCGCCGCAGCCGCGCCGAGGAGTGGGATTACTTCACCGGCATGCGCCACGGCGTCTATTGCGAGCTGGGCAAGGGGTGCGTGGATTTTCCAGCTCTTCTTCGCTGGCTCGCTGCACGCGATTACAAAGGCTATGTGCTGGTGGAGCAGGATGTGCTGCCAGGGATGGGCACGCCGAAAGAGAGCGCGCTGCGAAATCGGGAGTATATCCGGTCGATTGAAGGGAATTTTGCGTGAAGGCGCCTGCTGGTTTTCGTTGTCAACCGGGGATTGGATGATTGAAGGGTGGGCACCCATGTTCATGCCTGGGTTGAGTGCGGGCGGGGATGGGTTTGTGGTTTCCCGTGTTCGTGCTGGAACTGCGATGGGGTTCGTGCTTTTCATGAAGGTTTCTGGCTGAATCACAAGAGTGTCTGTTTACGGAATGAGCGCTGACTTGAGCGGCGAGTTGTTTTCGATCTTTTGGGAAGAGGGACAGGATGAGCACTGGGAAGCTTCGTTTTGGAATTCTCGGCGCCGGACGCATTGGGCGTGTGCACGCGGAGACGCTGGCCTTCCGGCTGCCGGAGGCGGAGATTGCGGCCATCGCCGATGTGAACCAGGAGGCCGCGCATGCGCTGGCTGCGCGCTGCGGCATTCCGCGCGTCGCCGCGTCGGCTGCGGAGATCTTTGCCGACGGCATGATCGATGCGGTGCTGATCTGCACCTCGACCGACACGCATGCCGGCCTGATTGCGCAGGCGGCCGAGGCGGGCAAGCACATCTTCTGCGAGAAGCCGGTTTCTCTGAGCCTCAAAAAGATCGATGAGTCGCTTGCGGCGGTGGAGAAGGCCGGCGTGAAGCTGCAGGTCGGGTTCAACCGGCGCTTCGACTCGAACTTCATCCGCGTGCGCCAGGCGGTTGCGAGCGGGGAGATCGGCACGCCGAATTTGATGCATATCATCAGCCGCGACCCCGCGCCGCCGCCGCTCACGTATCTGCGGCCCTCCGGCGGCTTGTTCCTGGACATGATGATTCACGACTTCGACATGGCGCGCTACCTGCTGGGCGACGAGGTGGAAGAGGTTTACACCGCCGCGACGGTGATGGTGGATCCGGGATTTGCGAAAGAAGACGACTTCGACACGGCGGTGGTGGTGCTGCGCTTCAAGAGCGGGGCCATCGGCACCATCGACAACAGCCGCAAGGCGACGTTCGGTTATGACCAGCGGGTGGAAATCCTGGGCAGCAAGGGAAAGATCGCCAGCGAAAACCGGTATCCAAATCAAGTGGTAGTCAGCGGTGAAAAATGCGTTTACACTGATCTGCCCTTGAACTTCTTCATGCAGCGCTACACCGAGAGTTTTGCCCTGGAGCTGGAGCTCTTTGTGAAGTCGGTGCTGGAAGACAAGCCGACAGCGGTCACCGGCGCAGACAGCCGCGTGCCGGTGACGATGGCGCTGGCCGCGCGCAAGTCGCATGACGAGCACAGGCCGGTGCGGCTGAGCGAGGTCGAATAAATGGACGAATTCAAACAACGCTCGACGCTGATGTGCATTGTGACGGACCTGCACCTGTGGGTGCCGGTGGTGGTGCTGATCGTGGGAACCACCCTGCTGATGACCTTGAGGTGAAGCCCGTGAGCTCGAATGCAACCACAGCGCCGGTGCGCTCCACGCTTTCGCTGCACCAACTGGGCGTCTTCTGCGGTCTGGCCGCGGCCGTGTGGCTGGGCAGCGCGGAGGCGCCCACGAAGCTCGTCAACGAGGGGTTCTCGCCATTTCTCATCTCGATGGGCATGGTGATGGGCGCGTTCGTGGCGCGATGGACCGTGCCCACGCTGCTCAAAGGCACGGGCTTTCTCTTCGGCGACCTGCGCGACAAGCCGCACCTGATTGTATGGGCCGTGCTGGCCGGCATGCTATGGGCGGTGGGCAACACGCTGACCATCTTTGCCGTGCGCAACGTGGGGCTGGCGGTTGCGTTTCCGCTGTGGAACACGAACAGCCTCGTCGGGCTGGCGTGGGGATGCCTGCTGTTTCGCGAGCTGCACGGCTCAAGGCCGAAGGATTGGGCCAAGGTCATCGGCGGCGCGGCGGCCATCGTGTTTGGGGCAACGGTGCTGGCCATGGCCACGGCGCAGCAGTCGTCGGGCGCCCCCGGCCGCGCGCAAATAGGAATTATCGCTGCACTGGGCGCGGGGTTGATGTTCGGCACGATGTATATTCCCTATCGCAAGGCGTACATCAGCGGCATGAATCCGCTCTCGTTCGTGACGATCTTCACCTTTGGCGAGCTGGGAACGATCCTGGCGCTGGGCTGGATCTTTTATGGCAGCGCGAGCGTAATGACGAGCGAGCTGCACCGCGCGCGGACCATGCTGTTCTGGCCGTTTCTGGGCGGGTTCTGCTGGGTGATTGGCGATCTGTTCCAGCAGTACGCGGCCAAGTACATCGGCATCGGGCGCGGCATTCCGCTTTCGAACACGAACCAGCTCTGGGGATTGGCGTGGGGTGCGCTGGTCTTCGGCGAGTTCGTGGGGCTGAGCGGCTCGGGACGGACGCTGGTGATCACCGGCTCGCTCATCATGATCGCCGGCGCGGTGTCGATCAGCATGGCCGAGCCGCCGCCTTCCGAGATGGAGAACTGGAACCAGGCGATGCGGCGCGAGTGCGACCGCTACAGCCTCGACTCAGGGACCGTGGCAGCGGTGGTGAGCGGCGAAGATCCGCTGGCCGAGCATCCGCACCAGCGGCGGTGGTGGGAGGTCCTGATCATGCTTGCGGCGTTCGGGATCTTTGCCTGGCTGGCGATTGGCACGCGCGCACAGCACATCTACGTGAGCCTGCCGTGGATGATCGTGCTGATTGTGGGGACGCTGATTCCGCTGTTCGTGTGCGGGTCGATGCTGTGGAAGCGGACGCGATTTTCATAGAGGCGCAACTTACTCGGCGTGGAGGGCGATCTCGAAGAGCAGGAGGCTGGCGGTGGTGAAGATGATGTCGTAGCCGAGGAGCATCTTGATCCACAGGGTGGGGTCGCTGGTGCCAGTGAAGATGGCAGTGGTGGCCTGCACCATGGCTAGAAGAGCCGGAATAAAGATCGGGAAAAGGATGATGGAGAGCAGCAGCTCGCGATTGCGGCTGCTCATGGCCAGCGCGGCAAAGAAGACGCCGTTGGCGACCAGCGCCCACGTACCGAGCGGCAGCACCAGCGCCAGCAGCCGGGCCTGTCCAATGATGTGCAGGTCGTAAAAGATGAAGAAGAAGGGCGCGAGCGCGACCTGCACGATGGT
>JASHPJ010000067.1 GCA_030038195.1 Acidobacteriaceae bacterium
GAAACACCGCTCCGTTGCCCATGCCGAGCGTGCCCATGGCCAGAAAGAGCATGGGTACGACGAGTGGAACAGGCGGCAGACTGCTGACAACCAGCAGGCAGATGGCCACGAGCACGAACGCCCACAACAGGAAGCGGTAGCCACCAATCCTGTCGGCGATCCATCCGCCCACCGGACGCAGAAAGCTGCCGGAGAGGATGACCACGGTGGCATAATCGCCGGCCTGCACCTTGGTGAGATGGTATTGATCGTGGAAGAAGACGGAGAGAAAACTGGCCAGTCCGACAAAGCCTCCAAATGTGATGCTGTAAAGGAAACAGAGGCGCCATGTGTCGGCTTGCGCCAGGAGCCGCGCATATTGCGGCCAGGTCCTGGGAGCGGTTTTTGCCGGGCTGTTCCTGGCGAAAAGGAAGAAGATGGCCAGCACGATGCAGACGGGAATGAGCGCGAGAGCGAAGACGATGTGCCAGCCGAGATGCTGCGCCAGGCGCGGAGCGAAGAACGTGGCAATCAGCGTACCGGAGTTGCCTGCGCCGGCAATACCCATCGCCAATCCCTGGTGCTCGGACGAGTACCAGCGGCCAGCCAGCGGCAGAGCAACGGCGAAGCTGGCGCCGGCGATGCCGAGAAGGAATCCGATGAGATAGAACTGCCAGAGCTCGGTGGCGCAACGCCAGCCCAGAATAAGGGGAACCAGTGTAAGCGCAAGACCCGCGAGGCCTGCGCGCCGCCCGCCGATGCGGTCTGCCAGCAGTCCGAGAATGGGCCGGAAGAATGAGCCGCCCAGAAGCGGAATCGCGGTCAGCAGGCATTTCTGCGTTGCCGAGAGATGCATCTGGTCGGCGATGAATGGCGTGACCGGGCCGAAGAGCACCCAGACCATGAAGCTCACGTCAAAGTAGAGGAAGGCGGAGATGAGCGTGGGCAGATGGCCGCTTGCAAGAAACGATTTCTTGTCCATGCAGGAGAGCTCCTTCGCTGTTGCCGATGATGCATGCAGTGACTGGAAACCCGGCGGCGCAGCGGGCTCTACGCGCAATCTGCGCAGGCCTCTTACGTGTCAGGCGACGGTGTGTTGAGCAGGTGTATTCACGATCTGCGCCGATAACGGCGTGAGTGCCGCGGCGATGGCTGTGATGATCTCTTCCGGGAGATTGAGCTCGCGCAGCGTTTCCACCAGGTGAACGGCGACGCCGTCGAAGTGCCGCTGCTCGATGGCGAGCCTGCTGTGCGCATCGCGCATCGATGCGCCGCTGTATTGCCGTGGTCCTCCCAGCACCTGCGAGAGAAACGCGAGCTGGTGCGCCTTCAGGCGCGGCATGCTGACCGTGGCAAAAAAACCTTTCAACTCAGGGTCGGCAAGGATACGCTCGTAAAACCGGTCCACGGCGGCGCGGACTGCGGCTTCGCCGCCGATGCGTTCGTAGAGAGTGACTTCGCTGGCAAGCTGGCTCAAGGGCTTCCTCCTTTTGCACTGTGGTTCCGGAATGAGTTGCGATGCGGCTGCACCGGACTGCTCGGGGACCTTTCGACGCGCACCGCACACTGCTTGTAGTTGGGCTCGCGCGAGATGGGATCGAATGCACTCTGGGTGATCTGGTTGGCGTTGGTTTCAACGAAATGAAAGGGAAGAAAGACCTGGCCCGGCGCAACGATCCCGGTGATGCGTAATTCAACTCTGCTCACGCGGCCACGCGCGGAGATTACTTCAACGCGATCGTGAGCGTGCAGGTTGAGCCGCGCGGCATCTTGCGGATTCATCTCCAGCCAGGCGCGCGGCGACATGCGCTGCAGAATGGAAATTCCGCCCGTCTTGGTGCGTGTGTGCCAGTGCTCCACCGTGCGGCCGGTGTTGAGAATCAGCGGGAACTCCGCATTGGGCTGCTCGGGGAACGGCACCCATTGCGTGGGCAGCAAGCGCGCGCGGCCATCTTCAGTTGCAAAGTGACCATCGCCGTAGAGCCGGCGTGTGGCTGAGGCTCTGGAGCGACTGCCCGGCGGAAAGGGCCATTGAATGCTGCCCGATGCTTCAAGCTCGGCGTAGCTCATGCCGGAGTAGTCGCAAAGACGGCCTGCGGAGACACGGCGCCACTCGTCGAATGCATCGCGCGGCTCACGCCAGCCGGGAAAGAGTTCATCCTTGCAGCCGAGCCGCCCGGCGAGCGCCAGAAAGATGTCGAAGTCGGTGCGGGCTTCTCCGGGAGGCGCGACGGCCGCATTCACCTTGCTTACGCGGCGCTCGGAGTTGGTGTAGGTGCCTTCCTTCTCGCCCCAGATAGCGGCGGGCAGCACGAGATCTGCAAGCTCGGTTGTGGGAGTGGGGTGAAAGCCGTCCTGCACCACGAGGAAATCCAGGTTGCCGAGCGCGTGCTTGAGCACGTCGATGTTGGGGAACGAGACCAGTGGATTGGTGCCAAGAATCCAGAGGGCGCGGATTTTGCCGGCGACTGCGCCTTCAATGATGTCGGGATAGGCCAGGCCGCGCCGGGTGGGAATACATTCAGGCGAAAGATTCCATAGCCGCGCGATCTCTTTGCGGTCTTCCCGGCTCTCGAATTTGCGATAGCCGGGAATGGCCGAGGTGAAGCCCGCCTCGCGCGTTCCCATGGCGTTGCACTGGCCGGTAATGGAAAACGGAGAAGCGCCGGGACGGCCGATATGGCGCGTCAGCAGGGCAAGGTTATTGATCGCGTTCACGGTCTCCGTGCCCTTGGTACTGTGGTTCACGCCCATGGTCCATCCGATGAATGCGGCCTTCGCATTGGCGTAGAGCAGCGCGGTTTTGCAGATCAGCGCGGTCTCAAGTCCGGTGATTTGCGCGGCGGAATCGAGTGTGTAGGGGGCAAGCGATGCGCGCAGCTCCTCAAAGCCGCTCGTGTGCGCGGCAACGAACTCCTTGTCGTAAAGCTCTTCGTCGATCACGATGCGCAGCATAGCGTTGATCAGAGCGAGATCGGAGCGTGGCTTGACAGGCAGATAGATGTCAGCCATCATCGCGGTCTTGGTCACGCGCGGATCGGCGACGATGAGCGTCTTCGCCTTGTTTTCTTCGAGCCGCGTGCAGAGGATGGGATGGTTCTCTGCTACGTTCGCGCCGATGAGCAGAATCACGTCAGCGTGTTCGAGGTCCTCGTATGCGCCGGGCGGCCCATCGCTGCCGAAGGAACGTTTGTATCCGGCGACGGCCGTGGACATGCACAGTGTTGTGTTGCCGTCATAGTTGCGCGTGCCCAGTCCAAGCTGCACCAGCTTGCCGAGGGTGTAGAACTCCTCAGTCACAAGCTGGCCGGTGCTGATGACGCCCAGTGACTCGGGGCCGTATTTACGCTGCACGGCGCGGAAGCGGCCGACCATGGCATCGAGCGCTTCATCCCAACTTACGCGCACGAGCCGGCCGTTTTTGCGCAGCAGCGGATAGCGGGCGCGGCCTTCGGCCTCGATAGCGTAGTGCTCGGCCAGGCCCTTGGGGCAAAGCTTGCCCAGGTTCACCGGGTGATGGGGATTGCCGCGCACGCTTACCACGCGGCCGTCTTTCACGCCAAGCTGCATGCCGCAGCCAACCGAGCAGTAGCCGCAGGTGCTGTTGACCCAGTGCTCCGCATGCTTGCGCGCGGAGGTGAAGCCAAGCACGGGGTCGACGCCGTAGCTGTACTTCGGGGAACGAATGTCGAGACCGCTTCGGCGCGCCAGCCAGCGGAGTAGCTTCATGCGGCCTCCGACACCAGGTATTCTCTGGCCATGTTGGTGGGCACCACGGTGACGAAGAAGAGGTAGCGGCTTATGAATTCCCCGGCGAGTACGAGAAGCACAGTGGCGATGCGCATCCACGCCTGCTGCGCGAAGGAAAGAAGCGCGATGCCCACGCATGGCAGAATGAAGCGCATAGCGAGATGATTCGCAAAAGCAGTTACGAGCAACTGCCACGCACCATGTAGCTCATGCATACGCGAGCGGGCAAGCCATGTAAACTTGACTGCCGCGGTGACGAGGGTGAGACCGAAAGCGCAGAGAACGGCGTAGCGTGCTCCGGCAGCGCCGCGCATGAGAACGTTGGCGCCGCAGGCTCCGAGCAGCGCTGTCGTGCTCCAGAACTCGGCGATCGTGAGTGGAGAGTTCCAGGCGGGACGTCCGGGGGCGAGATAGAGCCTTGCGCTGGCGCCTACGCCGCAGATTCCCAGGATTGCGGTGAGCGTTCCAAGCGTAACTGCACCGCGCAGGCCGAGCCACAGAGCTGCAGAGTACGCTGCGGCGGCATGAGCGAACAGGGTGAAGAGCAATACCTCGCGGCTGAGCCACGAGCGGCGCCACATCTTGAGCGCGCGCATGGCGTAGATAGGCCGGCCCAGATGCAGCGTGGAAGCAGAAAGCGCGAGAGCCGCAACCAGAAGCGAGACCAGCGCTGCGGAACGGTGCGGCTGCGCGCCAAAGGCCTGCAGAAGCCAGATGGATGTGAATGCGCCTGCCGAGAGCTGCGTGAGCACGGTCATTACGATCAGCGACCAGTGCGCATGTTCCGGCCGAAGATAAGTGAGATCGACTTTGCGCACATCGCCAGGAAGCTTCTCTGGCAGCGTGATGCGCGTAGTAGAGATGCTGTCGTCGGCCGAAGGCATACCGGGAGAATTGGCCGCAGCGTGATATTGCCTGCGCCACTCGGCCACCTGCACCACTTCGATGCGGATGGCGTCTTCAGGACAGGCGGCTGCGCAGGCCGGCTCCTGGCCGCGGGCGAGGCGGCCGTAGCACATGTCGCATTTGCCCACCACGCCACGCTCCGGGTTGTACTGCGGCACTCCGTAGGAGCAGTTCCAGGTGCAGTACTGGCAGCCGATGCAGGCCTCGGCACTGTGGCGCACGATTCCGGTGAGTCCATCCTTGCTGTAGGCGTCGACCGGGCAGCCGGTCATGCACGTGGGCTCAAGGCAGTGATTGCAGCCCATGGAGAGATAGTGGCGATGCGTGTGCGGATATGCGCCACCTTCGATCTCTCCCACGCGCCGCCAGAGGATGTCGGCGGGATTACCATTCTGCTCGTTGCAGGCCACGACGCAGCACTTGCAGCCGATGCACCTAGTCATATCGAAGTGAAAGCGGTATTGCTCTCCTGGTCCTGGAGCGCGCGGCAGGCGGCCGTGCGAGCCCGCTGCGCAGAACGAGCCTGCGGGCATCTCCGCGATGCCGCGTGCAGTAGCGAGATGGAAGACGCTGTCGCCTTCCTGGGCTCTTGCGAGCAGGGGCAATTCCAAGTGTGGCTCCTTATGCGCGGAACGAAGATCGTTGGCGGAATCGTGTTCCGTTGCGAAGAGAAATCGGGCACAAGATCACGCTGGCGCTACGCACGCATGTGCGTGGGCGCAAAATGCCGGATCAGAGTGTGTTTCAAAAGGCTGCGGCTGCCGGGCCGGGCTCTTCGCGGAGCCAACTGATCTCACCCCGGCTTGGGAAGCGGCCGGCATGCAGAGCCGGCGCGGAAGCGATGCAGGCCCAATGAGCCCGCGACGCTCGGGGTGACTGCGTTAGAGCATAACGAGAATTTACGCTCTGCGCAAGTGGAAAGAGAAAACCGCTGCGAGACTTACTCACGGAATCCTTATTCAACAGGTGCTAATATAGCCTCAATTCGGCTGATGGAGTGACGCAGCGGGCGCGGCGAATTTCCGCGCGAGCGAGATTCAAGGCAGCGTTTTCAGCCGCCCGGCGTATTTCAATTCGCGGAGAAATTAAGAATGATAACGGCGAACTTCCAGGGCATTCGTGTTCTCAGCCTCGAGTCGCGCCGTGCCGTTGAAACCGCGAAACTGATTCGCACTTATGGCGGCGAACCGCTGACGGCTCCTGCGATGCGGGAGATCCCGATGAACGGCGATGGGCCGGTGATGGAGTTTGCTGAGGCGCTGATTGCCGGCGCGTTCGACCTGGTGATCTTTACCACTGGTGTAGGAGTCCGTTCCCTGATCAAGACGGTTTCAGAACACATGGATCGCGAGCAGTTTCTCGCTGCGCTGCGCGCGGTAAAGATTGCTGCGCGCGGGCCGAAGTCGTCCAGCGCTCTGCGCGAGTTCGGCCTGCCCATCGCCGTGGTTGCGCCGGAGCCGTTTACGTGGCGCGTGCTGGTGCAGGCCATGGAGGAGAAGTTCGGAAGTGCATTGACAGGGATGAACATTGCCGTGCAGGAGTATGGCACTTCCAACCCTGAGCTGCTGACTGCGCTGGCTGAAAAAAGCATCTCCATCACGCGGCTTCTTGTGTACCAGTGGGCGCTGCCGGAAGATACGCAGCCGTTGCGCGAAGCGGTCATTGCACTGGCGCACGGACATGTCGATGTTGTGCTGTTCATGAATGCAGGACAGGTGGCGCACCTGTTCCTGATGGCCGAACGCATGGGCTACACCGACGCGCTCTATGAGGGTTTTCGCTCCACGCTGATCGGCTCCATCGGTCCCAGCACCACGGAAGGTCTTTCAATGTACCGCTTGGCGCCGGACTTCGAGCCGACGCAGTCCAAGATGGGATTTCTCATCAAGGAGATCGCGGAGAACGCGGAAGAGCTGCTGAAGAAGAAGCGCGCGGCGGAGTCGCTGCATGTGTCGGAGCGCGCAGCGCGGCCCATCAGCCCGCTGCTGACCGGTGATTCCGCGGCGGTGCGATCCGAGCTCTCGGGCGTGGATTTCCTGCACGAGATCGGCAGCCGCATGGCGGCATCCGATCCATTGCACACGGTGCTGAATCGCATTGTGGACTTTGCCTGCTCTCTCATCCAGTGCGACTCCTGCTTTGTGTACGTGCTCGAAGACAATCAACTGGTTCTTCGCGCTTCAAAAAACCCCCACTCCGATCTTGTGGACCGTCTCGGCATCTGGCTGGGGCAGGGCATTACCGGGTGGGTTGGATGGCATCGCGAGCCGGTCGCCATTCCGGAGAAGGCGCTCAAGGATCTGCGTTTTCAGCGCTTCAAAAACCTGCCGGAAGACACTTTCGAAGCGTTTCTTTCCGTGCCCATCCTCTGCCGCAGCAAGCTGATCGGCGTGATCAACCTGCAACATCGCAAGCCCTACTATCACACCGAGCACGAGGTGCGCCTGCTCACCGCCGCGGGCTACCTGGTTGGCGCGGAACTAGAGCGGGCCAGGCTCGAAACGGAGAATACGCAGCTCTCGGACCGCCTGGAGTCGCGCAAGCTGATCGAGCGCGCCAAGGGCGTGCTGCAGCGTGACTTCGGACTCGACGAGGAGTCGGCTTATCGGGCCATGCAACGTGAGAGCCGGCAGCGGCGCAAGTCGATGCGCGAGATCGCCGAGGCAATTTTGCTCAATGACGATCTACGCAAGAGCCGCTGGTCTGCCGTGGGACAGGCAGAGGAGAATGGTGCGTCTTCAGATGCCTGAGCGCCAAGCGCGGGCGCAAGACACTTGTGCCCCTTTCCGATTTCGCGTAAGATAACTCCAAGAGGTGAGACTCGGTTGTCTCCCTTTTCCTGTTCGCCCTGCACCATGCCGTGCCGGGGTTTTCCAACTGCAAGTTCAGTTTCTGCGCGCCTGCATCTATGCAGGCTTGTCCGCACTGCCGGTGTCTTGCCACAGCGCGGCCAGGCGCATCGATCGATTGAGCCCACACACGCCTACATGCAGAGGGGTATTCGGCATGGAATCTCCCGCATCTCACGATCCGTCTATCTTCAGCACAGAGCAGAAGGAGTATCTGCTCGCTTTCTTTGCGGGCGTAATGCAGCGCGACATGCGACCGTTTGTGGGCCACACCGCAGATGGGCTGCTGACGGACGATCCCGCGTCCAGCGTGGCGAATCATGCCGAGCCGAAGGAGGAGATGTACTACGGCACGCCGGTATCCGATTTGAGCCGCGAGGAGCTGTGGAAGCATGAACAGAATCCGCTCGATATCTGGGACAAGCTTGTTGCGCATGCCGAGGAAGACCGGGCTCCGGCCGCCGAGGATATCTTTCGCTTCAAGTTTCACGGGCTGTTTTACGTTGCGCCGGCGCAGGACTCGTTCATGTTGCGGCTGCGTGTTCCTGGCGGCATTCTCACGGCACACCAGATGCGCGGCCTGGCTGCGATGGCCGAAGAGTGGGGCTCGGGCCGCGCCGACCTCACCACGCGCGCGAATCTCCAGATCCGCGAGTTTCAGCCCAAGGATATTGTGCGCGTATTAAATCGCGCGCAGGAACTCGGGCTCACGGCGCGTGGTTCCGGTGCAGACAACGTACGCAACATCACTGCATCCCCGCTTACCGGTATCGATCGCACCGAGCTTATCGACGTGTCCCCGTTTGCCAGCGCGCTGCACCATTACATCCTGAACTCGCGCGATCTCTATGGGCTACCACGCAAATTCAACGTAGCCTTCGATAGCGGAGGCTCCGTCAGCGTGGTTGCGGACACGAACGACATTGGCTTTGTGGCTGTGCGCGTTGGCGAAGGGCGCAGCGTTCCAGCCGGTATTTATTTCCGCGTGCTACTGTGCGGCATTACCGGGCACAAGCAGTTTGCGTCAGATTGCGGCTTGCTGCTGCGGCCTGAGCAGGCGGTGGCCATGGCCGCAGCCATGATTCGCGTCTTCATCGATCACGGAGACCGCACCGACCGCAAGAAGGCACGGCTGAAATACCTGGTGGACCAGTGGGGCGTGGAGAAGTTTGTGGCCGAGACGGAAAAGCGGCTTGCTTTTCCGCTGATGCGCGTTGCGGCGGAAGAGTGTGAGCCGCGCCGGCCCATCGATCGCACCGGGCACATCGGTGTGCATCCGCAGGGCCAGCCAGGACTGCACTACGTTGGCGTGTCGGTGCCGGTGGGACGGCTGCCGGCCAGCCAGATGCGTGCAGTCGCCGATATTGCCGAGCAGTTTGGCAGCGGCGAGCTACGGCTCACCGTGTGGCAGAACCTGCTTATTCCCAACATTCCTTCACATCGGCTCGAGGTTGCCATCGAGTGCCTGCGCGCGGCGGCACTGGATTGCACAGCGGGTGCTGTTCTGCGCGGCGCCGTGGCCTGCACGGGAAACTGCGGCTGCCGCTATGCGGCCACGGACACGAAGGCGCACGCCGTTGAGCTCGCCAACATGCTGGATGCGCGCTTCAAGATCGACCAGCCGATAAATCTGCATGTCACCGGCTGCACGCACTCCTGCGCGCAGCATTATGTAGGCGACATCGGCCTGCTGGGCACGAAGGTAGGCGGAGCAGAAGGCTACCAGGTTGTGATTGGCGGTGGATCGGACCTCGATCAGGGGCTGGCGCGAGAACTCATTTCATCTATCGCGTACCACGATCTTCCGCCAGCACTGGAGAGCCTTTTTACCGCCTATATGGAACGGCGCAGACCCGGCGAGGCGTTTCTCGATTTCAGCCGCAGGCACAGTATTGATGAGTTGCAGTCATTTCTTGCCGTGAAGGAGCCCGCTTAGCATGAACGCAACTGTTCCCTATATTCCTGACAATGCCCCTTTCCCACCTGCGCAGCGCGCGTGGCTCAACGGTCTGCTGGCCGGGATGTTTTCAAGCGCGCCGCAACCGGTGGCCGAGACGAAGCAATCGCGGCGCATCGCAGTACTCTACGCATCGCAATCCGGCACCGCGGAAGGACTGGCCCGTAAACTGGCCAAGGATCTGAAGGCGCAGGGGTACGCACCTGCAGTCTCGACGCTGGTGGGATATACGCCGGCGGCGCTTGCCGCGGAGACGTGCGCACTGATTCTGGCCAGCACCTATGGCGACGGCGATGCTCCCGACGGCGTGCAGCCGTTTTACGAGCAGCTCTGCCTGGAGCACTTTCCGCGCATGGAGAAACTGTTTTTCGCAGTCTTTGCGCTCGGCGACCGGCATTATGAGCACTTTTGTAAATTCGGCTATGATCTGGATGCAAAGCTGGCTGCGCTAGGCGCGAATCGGCTGGCCAACTGCATCGAGTGCGACGTAGATGTAGACGAGCCGTTCGCGCAATGGAAGGATACGCTGCTTCCGCGTCTAAAGGAGGACTCGCTTTTTCAGGGACCCGAGGCGAGCGCTGCGCGGAAGACAAAGTCTGCGCAGGCTGCCGAGACCGCTTCAGACCCACAGCCGGCCGTGGCCCATGCTTTCACGCGCGAGAGCCCGCTGCTGGCTCCGCTGGTGGAAAAGAGAAGCCTGACCCACACCGCGTCTACTAAATCGACGCTGCACCTGGCTTTTTCGATAGAAGGCACCGGAATCTCCTATGAAGTGGGAGATGCCTGCGGCGTGATTCCGAGCAACGACCCCAACCTTGTGGCGGAGATTTTGCAGAAACTGCGCTTCAACGGCAATGAACAAGTTCCAAGCACGAAGATGGGAACCACGACGCTCCACGATGCGCTCACGCATCAGTTGCAGATCACGCGGCTGAATTGCAAGATCGTGCGGGGTTATGCCACGCGTGGCAACCGCAGGCAACTTCTCGATCTGCTGCTGCCGGAGCACCAGGCGAACCTGGAGAACTACATCTATGGCCGCGGGTTGATTGATCTGCTTATCGAGCATCCGGGAGTGATCGACGATCCTGCCGAGCTGGTGGTTCTGTTGCCCAAGCTTGCGCCACGGCTCTATTCAATCTCGTCCAGTCCTGCGGCGCATGCTGGCCAAATCCATGCCACGGTTGCGGTGGTGCGGTTTACGTCGCACAATCGCGACCGCGGCGGCGTATGCTCGACACTGTTTGCCGACCGCACCTCGATCGACGACCGCCTGCCGATCTACATTCAACCGAACAAGAAGTTCAAGCTGCCGTTGAATCCCAACGAGCCCATGATCATGATCGGTCCCGGCACCGGGATCGCGCCGTTTCGCGGCTTCCTGCATGAACGCAGAGTCCTGGGGCACAAGGGACGCAACTGGCTGTTCTTTGGCGAGCGCAGCGCGGCCACCGATTACCTTTATCGCGAGGAGTTCGAAGCGATGCGCGCCGACGGCCACCTCACACGCCTTGACACGGCGTTTTCCCGGGATTGCGGGCACAAGGTCTATGTCCAGGACCGGATGCTGGAGCATGCTCCGCAGCTCTGGAGCTGGCTGCAGGATGGCGCCAGCATCTATGTCTGCGGGGACGCAACGCGCATGGCCAAAGATGTGCACGCCACACTTTGCCGCATTGTCGAAGAGCAGGGCGCGATGCCGGCCCAGGCTGCGGGAGAATATGTGGACACACTCAAGGAGAGCCACCGGTATCATCGCGATGTTTACTGACCGATGTACGCTAGGTCGCGCCCTTGCGAAACCGATTGCCTCCGCTGGCTCATCTTCTTTATGCGATTGCACTGGCGTGGTTATATCGAAAATATTCAGCGAACCGCCTTTATACTTAAGGTAGAAGATCGAACGAGTATTTACGCCATGCGCGCCCGGCTGAACGATGCAATCACCCTCCTGCACAGCGGCGATCCCGAGAGGATTGGCGAAGCACTGGCGCTTCTTCAAGGCACTGTTTTCGCGTTCAGCATGAAGGTGTGCGGTCATCGCGAAGATGCGGAAGACACCATGCAGGAGGTCTTGCTGCGCTCGCTGCCACATCTGCGCAGGATCGACAATCCGCGCGCGCTAGCCGTCTGGCTATACAAAGTGACGCGGAACCGCTGCTGGAGGTCAAGACACAAGGTTGCGCATTCTCGAGCGGAAATGCTCTCGCTCGATGAGCTGATGCCGGGCTACGAAGAGCTGCAACGGCTCTTGCGCGACCGGTCGACTGGACCCGAAGAGCGGGCGTTGCGAGTAGAGGAGACGCAATTACTTCACAAAGCAGTGCTGACGCTTCCCGCGCCGTACCGGATTGTCCTGGTGCTGCACGACATGGAGGAGCTGGACACCGAGCTTGTCGCCCAGATTCTCAACCTGCACCCTGGAACCGTGCGAGTGCGGCTGCATCGTGCCCGGCTAGGGGTGCGCAAGGCGATGGCGCAACTGCTTGACGGCGCCGTTCCGCCACGGCTTGCGGAGCGGACCATGGCTCATGCAGGAAAGCGGCGCAAGAAGCGCGGAGACGGTGCTGCGCGGGATCCGCAATGCAAGGCGATCTTCGCCAACCTCTCTGAATATCTCGATCGGCGTCTCGCGCCTCCTGCATGCGAGCAGATACGACGGCACATCGAGGCCTGCCCCGCGTGTGTGGCGTTTTTGACTGACCTGAGCGTAGCGATCAACCGCTGCCGCCACTTTAAAGTTCCCGAATGCGGGCAGGTGCAGGCGCGGCTCGGGTCGCTCTTAGTCGAGGAATATCTCAGGCTTGCGGGAATACCGCCGCAAGCCGCAGAAGCCTGAGCAGAAATTTTTTGCACGCGGCTGTAACACCTGGCGCCTGGCGTGGATTTATTCCGGTGAACTTGTTGCGAGTGATCGATGCGCATCATCGGAATCCACTTTTTGGGGCTGCTTATAACTGTGGGCCTCCGCCAGGCTGTACAGGCCCAGCCCGGCGCAGCAACCGAATCGTTGAGCCTTCAACAGGCAGTTGTTCTGGCGTTGCAACAGGCGCCCGAGCATCGCGCCGCAGCTCTCGATGTTCAGGCTGCCCAGGCGTCTGAGCGCCTGTTGAAAACTTCGCTGCTGCCGAAGTTCTCCTTTACTGAGGCAGCCACGCGCAGTAATGATCCCGTGTATGTGTTCGGCACGCGTTTGCGTCAGCAGCAATTCAGCCAGGCGGATTTTGCTCTGAACCAGTTGAACCGGCCCACGCCGGTCGGCAACTTTGCGACGCGCTTTTCCAGTGACTGGACTGCATTCGATTCCGGGAAGACGGAGTTTGCGATGCATCGCGCCGCCGAAGAAACAAAGAGCGCGCAATCGTCGGCTCTGCGCACTGACCAGGAGATCGTACATTACGTTGTTGCGAGCTACGAGCATGTACGGATGGCTGCGAAGCAACTCGAGGTAGCGCGGCACGAGGTGGACACTGCCCAGGCGCTGCTTGACTCGAGCACGAGCCGGGTTGCCGCCGGGCTCGCTGTGGACTCTGACCAGCTTTCAGCCGCAGCCAATCTCTCCGCGCGCCAGCAGGAGCTGATCTCTGCCGAAGGCGATCTTGCAGTTGCATGGGCTGAGCTGGAGCGGGCCGAAGGAACATCGATTCCTGAGTGGCAACGCCGAACGCCGGCGCTCGCTCCCATGCGATTTGAGCCACCTGCGCTGGATGACGCGATCGCAACCGCGCTGCGCATGCGCCCCGACCACCGGGGACTGGAGCAGCAGGTTGCGATGGATCATGCCAGTGTGCTTGAAGCAAAGTCTTCCTTTGCCCCAATGCTGCGCACCTTTAGCGACTGGGAAGAAGATCGCGGTTCTTTCGCCGGCTCTGGTGGAAACAACTGGACGGCCGGCGCCGAGCTGAGCATCGATATTTTTCCCACTGCCAAACGCCAACAGCTTGCGCTTGCACGCATCGGAGAAGAGCGCGCTCGCGTTACGGTTCGGTCGGCCGAGGCGCAGATCCGGCTGGAAGTTACGCGCGCCTGGTACACCCAACAGGCTGCTGCGCGCATGGTTGATGTGGCACAGGCATCGCTGGCGCAGACCGAAGAGAGCCTTCGCATTCTGCGCAATCGCTATAACGCTGGGCTTGCCACCATGACCGATCTGTTGCGCGGCGAGGATGCAGAACGCCAGACCGCGGCGAATTACTGGACGGCCGTGTCGCAGAATATGATGGCGTGGTCCGATCTGAAATTTGCCATGGGCACCTTGAACGCTGACAACCTGGGTGATCTGCAGTGAGGCTACAAACAATGAGAAGGGCCGCCAAAGCGCTTCTATCATGCGTTCTTTTGATTTTGCCGGTCGGATGCCAACATGAGACTCAAGCCGTGCACGCCGTGGCTGTGGCAACCGGCCTCAAGGTTGCTGAAGTACGTGTCGTGCAGGTTCCCTCGGCCAGTCCGCTTGTAGGCACGGTGCGGGCCGAGGAATCGGCGAGCCTTTCATCGCAAGTGGTCGGCCGCGTCACCGCCGTTCTTGTGCGCGAGGGAGATATGGTCCGGGCTGGACAGACGCTTGTCCGGCTCGACGATGGCATGGCGCGAGCCAGCGTTACGCAGGCAGAGGGTACGGTGCAGGCGGCCGAGCACAATCTCGATGCGGCCGAGGCGCAGGCTGCTCTTGCTGTGTCCACGCTAACGCGTTATCAGATGCTGAGAGACCAGAAGAGCGTCAGCCTTCAGGAATTTGACGAAGTATCGCGGCGCTCTGAGGCCGCGACCGCGCAACTGGCGGTGGCTCAAGCGCAGCTTACTGCACAAAAGGCCGCTGCGAGCGCGGCAGTCACCATGGAAGGCTACTCAACCATTACGGCTCCATTTGCCGGAGTGGTGACAGCCCGGCATGTAGATCCGGGCGCGCTCGCTTCGCCCGGCACAGCACTTGTGGATGTGAATCGCGCCGGACCGCTGCAACTTGTGGTTACCGTGGACGAGTCCCTGCTGCGCGATTTACAACCGAGTTCGGCTTTGCCGGTGAGCGTTCCGGCTGCCGCGGCACAGCTCATCACCGGCCGCGTCGCGCAGATTGTGCCGGCGGCCGATGCGGCGAGCCATAGCTTCCAGGTAAAGATCGATCTGCCGGCCTTGCGCGACCTTTTGGCCGGCATGTATGGAACGACTTTTGTAAGCGCTTCAACGCGGGCTGCGCTTCTGGCGCCGCAGGCGGCTGTTGTTGCGCATGGCTCCATCCACAGTGTGTGGGTAGTCGACGCGCAACATATTGCTGCACTGCGCTACGTTGCTCCGGGCTCGACGATGGGCTCGGACGTCGAGATCCTTTCCGGCCTGAGCGCTGGCGAGCAGGTGGTTCTATCGCCGGGCGACCGTGAGCTCGGCGGCATGCAGATTGAGGCGAAGCCATGAAGCGACCGCACGGAATCGCTGGCCGCATTGCGGCGACCTTTATCCATTCGCCGCTTACCCCGCTCATTCTTGTCGCTTCGCTCGCCCTGGGCATCGGAGCGGTGTTCCTGATTCCGCGCGAAGAAGAGCCGCAGATTGTTGTGCCCATGCTCGATATCACCACCGCGATGCCGGGCGCATCTCCCGAAGAGGTCGAGCAGCGCGTAACGGTTCCAATCGAAAAGCTGATGCGCGAGATCCCTGGCGTTGAGTATGTCTACTCCACGTCGAGTCCGGGGTCGAGTCTCGTTATCGCGCGCTTTTTTGTCGGCGTGCCGCAGGACCAGGCGCTGGTGCGCGTATACAGCAAGCTCTACTCGAATATGGACCGGCTGCCGAAAGGGGCGTCGCAGCCTATGGTCAAAGAGCGGTCCATCGACGATGTGCCGATCCTCGCTCTCACATTATGGGGAAAGAACTACGACGCGTATCATCTGCGGCTGATCGCCGGCGAGATCGATCACACTTTCAAACAGCTCGACAATGTCTCCGAGACGCACATCATCGGCGGTGCGCCGCGCGCCGTCCGCGTGACACTCAGCGCCGCAAAGCTCTCTGCCTATGGAATCACGCCGTCCATGGTCATCCATGCTCTCCAGGCGGCCAATGCGCGCGTGCAGGCAGGCGAGTTTGCCGCTGACAACAAACAGGTCCGCGTGGATGCGGGAGATTTCTTTACGCGGAAGGAAGATATCGAGAACGTTGTAGTCGGCGTCGACCACGGCCGTCCGGTGTTGCTCAAGGATGTGGCCGATGCAATCAGCGACGGACCCGATGAGCCAGCCAGTTACGTGCTCTTCGGCATGGGCCAGGGTGCGCCTAACGCGGCTATGACTGCCGGTGCGGATCTGCCTGCCGTCACTCTCACCGTTGCCAAGCGCAAAGGCGCTAACGCTACGGATGTAGCCAATGCGATTCTGAACCGGTTGAATGAGCTTCGCCGCACCACCATTCCCGCTGACCTACATGTGACGGTCACGCGCAACTATGGCGAAACGGCTAAGGCCAAGTCTGACGAATTATTGAAACACCTGCTGCTGGCCACGCTTTCCGTCACCCTGCTCATGGCATTTTTCCTGGGATGGCGCGAGTCGGGCGTGGTGCTCATCGCCATTCCCGTCACACTCGCCTTGACCCTGGGCATCTTTTACCTTTACGGATTCACTCTGAACCGGGTTACGCTCTTCGCGCTGATCTTCAGCATCGGCATCCTGGTCGACGACGCGATTGTGGTTGTCGAAAACATGGTCCGCCATCTGCGTCTTCCACAAAACCATGGACGTCCGTTGAGCGAAGTGGCGATCGAATCCGTTGCCGAGGTCGGCAATCCAACCATCCTTGCAACCTTTGGCGTCATCGCCGCCATTCTGCCCATGGCGTTTGTGCGCGGACTGATGGGACCTTACATGCGCCCCATTCCAATCGGCGCGTCGTCGGCCATGCTTTTTTCTCTGGGAGTTGCGTTTGTCGTTTCGCCCTGGGCAGCCATGCGCTTGCTTTCGCGCAGCCATGCGGAAAGGCAGAAAGCAAAACACGCGGAGAACTGGACAACGCGGCTGTACCGCCGCATCATGTCACCGCTGATTCATTCCAGGCGTTACCGCTATGGATTCCTTGCCGGCATTGTGGCGTTACTGCTCGTTGCCGTGGCATTTGTTCCGCTGAAGCTGGTCCGCGTGAAGATGCTGCCCTTCGACAACAAGAGCGAGTTTCAGGTCATTGTCGATATGCCGGACGGAACGCCTCTTGAACAAACTACGCGCGTAGCCCAGTTCCTTGGGCATGATCTGGCGCGGCAACCGGAAGTGGCGAACTATCAGATTTACGCGGGCACGCCGGGCCCCATCAACTTTAATGGTCTTGTACGCCATTACTATCTGCGGCAGAAGCCCAACCAGGCCGACATCCAGGTCAATCTCAAGCCGGCGAACGAGCGCAGCGCGCAAAGCCACGAGATTGCCAAGCGCGTGCGTCCCGAGCTGGATGCGCTGGCTCTTCCCTATGGCGCCCGGATCAAAGTGTGCGAGGTGCCGCCGGGTCCACCCGTAGTGGAGACGCTGGTGGCGGAAATCTACGGGCCGGAATTCGACGGCCAGATTGAAGTGGCGCAGGAAGTGAAACGGATCTTTGCGCAGACTCCCGGCGTGGTTGACGTTGACTGGTACGTTGAAGATCCGCAGCCGGAACTCACACTCGCCGTGGATCAGGAGAAAGCGGCGCTGCACGGCATAGCCGTGAGTGATATCACCCAAGCACTGGAGACGCTGGAATCCGGCTCGCAAGCCGGGCTTCTGCATGATGCCGAATCGCGTGAAGCCATACCAATTCTTGTGCGTCTCGATCGTGCGGACCGCTCATCGCTTGCCTCTCTCGACGCCGTTCATCTGCAAGGGGCCGATGGAACTCTCGTGTCCTTGCGCGAGCTTACGAACGTCACGCAAGCAACTCTCCTGCCCAGCATCTATCGCAAGAACATGCGCCGTGTTGTCTATGTGGCCGGCGATGTTGCCGGCGCTGAAGAAAGCCCCGTCTACGCGATACTCAAGATGAACAAGGCGCTCGACCATTTGCGGCTTCCAGCCGGTTATACGCTCGCGCGCTACAACGCTTCTCAGCCTGAGTCCACGGATCACTATGCAATGAAGTGGGATGGCGAGTGGCACATCACGATCGAGGTGTTTCGCGATCTGGGGCTGGCTTTCGCTGCGGTGCTCGTCCTTATTTACGTGCTCGTTGTCGGCTGGTTTCGCTCCTACGTCGTGCCGCTGGTCATTATGGCGCCCATCCCGCTTACGCTTGTCGGTATCTTGCCGGCGCACGCGCTGCTTGGCGCATTCTTCACGGCAACATCAATGATCGGCTTCATTGCAGGAGCGGGCATTATCGTGCGAAATTCCATCATTTTGGTCGACTTCATCGAATTGCGCCGCGCGCAGGGCATGCCGCTTGAACAGGCCGTTATCGACGCAGGCGCAGTCCGGTTTCGTCCCATGCTCCTCACCGCAGCAGCTGTCGTCGTGGGTGCGAGTGTGATCCTCTTCGATCCTATCTTTCAGGGGCTTGCGCTTTCGCTCATCGCCGGCGAGGCGGCATCCACGGTTCTATCCCGGCTTGCTGTCCCGGTCCTTTATTACATGGTGAAGGCGGGCGGAGAGCCGCATCACGGGCTTCCTGACTCGACACATCCGAAGGAGACATTTGCATGACAATCGAACAAGGTTTACGCGCGCTTGCCGGATTGATGACGCTTGTTTCGCTCGCCCTTGCGCATTGGGTCTCGCCGTACTGGCTCTGGCTCACAGTGTTTGTCGGGCTCAATCTTTTGCAGTCCGCATTCACCAACTGGTGCCCGGCCATGCCGATCCTGCGTGCGCTCGGGTTTAGAGCCGGTCCAGGATGCTGCGCCGGCTGAGTCGAACGGCATTGGAGCGCAGCTTCTTGAGGCTTCGGCGGCCTATAACGTCGGGATTTTGAGCCGATCTCTGCGCAGCGCATCGCCAATCCTCAGGCAAGCAGGGCATATCTAACAGGCAGGGCATTCTCAAAAGGAGAGAATCACAATGGAAATCAAGGTAGAACAGACCGGGAGCGTCCGCTTTTCAGTTCGGGCGCGCACCCACACAATTATGAGTGACCAGCCTCGCGAGAATGGCGGTGAAGATACTGGCATGACGCCTCCGGAACTCCTGCTCGCTTCGCTCGGATCGTGCGCGGCGTATTATGCGGCAGAATATTTGCGAGCTCGGGGCTTGTCTGATTCCGGCGTTCGAGTCACTGTTCATGCCGACAAGCTCAAGCAACCGGCACGGCTCGGCAACTTTCAAATCGAAGTGAATTCGCCCGCACATCTGAGCGATGAGCAGCAGGAGGCGATGACACGCGCAGTGAGCCACTGCCTGGTCCACAACACTCTGCTATCGGCTCCCGAAATCGCCATCGATGTGAAGGCGGGCATTGCCGAAGCGGCCGACCTGGGCGGGCACGCTTGACTTTCGGGCACATCATTCTGCAAACCTGCTGCTGCTCCTCATCCAGGCGGCACTAGAAGCGGTAACGAAGCGCGATCTGCATGAGCCGCGGCGGCATCGCGCTCACGGCTTGTCCAAAGCTGCTGCTGGAGATGTTGCCTTCCACGGCTGCGGCTCCAAAGAACTGCGCGTGGTTGAATACGTTGAAGGCTTCCACGCGAAACTCCAGCGCGCGATTCTCGCTCTGAAGGAAGTCACGCGCGAGTGTTGCATCAAGACCTTCCATGCCGGGGCCGGAGAAAAAGCGCCGGCGTGCATTGCCCTGAGTTCCGGGCGCAGGCAGCGTAAACTGGCTGGCATCGAACACCGGCACTCCGCCGCGCGGGTTCATGTCCAGGTGCAGCGCTGCACCGCTCCATTCCGGCGTGTCCACGCCGTTGTTGTTGATGCCGTTGGGAATGGTGCCGAGCAGCGAGGTGTCGTTGTTATTGAGCAGGGTGACCGGTAATCCGGAGGTGAAGCGTGCGATTCCGGCGATGTTCCAGCCGGATGCGGCTGCGTGGAGCCATCCCTGGGACGCGAAAGCAGGCACGGCGTATTGGAAGCTTGTGACCATGTTGTGCCGCAGGTCAAAGGCGGAGAGCGCGCGGCTCAACGATGGATTTACCGGATTGACCGGCTCGGGCAACCCGGCAGACTGGTCGATGGATTTCGAGTAGGTATAGCTGGCAAGGAGCTCAAGTCCGCGCGCGCGATGATTCAACGTGAGCTCCAGCGCGTTGTAGCTTGCATTCGCAATCGTCCGTTGCAGCTCTACGCTGCCGAAGGCCGGCCCGAACTGCGTGCGCGCCGCCTGCTCGTTGAAGGGACCGCATGCCGAGCCCAGGCTCAGGCAGAGGCCCGGATTGGCCGGATTGGCTTCTTCCAGCACCAGCAGATGATGCGAAGCCGCGCCGACGTAACTGGCTGTTGCTAGAGTGGCGCTACCAAACTGCCGCTCGACGCTGGCCATCCAGTGCTCGGCGTAAGGAGTCACGTCGTTCGGATCCACCGCGGGAATGCCTACCAGCGGCTCGAACTGGCTCCAGTCCACGGTGGCGTTGGGATGGGTGCGGCTCGCGCCATACGCCACCTTTTGCAGCGGGAATCGCTGCCCCGCGTCCGCGCCTGTTGCCGCAACTGTGAACGGAGACTCGAAAAGAGGCGGCGCCGCCGAGGTGTATGTGTAACCGTAGGGCGGATTCGCGCTCATGATGCCCGCAGACAATCCCTCATACGCCGTATAGAAGACGCCATAGCCTAGGCGCACGCTGGTCTGGCCGGGCGCGCCGCCCAGCTTGTGCAGCCATGGCGCTGCAAAAGAGGGCGACCATGCAACGCCGATGCGCGGCGCGATGTCGTTCCTGGCCGGCGCAAGCGACCGCGGAACGCCTGCGTCGCCTGGAAACGCAAGCCCCTGCGGCGCACCTGAGAATACCCGCGACTGTTCGCCTTTTACCAGTGTCTGCAGTTGGTTGTACTTCTCATCCCACGGGCGAATGCGCTCCCATCGCGCGCCCAGGTTCACGGTGGTGTGTTCCGTCGCCTTCCAACTGTCCTGGACAAACGCAGCCACGTAGAGATTGCGGTTGTAAAAGCTGCCGGCCTGTCCCTGCGTGTAGCTCGAGGGTGCTCCAAGCAGAAAATCTGCAAAGTCGAGCCCGGTTTCCGATCCGTTGAAGGCGAAGCTGCCGTTGAAGACAACATCGGGATGCGTATCAATCTGGTTGGCATGCGCCTCGCCGCCGAATTTGAGTCCATGCCTCCCAAGGATGCGTGAGAACGCATCGCTAGCCTCGTAGATGTTTTCGGCCTGCACCAGAGCGGTTGTATCCACGCCCAGCGTGAAATCGTTGAACGCGACATTCTCCATGCCTTCCGTGGAAGGCTTGAGCGCAATGATCCCGGTGAATCCCTGCGCGGCCAGCGACGGACCCACGCCGCCTTTCGGCTGGCCCACCGCATTGTCATTGCGCATATAGCTGAGATGAAGCTCGTTGAGAGCCGTTGCCGCGAAGGTGGTCGTGTGGGCCAGGCTCGCCAACTGCGCACGGCCATTCGAGGTTGCATCGAATCCCGGCACGCTTGCGCCTCCCGTGCCGGTCGGATACGGATTGTCGAGCGAGTAATTGTCGACGAAGTAATACGCCGTGAGCGTACCATTGCCATGCGTCCAGTCTGCGCGCATGGCTCCCTTGTCGTCCGCGAGTGTTTCGGTTTCAGCCGATGTGGCGAACAGCGAATCGCCCGCGTTGGGTTGCGGAATCGAGGATAGCAGGTATCTGGCCGGCGCCGACCAGGCCGACTGCGGAATCTGCGCGCCCGGAAAAACGCACTCCGAAGTAGACGCGCAGTCGTGCGAATAGGTCGAGAGCGCGTTGCCGGAGATGTAATTTTCGCCGGCCGCGAAGTAATAGGGCACGCCGGAGGAGATGGTATAGCCCAATTCGGGCGTGAGAATATGGGTTGCCAGGTACGGTTCGCTCATTGTGGTGGGCACAGTATAGGTGACGCCGTTCAGGGTGGATGTGGTGGTAAATGCAGAGGCCACAGAGGAAAAGTTACCCGCGCGCTCAGCGCTGGATGGCACCGCGATGTTGCCCGTGTCGATACCCTCGGTCAGCCGTGTTCCCTGGTAATCGCCAAAGAGCCTGAGATTATTTGAGCGGAATGGCGCGCCTCCCAGTGTTCCGCCAAACTGGTTTTGCCGGTAGGCTGCCCGATCCTGCGAAAAGTAATTGCGCGCATCGAGAGCTGTATTGCGCAGGAACTCAAACACGCTGCCGTGCGGCTTGTCGGTGCCAGACTTCGTTTCCACCAGGATCTGACCGCCGCTCGAGTTTCCATACTCGGCGTCGAAGTTCGAAGTGAGCACGCGAAAGCTATCGATCGCGTCGAGGTTCGGCACAATCGAAGTGCCCATGTTCACGTCCTCTTCCACATCGCTGCCATTGACGCGAAATCCGTTGGACGACTCGCGCTGGCCGCTGATGGAGAGATTGCCGGGGTTGGCATCGCCGGAGGGCGGAGTCGACGCTACGCCCGTCATGATCACCGCGCCCGGCTGCGCCGTGTTTTGTGGAACGATTCCCGGCTGGACGGCCATCAGGTCAGTAAAGCTACGGCCGTTGAGCGGGACACTCTCAATTTTCTGCGTGCCCAGCGCCTCGCCAAGCTGCGTGCTGGTCGTTTCGGCCGCCAGCGCGTTGGCGGTCACCTCGACTGTCTGATTGCCGGAGGCGATCGTTAGAACAACGTCGAGTTGTGCATCCGGCGCATCGGGTGTGATGCTGACCTGTTTCTGATACGTGGCAAACCCGTTTGCCTGAATCTCAACCTCATACGTGCCAATTGCCGGAAGAGTTACCTGGAAACTGCCCTGGCCGTCGCTCTGCGATGCGAGAGCAGGCACATCCACCGCTTGCCGGACGGTAACTCCCGCGCCGGGGATTACCGCACCCGTGGCATCGTGAACCAGGCCGGAAACAGCAAGTTTCTGCGCCTGTACACCGGTGATAATCAGAAGAAAATAAAGCGGGAAAAGGGAATTGATCCAGGCGTGTTTCATTGCACTATCCTCGTGACGGTCCATCATCCGGGAACCCCGAAAAGAATGGGAGCATCCGTTTGAGCAAAATCTACGACCAAATCGGTCTGCTTTTATATAGGACAAATTAGGTCCTAATTCTTTGTTGTGATCGGAGTCACACATACGCATAGATTTGTGGGGATTGAGTCCAGGAGGGTGTAGGCCCTGGGGCAATCGCTCGGGGCGCTTGCCGCAGTTAAATCAATGGAGGACGCGCGTCAGAATTCGGCGCGCAAAGAGAACTGGATCTGTCGCAGCGTACCGGTGCCTACCGGTCCCGTGTTGACGGTGCTTACAATCTGGCCAAAGACGCTCGTTGAGAAGTCGGCAAGAGGCAGGCCGTACTGGGCACGGTTGCGTCCGGCGCCGTCGCGGACAGTCCCATTTAGGCCGGCAAGATTCACTTGCGTCAGGCAGATGGACGCGGGGGCCATGCTCAACGCGAGGCAGATACCCGCTTGCAGCACTTCTTTTGGGGCGTGCATGGGAAGATTGTACTCAGTCTAGTTCAAAAACGTAGTGAATTCATCAAGAATGCCGGCGCAGACAATGAAAGATGTGGGTGGCGTGGCGGCAATATCGCAAGGGTCGAGCCAGCGATCGTATAGCCGTTCCTCAACTCGGCTTTTCCTCTTGACTATCAAGAGATGCATAGATTATACCTCTTGATTATCGAGTGGAGAGAATCGATGACTGACGAATCACGCGGCCTTGTGCAGGGAACTCTCGAGATGCTGGTGCTCAAGACCCTGGCTCTCGAACCGATGCATGGCTACGGCATCGCTCAGCGTATTGAGCAGATCAGTGGCGGAGTCTTCCAGGTGAATCCGGGATCGCTGCTGCCGGCTTTGAGCCGCATGGAACGCGCAGGACGGGTGAAGTCGGAATGGCGGGCGTCTGAAAACAATCGCCGCGCCCGGTACTACATCCTGACTAAAAGCGGTCTCAAGGCGCTTGAGACTGAACGGCGGCAATGGGGCCGGCAGGTGAAGGCGATCGGCAGGATCCTTGAAGCGTGAGCGAGGCGCCGATGTTATTCCGAATTTTTTCCAGTGGAATGAAAGCGCCCCTCCGTCCAGGAGAGCGCAATGCCGCAATTGAGGAAGAGGTTCGCGGCTTCTTCGATTCTGCAGTGGAAGACAAGATCCGGCAGGGAATGAGCCGTAACGATGCCGAGCGCGCCACGCGCATCGCGATCGGAAGCGCAGAGATGGTGAGGCACAAGGTCTGGGCCGCTGGATGGGAATCCCATGTGGAGTCGCTCTGGAAAGACGCGCGATACGGATTCCGGCAGATGGCGCGATCGCCAGGCCTGTCGATTGTGGCGATTCTGTCACTGGCTCTGGGAATCGGCGCCAACACCGCGCTCTTTACCGTCATCGACGATCTGATGCTCAAACAATTGCCGGTGAGCGACCCACGTATGCTGGTCTCGTTCGGAGACGGAAGCGACAGCGGGATAGTCGCCTCTTCCAGCCCCGGCGCTTACGACATCTTCCCCTATGACTTCTATCGCCGCATCGCCGACGACCGGAGTCAGTTAGAAGGCATCTGCGCATTTGCAAGCTTTCCTACGATGGTTAGCGTGCGCACGGGATCAGGCGTGGAAGGCCCCGCAACCCAGGCGATCAGCCATCTTGTTTCAGGGACATTTTTCAGCGTTCTTGGAGCAAAGCCCATCCTGGGGCGAGTCTTTGGCCCGAGCGACACAGCGACAGAGGGAAGGAATGCGGTTGCAGTTGTCAGTCATCGCTATTGGCAGGAAGAACTATCTGCCGATCCAGGCGTGATTGGGCGTGCAATCGCGATCAACGGCGGCTTATTCACCGTCATTGGAGTGATGCCTGCTTCGTTTTACGGAGTTGATTTGAACGAGCAGTCGCCCGACATGTGGCTGCCAATCACAATGCAGCCGCAGGTGATGATGCAGCCCTCTCTTCTGAAGCCGGATGGACTTTTCTGGATTCACATCATGGCGCGGCGAAGGCCTGAAGTCACGGTGGCGCAGGCACAGTCCTGGGCGACGCTGGAGCTCCAGCGTTTTCTCATGCGGCGGGAAGGAAACCAGATCTCCGGCTTGCGTCGGAAGCAGATCAGCGGAACGTTCATTTCGCTGTTGCCGGGAGGATCGGGGCTGTCTCACCTGCGATCGGCTTACCAGGCTCCGCTGATTGTTTTGATGATTATGGTTGGCGTCGTTCTGCTAATTGCATGCGCAAATCTCGCGAACCTGTTGCTGGCGAAGGCGACATCGCGCGAGCGGGAATTCTGCGCCCGTCTCGCGCTGGGAGCGAGCCGCGGCCGAATCGCGCGCCAGATCCTAACTGAAGCGCTGGTCCTTGCGCTGATCGGAGGCGGACTTGGATCAGGCCTGGCTTTCTGGGCCACACGCGCGATCATCCATTTCATCGACGAGGGCGCAGCCCATTCGCCTCTTTCCGCGGCGCCCGATTTCCGTGTTCTGCTATTTACCTTTGCCACCTGCGTCGCGACGGCTGTCCTATTTGGGACTGCCCCGGCAATGCACGGTTCGCGTCGCGATATCACCGGAGCGCTGAATGCCGGCGCGCGCGCCGCCGGTGGAACCGCGACGCGGTCTATCCGTTTATTGTCGAAAGGGCTGATCGTCATCCAGATGGCCCTGTCGCTCGTCTTACTTACCGTCGCCGGCCTGTTGCTGCGAACACTCCAGAACCTGAGTGCGCAGGATGTTGGAATGAATCGCACCAATGTTTTGCTCATCAACACGAATCCCAAATTTGCCGGTTACCAGCCCGAACGGCTCAATGCGCTTTACGACCGTATCCTGAGCCGTGTCGACTCATTGCCCGGTGTTCGTTCTGCAAGCCTCTCGGGTGGTCCGCCGTTGAGTGGGGGAATCTGGGGATCTCCCATTGACCTCGATGGCCGGCCCACGCCTCCAAACGAAGACATTGACACGCTGCTCAATCGTGTGTCGACAGGTTATTTTGAAACCCTCGGGATTCCATTGCTCCGCGGCCGGACGATTCAACCAATGGACACGGCCAACGCATTGAAATCCACGGTGGTGAACAGAACGTTTGCCGACCGCTATTTCCCCGGCGGAGACGCAATCGGCCACAGCTTTACAATCGCCGATCCTGCTGCTCCAGGCGTCTGGCACATCGTGGGAATCGTTCGCGATTCGAAACACGGCGGTCCCGCAGAGAAGCCGTATCCGTTCGCCTATCTCGCCGTAGCCCAACTGACGGGCAACGATCAGTATGCCTATTGGCTGCAAGTCAGGAGCATCGGCGATCCGGCGAAGATTGCGGGAGAGATCCGCGCCGCGTTGGCCGACGTCGATCCTGACCTGCCGATTCTTAAGATCCAAACTATCGACGAACAGTTCGACGATCGGATCAGTAAGCAGCAGTTTGTGTCGAAGCTCGCCGGCTTTTTCGCGTTGCTGGCGCTCACCTTGGCCTGCATTGGCATCTATGGTGTATTGACGTACAACGTAGTGCGCCGCACGAGCGAACTGGGAGTCCGGATGGCTCTGGGAGCTTCCAGGGGCATGCTCCTCTGGTTGGTGCTGCGCGAGTCTCTCACGCTGTTGGCGACGGGCGTCTTATTGGGCATCCCTGTCAGTCTTGCAGCAAGTCAGCTCATCAAGGCAGGTTTGTTTGGCGTCCATCCCATGGACCCGCTGACTATCCTTGCCGCCGTGCTGATTGTCAGCGCGTGCTCATTGACGGGTTCCTACCTGCCGGCGCGTCGAGCCACAAAAATCGATCCGATGACAGCCCTGCGATACGAATGACGTCTGACATGCAGGAAGAAGGGTTGGAGCCGCGGAGTCAAAGGACGTTGACCTGCGCAGAATCACTGACTCGCTTATTGAGCGCTAAGCGATAACGGCAAGCTGGCTTGGCACCAGGAAGACGAAGACGTGTATCTGGGCCAGGCGCTACGCATAGAATACAACTTGATCCCTGACCGAGGGGGACACGCCATTATGGGAATCAAAACCAGTCTGGCTGAGTTGCGGGCCAGGAGAGGATTCTCAGCCGCGCAACTGGCCCGCAAAGTCGGCGTCAGCCGACAGACCGTCTATGCCATTGAAGCTGGAGATTACGTTCCCAACACGGCGGTCAGCCTCAAGCTGGCGCGGGTTCTTGAAACCACGGTAGAAGAGCTTTTTCAACTTGAAGCGGAAGAGCGCCGGCCCGATCGCACTGCTGAGGTAACGCTCCTCGGCGAGACTGAGTTGATGAAACCGGGTCAGCCGTTGCGCCTCTGTGAGGTCAATGGCCGCACCGTGGCAGTCGCTCCGGAGATTGGCGGGTGGGGGCTTCCGCCGGCGGATGCGGTGCTGGTTGATCTGCCACGAGCCGGACGGCGCAACTGCATTGCCACGGTTAAACTGCTCGGCAATAAGTGGAAGACACCTTCGCGGATTCTCCTCGCTGGCTGCGACCCAGGAGTTTCAATGCTTGCCCAGTCCTTGCAGGCACAGGGCTGCGAACTGATTGTTTGTTATGAAAACAGCTCGCGCGCGCTTGAATTTCTTCGTGATGGTCTCGTGCATGTGGCCGGTTCCCACCTGCTCGACAAGTTAACCGGGAAGACGGATCTGCGGCCCTTGACAAAGCTGTTTCCGCGCAACTCCGTGGCGATCTTCGCCTATGCAACGTGGGAAGAAGGTCTCGTCACTGCACCAGGAAATCCAAAGCACATCACGGGAGTCACGGATCTGGCGCGCAAGGGTATATGCTTCACCAACCGCGAACAAGGAGCCGGCTGCCGGCGTCTGCTGGATTCATGCCTGCACAAGGCAGGTATTTCGACCCAGCAGGTAAAAGGCTATGACAGAATCACCGTTGGTCATCTCGCTGCTGCGCGTCTCGTGCGCGACGGAGATGTGGATTGCTGTGTGAGTACCCGGATGGTAGCTCGGGCTATGTCGCTGCACTTCATCCCGCTGGCAGAAAAACCTTATCATCTCCTGATTCGCCGTCCTCACCTCCGCCTTGTCTCAGTGCAGACGCTGCTTGAAACCCTGGGACACGTGGCATTCCGCCAGGAAGTGGAAGCATGCACCGGTTACAACATGAGATTCGCTGGTGAACGGCTTCTGTAAAGGAAGAAACGAGCCAGCCGTATCCATGATTATGCCCGTCACGGGATCACTGCTTTTGTGATGGGACCTAGGGCGGTTCTCCAAATTTCTGTGCAGTCTCAGCAGATGTGTAAGGCGGCGTTTTCTTGAGGAAAACGCCACTTGAGGGTCACGGCTCTGCTCTACACCAATTGGAGAACCGCTATAACGACACACAGGTACGGTTGCTAACCTCAATGTCAATGGCTGCCAGCGGAACGCCATAAGCCGTTTCCAGGCACCTGCCAGTCAGCACGCGATCGGATATGCCACCGGCCAGCAACCGGACTTCATGACCGCAACCTGTGCTGCACAGATCGACTTAGCGCGTGCGCTCCAGCGTGGAGGCGTAGCTGTGTGCTTCAAGCCCACCGAGTGAGCCGGAGAGACCGAACCGCATCGTAGACGCCATTGTCATGGCGCAGGCTCCGCGATCTGTTCAGCGGTGAGTGCGTGGCCGTAAAACAATTTGTAGTAGCTCTGCATCACAGGGGTAAGGTGAGCCTCGGCAGTGGAGTCATCTCCCTGAAGGAGAACGCCCTGAACCCAGACCATTCCAAGCACAGCCTGGAGGCCATCGAGACCGGCGAAAGCGCGTGGAGTATAAACGTGTCCGGCTTGCACGGCACGAAGCGTGGACCATTGCGGGTTGGTCATGATCTCCTCCCTCGTCGCCGCCCTGGAGGCGATGATCACGTCAGGATTCCACCTCACCACCTGTTCGATACTGACAGTGTTACTCTCTCTCGAAGCAAACGCCGCTGGCAACTGGTCTCCGACATTTTGTCCGCCAGCCGTGTCGATTGAGGAGCCAAAGACGGTGTTCCTGCCGGGTACGCCGAGGGTGTTCGCATTCTTCCCCACGTACATGACAGTAGGGTGACGGGAGGCTTTCGCAGCAGTATCCTCTACCGACTGAACGGTTTTTGCCCAGAAGTCTGCCATTTCGTCGGCTCGCTTTTGCTCGCCGACGATCTGCCCGACCAGACGAATGGTGGTTTCGTAACTGGATGTGGGCGCCTTGGAGACAGCAAAGAATGGGATGCCCGTCTGCTGTTGCTCCCTGTCGATGTTTGAATCGCCGACCATCGTGATCACCACGTCTGGGTGCAGCTCCAGAATCTGTTCGGCGCTCATGCCGTTGAAATAGACGCCGGTCACAGGCAGATGAGTGAGCCGCTCGTACTCGTCGGTCGTGTACAGCGATCCGTGGGTCTTCAGCGACCGTTGGAAGACCGAGTCGACGCTCACCTGGGCCTGCGGTGCCATGATTGCGAGCAGCCCCGTGGGAATTGGGTGCAGGGCAAGGACCCGGTGGATTGTCCTGGGCATTGTCACCTTGCGGCCGAGCATGTCGGTGATCGTGACTGTTCCGCCGGATTCACCCATGCCGGGGCAACCAGCCGACAAAAGCGCGAGGGCAACGATGAGGGCGCTGCAATATCTCTTCACGTGGTGACTCCGTCCGGGTGGGGTTCGGGTGCGGCGACCGCCTGGCGCGAACAGACGCCGGAAACGCCGCGCGGCATCTCCGCTTCCATTTTGGTTGGCATGAACATTCATATTTATCTGTTTGGTTCCTTCTTCAGATATGCTTTGCTGCTCACGTTCTGGTCTTTTCGGAATCGATACCTGCAAACTGCAGGCCGCGGCTGCTCTGCTGGGACAACTCAGGATTGAATCCGCCAGTCACGGGCACACAGGTACGGCTGCCATTGCCGAGATCGACGACTTCCAGTGGAACGCCATAGGCCTCCTCCAGACAACTGCCGGTCAGTGCCAGGTCCGGTCGCCCACAGGCCAGCAGCCGGCCAGCTTTCATGACCGCGACCTGCGATGCACAAAGAAAGGCGTGATTGGGCGAATGAGTAGTAAACAACACCGAGATACCGCGCTCAGAGAGCCGATTCACCTCCGCCAGCATGCGGATCTGGTTGCCGAAGTCGAGACTCGAAGCGGGCTCGTCCATTACCAGCAGCTTTGCTTCTTGAGCCAGAGCGCGCGCTACAAGCACCATCTGTCGCTCGCCGTCGCTGAGCTGAGTGTACTCTTTCTCTGCCAGCGACATGATCCCCAGCGATGATAGCGCCTGCTCCACAATCTCGTAATCGCGACGGCTGGCGGAGCCGGTGCCGCCCATATGCGCGGTGCGCGCCATCAGCACTACATCGCGCACCTTAAACGCAAAAGGTGGAGTATGCGCCTGTGGCACATAGGCGATCATGCGCGCCAGCTTGCGGCGCGACCAGTGCGCGATCGCCTCGTCATCCAGATAGACCGCGCCCCGTATCAAAGGAAGAAAGCGCAGGATTGCCCGGAAAAGAGTCGTTTTGCCCGAGCCGTTGGCTCCGAGCAGACACATGACATCGCCGGTCTGAAGCGTGAAGGAAACGTCCTTCACGACTTCATTCACCCCATAACCGCATGTAACCGAGTCCAACTGCAGCATCAGGCCCATCCTTGTCTTGTGCGCACCAGCAGAAAAAGGAAAAAGGGAGCGCCGATGAGATGAGTCAGAATGCCGAGCGGAATCTCGCTGGCCATGGCGCTGCGGCAGATATCATCCACCAGCAGCATGTAGCTGCCTCCCAGCAGGACCGAGGCTGGCAAGAGCACCTTGTAGTTGGGACCGACAATCATGCGGGCCAGATGAGGTATCACCAGGCCCACCCAGCCGATCATTCCCGATACAGAGACCGCAGCCGTTGTCAGCACTGTTGCGCTGAGAACAACAACCCAGCGTGCTATACGCGTGTCCACTCCCAGGGACGCTGCCTCTTCCTCGCCCATGGAAAGGACATTGAGCTTCCAGCGCATGAACATCAGCACGAGGATACCCGCCGGAATCAGGAACAGCAGCCCAGCGATGTTGGTATTGTTGATCGAGGAGATGCTGCCCATCAGCCAGAACGTGATTGCGGGAAGCTTCACATCGGGATCGGCCACGGTCTTGGTCAGCGAAACCAGCGCCTCGCAGATCGATGCGATCATGATTCCGGAGAGCACCATCGCCAGTACCGGATCGTTGCCGCGCCGGACCCGGCCGGCCACAAAACAGGTTGCGCCCACAGCACCCAGGCCGCCAAGAAAAGAGAAACCCTGGATCGCCGGCGCGCTGCAATCCAGCAGGATGGCGACCGCGGCACCGATGCCTGCACCTGCCGAAGCCCCAAGAATATCAGGCGAAACCATCGGATTGCGAAAGAGCCCTTGATAAGCAGCGCCCGAGGCCGATAATCCTGCTCCGATCAGCAATCCGCCCAGAATGCGCGGCAGGCGCACCCTGAACAGCACCAGCGTTGCAACATCGCCATTCCCTGGGGTCAAAAGAGAGCTACGCCATGCAGCGAGCGAGATATGATAACGCCCCATCAGCATAGAGGCCAGCGTGATGGCGACAAGAGAAACTGCAAGAAGCATAAGCTTCAAAACCGTTGCCCTATCGAAGGCGTGCAATACAGGTTGGCGCATAGCCGGAGCCTCACAGGACATTTAGGCGTCTCCATGGAAACTGAAGTTATAGGATTGGGCGATTGAATGAAGCACGTGCAGTGCGGCCATAAAAAAGGTGGTCCACCATTGCGGGCCACCTTCCAACCGAAGACTGCGTCAGAAATGAAAAGACAAGGTTCATCCGCGGATTCAATCGATGCGTCATTGGGCTGGCGTCAGAGATTGGACAGATCA
>JASHPJ010000068.1 GCA_030038195.1 Acidobacteriaceae bacterium
CCACCCGTTATGCCAAACACTCAGATTCTTGCCTTGCCGCCGTGTATATCCGCTGCATGATGCTATGGATCAATATCTCGTGACGACACTGCCTAATGTCCTGTCTCTGACCGTTCATAACATAAATACTGCTGTCATCCTGAGCGAGGGTCGCCGCGGCGGAGAGTCGAAGGTCGAAGATCCGCCGTGGCGGAATCTGCGGTTGCTTTTCGCGATGCTCAAAAGCCCCGGAAATAACGACGTGATTGCCGCCTTTGTCCTGCTGGAAAATGCGGTTAACGTGGAGATATGGAATTAAATTGACGCCCAGGAATACATCCGAAGCAGACGCGCATCTTGGGATCATTAGCCCCGCAGCGCCTTCACCACCTTCGCCGTGGTCACCACCTGCCCTACGTGCCGCTGCGTGTGATCGGCTACATGAATCAGCGCGCCGCCAATCGATGTGGGCAGTTGCTTGCGTCCCACGCTGCGAAAGGTGTTGAAGTCGGCCGCGGCCAGCGCGCGAATACGCTCTGCCGCATTGCGGAAAGATGTCTCGATTTCTGCAAGCAGCTCAGCCCTGGATTCTTCCCCACCCTGCTCGGCCTTGAGCGCTGCAAGCTGCTCCACGGTGAGCTGGCCGCCTTCGGCATAGGTGAGAATGCGATCGGTCGAGCGCGCAATATGCCGCAGATGAAAGGCAATCGAAGTGAGCCCCAGCGGCTGCGAGCGTACCTCATCGTCGCTCAGCCCCTCGGTCCACCTGGTCAGGTCGTCCAGCGCCAGCTCGAGCGCATGCAGCACGGCGCGCCCCACCGCCGGCACATCCGTGTGCGTCCCGCGCAGCCAGGGTTCAACAGAAGGCACAGGAGAATTGCTCATTTGGCATGACCCCTAGCTCGCGCTCTTCACCCGCACCACGGTGATCTTCTCAAATCCCTCTTCGAAGACCGGCGGCTTGAGCTTCTCGGCCATCTTGCGCATCACCTCTTCGCTTACCGAGCGGTCGCGCTGGCGGTTGCGCTCCAGGCAAACTTCAAGCGGCACATCAAAAAATACCGCCTGCACCTCGTATCCAAAGCTCTTGGCCATCTTGATCCATTGCCGGCGCTCGTGCACGGACAGGTTTGTCGCGTCCACGTAGTTCCATGGCATGCGCGCAATGAGCCGCGCGCGCAGGAGCGACCGCAGCGTGGAAAAGACCAGTCCCTGGTAGCGCTGCTCCTCCACATCGTCGAAGAGGATATTGCGCAGCAGGTCGCTTGAAAGCGGCGTCACGCCGCGGCGGCCGAACCACGTGGTCTTGCCCGAGCCCGGCAGCCCGATGGCCAGCACCACGTAGCCCTTGGGAGCCTGCGCCGACTTCTCGGCCGTGCTGGGCGCCGGCGCCGAGGGCATCTCCGGCTGCGTCTCCACCTCCAGCCGTCCCGAGCCGGCCTGTTCGCCCCAGTCGGGCTTCGAGGCCCACTGCGGCTTGCCCGATCCGCGCGAACTCTGCGGCTGCCGCGCCTCGCGCGCGGGGTGCGGATGTGTCTGCCGCACCGGCATGTCGTCGGTGTACGACGGCACCAGCGGGGCCGGCTGATTCGAGGGGAGTTCCTGGCCGATCTTGCCAGTCGATTCTGAATTATTTGGGGCGCGTCTGGAGCGTCTTCTCATGCTGCTTTTTAACCCGTACTCAATACTCACCGAATAGCATACAACCCGCGCGCACTGCAAACCGCCACGCTGTGCAGGGAATCACATACAGCACGCCAATGCGACAGGCATCCTGGGGACGGGAGATTCTGAGCCGTGCGGCTCAAGACCGCAAACGTTACCGTTTCGCCGCCGATGCCCCAGGTGTTACGATCAAGAGTTTGGTGGAATCGCTTCCAGGGCCTACTCCAGACTCCGCACACTTCAGGCTCAAAAACCGCAACCTCACTGAATTTCAAGGAGAAAATCGCACATGGCAGTTAAGGTTGGTATTAACGGCTTCGGCCGCATCGGACGCAACGTGTTGCGCGCCGCGCTCGGCAATCCGGAGATTGAATTTGTTGCCGTCAACGATCTCACCAGTCCGGCGACCCTGGCTCACCTGCTCAAGTACGACTCGATTCTGGGCAACCTGAAGAACCAGATCGCCGCCGGCGAAGATCACATCGCCATCGACGGCAAAAAGGTGAAGGTTTTTGCGGAAAAAGACCCCGCCAAGCTGCCCTGGGCCGATGTAGGCGCGCAGATTGTCGTCGAGTCCACCGGCCGCTTTACTGACGCCACCGTCGCCAAGGCCCACCTGGGCTCGACGGTCAAAAAGGTCATCATCTCCGCTCCGGCCACCAACGAAGACATCACCATCGTCCTCGGCGTCAACCAGGACAAGTACGATCCCGCCAGGCACAACGTGATCTCGAACGCGAGCTGCACCACCAACTGCCTCGCGCCGGTGGTCAAGGTGCTCATCGAGGAGTTCGGCATCGTCTCCGGCATCATGACCACCATCCACAGCTACACCAATGACCAGGTCATCCTCGACTTCCCGCACAAGGATCTGCGCCGCGCCCGCGCCGCCGCGCTCAACATGATCCCCAGCTCCACTGGTGCGGCCAAGGCGCTCAAGCTGGTCATCCCCGAGGTCGCCGGCAAGCTCGACGGCTTTGCCATCCGCGTTCCAACGCCCAACGTCTCCCTCGTCGATCTCACCTGTATCAGCAAGAAGACCACTGACGCCAAGGCCGTGAACGCCGCGCTCAAGGCCGCCAGCGAAGGCGAGCTCAAGGGCATCCTGGGCTACGAGGCCGGCGAGCTGGTCAGCTCCGACTTCAAGGGCGACCGCCGCAGCTCCATTGTGGATGCGCCACTGACCAAGGTCGTGGGCCAGAGCGTGAAGGTGCTGAGCTGGTACGACAACGAGTGGGGCTACTCCAACCGTGTCGTCGACCTGATCGGCTTCCTGGCCTCCAAGGGGCTGTAAAGGGGGCTGTAAAAGCAGGCAGATCGCAGTGGACAGTGGACAGAAAACAGCCGCCGACTCGTCGAGTGGCGTTGTTCAGGCGATCACTGTTCACTGTTCACTGAAGGAAAATTCCTATGTCCAAGCTCACCATCCGCGACGTTGAACTGGCCAACAAGCATGTCTTCATCCGCGTCGACTTCAACGTACCGCTCACCGAAGACGGCTCGACCATCACCGACGACACGCGCATTGTGGCCACGCTGCCCACCATCCAGTACGCACTCGAGCACCAGGCCAAAGTCATTCTGGCCTCGCATCTCGGCCGTCCCAAGGGCAAGCCCAATCCGAAGTACTCGCTTCGCCCGGTTGTTGACCGCCTGCGCGAGCTGCTCGACAAGAAGGAAGACGACTACTCGATCAATGTGGCCTTTGCGCCCGACTGCGTCGGCGAACTCGCGCAGGAGCTCGTGCGCCAGCTTGAATCCGGCCAGGTGCTGCTGCTTGAGAACCTGCGTTTCCACGCCGAAGAAGAAACCAACGATCCTGCCTTCGCCAAGGCGCTGGCCTCGCTCGCTGATATCTACGTGAACGACGCTTTCGGCGCAGCGCACCGTGCACACGCCTCCACCGAGGGCATCACGCATTATCTCAAGCCCGCGGTCGCCGGTCTGCTGATGGAAAAAGAGATCACCTATCTCGGCAAGGCGCTTGAATCGCCCGAGAAGCCCTTCGTCGCTATCATCGGCGGCTCCAAGATCTCCGGTAAGATCGACGTCATCGAGAACCTGCTCGACAAGGTCGATACGCTGGTCATCGTGGGCGGCATGGCCTACACCTTCCAGCGCGCGCTCGGCGTCAGCACCGGCAAGTCGCTGGTGGAAGAAGACAAGATCGACATGGCTAGAGGCGCGCTCGCCAAGGCAAAGGCTAAGGGCGTCGAGCTTCTGCTGCCGGTCGACAACATCCTCGCCGACAGCTTCTCGCCCGACGCGAAGACGCAACCCTGGGACACATCGAAGGATTTCCCCACCGACTGGCAGGGCCTGGACATCGGTCCCAAGTCCATCGCAGCTATCGAGAAGGTCGTCGCCGGCGCAAAGACCATCGTGTGGAACGGCCCGGCGGGCGTCTTCGAGTTTCCCCGTTTCGCCGTAGGCACCAACGCCATCGCCAAGGCCATTGCAGCCAACAAGAACGCCATCTCCATCATCGGCGGCGGCGACTCGGTATCTGCCATCAACCAGGCCGGCGTAGCCGACAAGATCACCCACATCTCCACCGGCGGCGGCGCCAGCCTCGAGTTTCTCGAAGGCAAAAAGCTCCCCGGCGTGGAAGCGCTAACGGATAAGTAGTGGACAGTGAACAGTAAAAATCGCATCTGGCATTTTGCCGGGTGCGATTTTTCACAAGAGAGATTTGGAAACTGCAATATTTAGGAGTGAACGGAGATTCTGTCATGCTACGTAGGCTAGTTTGTACCGGTGTGCTGGTCTTTGGTTACTCTTTTCTTGCCCACACTCAATCGCCGACGGATGGGCGTGTGGTCAAGAGCGCATACGAAAACACGTATTTTCACTTTTTATACTCCTGGCCACAGTTTCTGCAACCGTACGACATGAACTCCCTTCAATTCGCGAAGAAACCCGAATCAGGCAATGAGTTCTTGCTCTTCTCCGCGCGCCAGGGCGACGAGCCTTATGGAATTGTCATGGTTGCTGAACGCATGAATGTGCCGACTCAGCACTCGAGTGGCCTCAAGAGCAGCTCGGACTTAATGGATCGAATTGCCCGCTTCAGACCCGAGCAGCACGTAGTCATACAATCTCGGAAGAACTTTACAAATGCGAACGGATTCGTCTTTGACGAACTAGATTATACCGAAGATGGTGCGCCGTCCTCGGCCATTGTGCTCCAGATTAAGAACTTCTTGGTCGTAGCCAAATGCAATGCAAAATCTGCCAAGGATCTTGATGAAATGAACAAATCCGTCACGGCAATTCGCATCATGAAGTAGGAGTATAGAGACTACCCGCGCCACAAATACTGCTCAAGGCTCAGAAACGAACAGAATCCGATTTTCGAAGATTGAATTGCGAAAAACTTTACCACCTGAGGAACCTACACAAAATGTCCCGCAAAGCGCTCATTGCCGCCAACTGGAAGATGTACAAGACGCCTGCCGAAGCCAAGGCGTTTGTCGATGCTTTTTTGCCCCTTGTCGCCGGCCACACCCGCGACGCGATCGCGCTGTTTCCGTCGCCGGTATTGCTGCCAGCGGTCACCGCTGCATGCAATGCCTCCAGCGTCGCCGTGGGCGCGCAGAACATCCACTTTGCCGAGGAAGGCGCGTACACGGGCGAAACCTCCATTATCCAGTTGAAGGCTGTCGGCGGCACGCACACGCTCATCGGCCACTCCGAGCGCCGCCAGTACTTCGCCGAGACCGACGAGATCGTCAACAAGAAGCTTCACACTGCGCTCAAGCATGGCATTGTTCCCATCGTCTGCATCGGTGAGGTGCTCGAAGAGCGCGAGGCCGGCAGAACCGCAACCGTGCTCAAGACGCAGGTCAGCGGCGCATTCGCAGGCATCACGCCCGAAGCAGCAGCGCCCATCGTCATCGCCTACGAGCCGGTATGGGCTATCGGCACCGGCAAGACGGCCACGCCGGAGATCGCCGCCGACGCGCACGGCATCATCCGCGCGGAAGTGGCCAAACTGCTCGGCGCCGAAGTGGCCGCGGCCATGCGCATCCTTTATGGGGGCAGCGTGAAGCCCGACAATGCCACCGCGCTCATCAGCCAGGAAGAGATCGACGGCGCGCTCGTGGGCGGTGCCAGCCTCAAGCCTGACTCTTTTGCTGCAATCGTGAAGTATTGAGAAAAGCGGCGCGTTTGCGAGACAGCAAGTCAGCGGCGAATTGCCTGCGCACAGCCAAAAGCCGTCCGAAGCAAGCAGCTTCGGACGGCTTTGTCTTTTGCCAGCTCTGCCGAGGCTATCAATATAGCAGTTTTCCAGTTGCTGTAAGGCAAAGCCGCTACTCTCCAGTGCCTTTTTCCTCAAGAAAAAGGCACCTTGCACGCCGCTCGCTATGCCACATGAACTGGAAAACTGCTCTAGAAGCTGGCAATCCAGTTCTGCAGCAGCGCCGGGAAGCACCCCATCACAAGCACCGCCGCGGCAATCGCCAGCAGCACCACCAACGTCACCGGATGCGCCTGGATCGGCGTCTCATCGGTCGCCGGCATCACGTAGGCACGCTTGAGCACCTGCAGATAGTAGTAGAGAGAAATCGCGCTCATCGCAATGGCCAGCGCCACCAGCCATAGCGAGACCGATCCTGCGCCCACGCCAAGCACCGCCGCAAACAGGTTGAACTTGGCCCAGAAGCCCACCAGCGGCGGGATTCCGGCGAGCGAGAGGAACAGGACCAGCGTCACGGCGGCCAAGAGCGGATTGCGTTTCTGCAATCCGAGGAACGCGTCCATCCGGTCGCTGCCCGTCGCGCGCTCCACCACGGCCACCACGCCGAATGCGCCGACCGTCGTGAGTCCATAGGTGAGGATGTAGTAGAGAATCGCATGCGCGCTTGCGCTGGACCAGGAGAAGAACGCGAGCCCAAGCAGGATGTAGCCCGCGTGCGCAACCGCCGAATAAGCAAGTAGACGGCGCACGCTGCTCTGCGCTAAAGCCGCCAGGTTGCCGAGCACCATCGAGGTAACCGCAAGCACCATCAAGATCAGCGGCCAAGCGGTTGGAATACCCGGGGTGATATGTACTGGCTCGCTTACAATCCTCGCAGTAACGTAAGCCTTCACGTACGTGAAGTGAAGCTCGCCAAAAAAATGGAGCGCCACTGAGCTGATCGATATCAGCAGCGCAAAGCTTGCCACCTTGGATACCGACGCGATGAACGCCGCCGCCGGAGCCGGCGCTCCCTCATACGTGTCCGGAGCCCACAGGTGGAACGGTACTGCTGCAACCTTGAAGCCGAGCCCGGCAGCGATCATCACGAGAGCAACATAGAGCAGCATCGTGCCGCCATGAGCGGACGCCATGTACGTGCCGTACACGACGCGCGGCAGGCTCGTAGAGCCGCTCAGCCCATACAGGTAGCTGAACCCGAACAGCAGGAACGCCGCCGACATACCGCCGAAGAGGTAATACTTCATCGCCGCCTCGGCGCTCTTGCCGGACTTCTTCGCAAACGCCGTCAGGATGTAGAGCCCCAGGCTCAGCAGCTCCAGCCCGATGAAGATCACCAGCAGATCCTGTGCCGCCGCAATCAGCATTCCGCCGGCTGCAGCCATCAGCACCACGGCAACGTATTCGCCCGCGTGCCGCGTGAAATCCGCATCGATCAGCAACAGCAGAGTCAGCGCGGTGAGCACCAGAATCCCCACCTGTGCCACGCCGGCCGTTCCGCCGGCGGCCAGTAGCAGGTCACTGCCCGCGCCCCATCCCTGGCCTGCGCTGAATCCCTGCGCGCCTGCGCATCCCACAGCCCACCATGCCACCGCGCAACCCGCAATTCCCAATAGCGAAGCCGCAGCCACGCGCGCTCTGAGCACCGCCTTGCGCAGAAACACGAGATCGGCAACCAGCACCACAATCGCCGCAACTTCCAGCACCGTCTCGGGCAGCGTAACGCGGAAGAGATCTGCGTAGTTCATTGCATCCCTCCCGCAAGCAGCGCTTTCACCGCCGGCTCAATCGAGTCGAGCAGAATCCGCGGATAGAGGCCAACGACGATCGTCGAGATACCCAGCAGCGCCACGCCGGCCATCTCAGGCCAGGTGATCGGCGCGAACCCATGCGCTTGTTCCGACTCAAGCTCATGCGCAGTCGGCACCGCATCTGTGAAGAACGCTTTCTGCAGCGCGCGCCACGTGTACGCCACACCCACCACAATGCCCACGCCCGCCGCGGCCGTCCACCATGGATTCGCGTGCCACGCGCCCACCAGCACCTGCAGCTCGGCGATGAATCCCGAAAAGCCCGGCAGGCCCATGGACGCGATGCCCGCAATCACAAAGGCCCAGGCGGCAAAGGGCAGCCGTCGCGCCAGGTGCATCGTTTCAAGCTCGGCCAGTTGCCGCGTGTGCGTGCGCTCATAGACGATGCGGCCCACAATGGCGAACAGCAGCCCGGCAATCACGCCGTGCGAGAACATCTGCAGCACCGCGCCGTCCAGGCCGATCTGGTTGAGCGTCATCAACCCGAGCAGCACGAAGCCCATGTGGCTCACGCTCGAGTAGCCAATGACAAACTTGAAGTCAGACTGCGCCAGCGCCACCAGCGCGCCATAGACAATGCCGATCACCGCCAGCACCGCAAACACGTCGCGCCACGAGCCGAGGCCCAGGAACGAGAATCCCCACGGGTCAAGACCGTGCGGAAAGAGCCCCATGCCCGCGCGCAGGCAGCCATAAGCGCCCAGCTTCATCACCACGCCGGCCAGCAGCATGGACGCAGCGGTGGGCGCGGCCACGTGGCCCGTCGGCGCCCAGGTGTGGAACGGCCACATGCCGGCGAGAATGGCAAAGCCCACGAACACCAGCGGGAAAAGCCACATCTGCATGTGTACCGGCAGCCCCGCGCGCGCCAGATCGACGAGCGCCGTCGAGTGGCTCCCCGAGGCGGTGTACGCGGCCAGCAATCCGATAAGCACCATCGCCGAGCCGACGAACGAGTAGAGCGCCAGCTTCATCGCGCCGTACCCGCGCCGCGTCGATCCCCAGATGGCGATGAGGAAGTACTTGGGCACGATCGCGATCTCGTAAAAGGTGAAAAGCAGAAAGAAGTCGAAGCTCAAAAAGACGCCGAATACGCCGCCGATGAGCGCAAAATAAAACGCGAAGAACTGGTTGGTGCGCAGCTCGATGTTCCAACTGAAGAGCACGCCGGCCACGGCAGCGATGCCGGTGAGCAGCACCAGCACGCGGCTGATGCCATCGGCCGCCAGCAGATAGTGAATGCCCATCGACGGCACCCAGGCCGCATCCGCAAGCACCACGCGCCCCTGCCCCATGCCGCTCACGAATCCGGTCAGCGCAAGAATCAGCGCAGCCCCGGCAACGGCCAGCGCCAGCCAGCGCGCAAGCTCATTTTTGCCCTTGGGCAGCAGAGCCTCAACGAGCGCGCCGGCAAACGAAAGGTAGATGGTCCACGCCATTCTTTAAAATCTCCAGTGCGCCAGCAGGTTCATCACCGTGGGATTGATGGTGTCCACGATGAGCTGAGGCACAAGGCCGAGCAGCAGCATGAGCCCGATGACCGGCGCCAGCGCCAGCCGCTCGCTCGCGTGCAGATCAGGAAATTCGGCCCACCGCTCCGGCACCGGGCCTGCAAAAACCTTTTGAATCACGGTCAGAATCACAGCCGCTGTCACCAGCAGCCCCAGCACCGCAACCGTTCCGGCGACCCACGAGAGCGGAAACACGCCGCGGAAGATCAGGAACTCACTCACAAATCCATTCAGTCCCGGCAGCCCGAGCGACGAAAACAGCGCAATCCCCATCAGCCCGGCCAACACCGGCGCCGGCTTGCGCAGTCCGCCAAAGTCGTCTATGCCGCGCAGGCCGCCCGACCGCATCTGGATCATGGCGACGAACCAGAAGAGCGCCGCGGCCGTGAGTCCATGATTGAACATCTGCAGGATCACACCGTTCAGCGCCGCGGCCTGGGTTCCCTGCGATGCGGCTCCTGCCGGAATTGCCAGCGCAAAGATGCCTAGCAGGCAGTAGCCCAGGTGATTCACCGATGAGTAGGCGAAGATGCGCTTCAGGTCTTTCTGCGCCGCCGCGGCCCATGCGCCCATCACCACCGTGGCAACGGCAAGCACCAGCAGCGGTGTGCGCAGGGCGGCAATCTGCGGTCCGAAGATCGGGATGGCAATGCGCAGCAGACCGTAGACGCCCATCTTCGACATGGCGCCGGTGAGCAGCATGGTCACCGGCGACGGTGCCTCAGCGTACGCGGCCGGCAGCCAGGTGTGGAACGGCATGAGCGGCACCTTCACCGCAAAGCCGGCAAGCACGCCCATTGCCAGCCACGGCATTACCGCGCCCAGATGCGCCGTTACCATCTGCGCCAGCGTGCCGTTCGCGGCCATGTCGGCGAGCTTGCCAAAGTCCATCACACCGGTCGAGAGAAATACGGCCAGGAACGAGAGCAGCAGCGCCACCGATCCGGCCATGGTGTAGATGAAGAACTGCGTCGCCGCCGGACCGCGCTTCGGTCCTCCCCACAGCTTGATGAGGAAGAACGCCGGAATCAGGCTCAGCTCCCAGAACAGGAACCAGTGGAAGAAATTGAGCGCGGTAAACGAGCCGAACAGCCCCGACTCCAGCGCCAGCACCAGCGCGTAGTAAAGCCCCGGCTGATGATGCACGCGATGCGCGGCATCGACCGACATGAGCGTGACGATGGCCGAGAGCACCAGCATCAACGCGCCCAGCCCGTCCACGCCCAGATGATATTCGATTCCGAGCGAAGGCGCCCACGGATGCAGCTCCACCATGCCCATGGCGCCGTCCGCAGGCAGGTGCAGCCACACCACCAGCGCAAGGACAAGACTGAGAAGCGACGTGACCAGCGCGACGCCGCGCCCATGCCTGCCCGAAAAAAGGGCAATGGCCGCGCCAGCCAGCGGCAGAACTGTGAGCAGCGTGAGGATTCCGTTCATGACCGGCTGCTCCAGATCAGGATTACGGCCAGCGCCACCACCGCCACCGCCAGCACGCGCAGATAAATCTGCACGCGCCCGTTCTGGACGCGGGCCAGCAGGCCGCCGCCGCTGGAAAGCTCGTCGCAGGTCTTGTCGAATCCACCATCGACCCACTCGTTGTCAATCCAGCGATTCAACTGCGCCCACAGCCTGAAGAGCCACGTCACCAGCGCCACAATGCCGCCCCACACGCACCGGTCGAACCAGTCGGCCACGCGCGCCCACCACGCATAGAACACAATGAACGTGGCGCTGTAGAACTCATCGACGTACAACCGGTCGCGCAATCCGGCCCAGAGCCACGGCGTTGCTTTTTCCAGCGCATCGGGCTCTTCGGCCGCCGGCGACTTGTTGCCGTAGAGCGCCCAGCCAAGCCCCAGGCCGAGAAACACGATCACCGCCGATGTGCCCAGCAGTTTCAGGAAGTCCGCTTCGGCGAAGGCGTGCAGATCGATGGCTGCCGCGTGCCCGTCAAGAAACGCGTGGAACCATGGCCACGCCGGCGTGCCGATGATGCCGAGAGCAATGGCAAAAAACGCCAGGATTGCCAGCGGCGCGGTCATCACTTTCGGACTCTCATGCGCATGCCCGTGGCCACGCCACTTGCCAAAAAACACGTAGCTCACCTGCCGCGTCATGTAAAACGCGGTGAGCAGCGCGCCAAACGCCAGCAGGTAATACGGTCCCTTGATGAAGCCCGATTGGTGCGCCGCTTCGAGGATTGCGTCTTTGCTCCAGAAGCCGGAGAAGAAGATCGGGAATCCGCACAGCGCCAGCATGCCGATGGCATACGTAGCGAAGGTCACCGGCATCACCGGCCACAGTCCGCCCATGCGCCGCACGTCCTGCTCTTCGTGACAGCCGTGAATCACCGAGCCCGCGCCCATGAACAGCAGCGCTTTGAAGAACGCGTGCGTGATCAGGTGAAACAGGCCCACCGCTACGCCGCCCAGCCCCAGGCCGGCCATCATGTAACCAAGCTGCGAGACGGTCGAGTAAGCCAGGATGCGCTTGATGTCGTTCTGGGCAATGGCGATGAGCGCGGCAAACACCGCCGTCGCCGAGCCGATCCAGGTCACCACGATCAGCGGCGCCGTGGTGCCGGCCATTGCGCCAACGCTGCTGAGCGGCGCGCCCGCGGCCATCAGCGGATACACGCGCGCAACCAGGTAAACGCCCGCGGCCACCATCGTCGCCGCATGAATCAGCGCGGAAACCGGCGTGGGGCCTTCCATCGCGTCGGGCAGCCACACGTGCAGCGGAAGCTGTCCGCTCTTGCCCACCGCTCCGGCAAAGATCAGCAGCGCAATCGCGCCCGCCGCGCTCAGGCCCAGTCCCGCGTGCTGCGTAAGCAGATTGGCGAGGGCAAGGCCCTCCATCGAGCCCGAGCCGTGGTTATAAAAGAGCAGCGTGCCGGTCGCATTAAAGAGCCACACGATGCCCAGCAGGAAGAAGATGTCGCCCACGCGCGTGGTGAGAAACGCCTTCTTGGCCGCCGCAGCCGCCGACGGCTTGTGATACCAGAAGCCGATCAGCAGGTACGACGTGAGTCCCACCAGCTCCCAGCACATGAACAGGAGCAGCAGCGAGTTGGCAATCACCACGCCCAGCATCGCACCCGCAAACAGCGACAGGAAGCAGAAGAACCGCGTGAAGTTCTCGTCGTGCTCCATGTAGCCGACGGAGTAGATGAAGATGAGCAGGCCCACAAGGCAGACCATCACCATCATCACCGCCGAGAGCGGATCGAGCACCCAGCCGAGATCGACCGTCGAAGCGCCGGTCTGCATCCAGGTGAAGTTGACCACCTCGCGCGTCGTGATGCCGCTCGCCCAGTTGGAGACAACGTGCGCAAACGCGTAGAGCGCAATCAGCAGCGAGCAGCCGAGCGAGCCAATCGCCAGCGCCGCCGCCGGCTTGCGGCGCGGCTGCCTGAGCAGCGCAATGATGCCCGAGGCAACTATCGGCACCGCCGGAATCAGCCACAACCATTGCGCAGCAGTTGATGTGGAAAGATCGACGAACTCAGGATGAAAGGCCCCGACATCTTGCATCAGCATCCGTTCACCCCTTCATCCTGTTCATCTGGTCAAGATCGGTGGTCTTTGCATAGCGATAGATGGCGATTACCAGTCCAAGACCCACGGCGGCTTCCGCCGCGGCCACGGCAATCGAGAAGATGGCGAACATCATGCCGGTCAGCGCCTCGGGATGCGGCCCGTAGCGCCAGAAGGCGATGAAGTTGAGATTGGCGGCGTTGAGCATCAGTTCAATTCCGATCAGCACCAGGATGGCGTTGCGCCGCGTGAGCGCGCCGGCCAGCCCAATGGCGAACAGCAGCGCGGCAACCAGCAGATACGCCGCCAGGGGCGAAGCGACACCCATCACCGCGTCCTCTCTTTCTCATGCAGCGCCACAATCACCGCGCCAATGGTGGCCGCCGTCAGTAGCAGCGCGACAATTTCCAGCGGCAGCACGTAGCGGCCCACCAGCGCCACGCCAATGTCCTGCACCGTAACGGCCGGCGCGGCTGTCACCAGCGGTAGCGCGTGCGCGCTCTGCAACACCGCCCAGCCCAGCACGGCAAAGACGCCGGCGGCAATCACCAGGCCCACCAGCCAGCTCTTGCTGAAGACGCCGCCGGTCACCGGCTCCGCGCCGCGCGTGAGCAGAATCGCGAACACAATCAGAATCGCCACCGCGCCCACGTACACCAGGATCTGCGCAAAGCCTACGAACTGCGCGTCGAGCGAGAGGAACAACAGCGCCAGGCCGGCAAACGCAACGGCTACCGCCAGCGCGCAGTGCACCGTGTTCTTGAGCAGCACAGCCGCCAGCCCGCCGGCCACCGTAAGGGCCGCGATCCCATAAAACACGACGCTCATCGCCAACCCTCCTTACTCCGCATAGCGGTAGCTCCTTGGCCCAAAGTGTTTGCGGTGCATGCCCGTGCGGCCCATCAGCACATAGGCGCCGGCCAGGATCGCCGTGCATACCACCCAGCGCAGCCAGCCACCCTCCATGAAACGCCAGAGCGCGGTCACGACAAGATTCAGCAGCGTAAAGGGCAGCACGAACTTCCAGGCAAAGTTCATCAACTGGTCCTGGCGGAGCCGCGGCAGCGTGCCGCGCAGCCAGATGAAGACGAAGATCGCCGCCATATCTTTCGAGAAAAACCAGATCCACGAGGGCACCCAGCTCAGGATCGAAAGCGGTGCGCTCCATCCACCCCAGAACAGCGTTGCACCCAGGCCGGAGATGGAAAACATGCCTAGGTACTCGCCCAGGAAGAACAACGCAAACTTGAATCCCGAGTATTCGGTGAAGTAGCCGGCCACCAGCTCCGACTCGCCCTCCGGCAGGTCGAAGGGCGTGCGGTTGGTCTCTGCCGTGGCCGCAATGGCAAACATCACAAAGCTGGCCAGACCCCACGGCGTAAATACGTACCAGTGCGGAAAGATTCCCGTGTACTGGTTCTGCGCTTCCACGATCTTGGTCAGCGAGAGCGAGCCGGCGATCATGACAACCGTTACGCTCGAAAGCAGCAGCGGCACTTCGTAGCTGATCATCTGCGCTATCGCGCGCATGGCGCCCAGGATCGAATACTTGTTGCGGCTCGACCAACCGGCCATGAAGATCGACAGTTCCGTCGACGCGCCCATGGCGAAGAAGAACAGCAGGCCTGCGTCCATGTCCACGAGCACCATGTTGCGGCCCATCGGCAGCACGGCGAAGCCCATGAAGACGGCGACAACCAGCACCAGCGGCGCAAGAAAGTGCACCACCGCGTCGGCGTTGAGCGGAACAATATCTTCCTTGGTGAGCGACTTGATGCCGTCGGCGATAGGCTGGAAAAATCCAAACGGTCCCACGCGATTGGGCCCGAGCCGATTCTGCATGCGTCCCAGCCCCTTGCGCTCAAACACCGTGGTCAGCGCAAACAACCCCGGAAAAACGCAGACGATCGCCACCACTTCCAGCACCACCGCTGCAAACGGCTGCAGAGCCGCCGGCAAAAAGTGGGTGAGCCAGTCGCGCAGAACAATGAATACCTGGTCAAGAGTGACCGAAATGGGCGCCGCAGCCATGGGCTAGTCGCCTCCCGCGGCCGGAGATTCGGATTTTGGCGCTTCCGGTTTTGCCGCCGCGGCGGCAGCGGCCTTTGCGGCGGCAGCCTCAGCCGCGGCTTTGGCCTTGGCTTCCACCTTGGCCTTTTCTTCGGCCAGCCGCGCGTCCACCTCCGCAGCTTCGGTGGGATGAATCGAGTGATAGTACTCGTTTGACCTGGCCAGCTTGTGCCGGTCGAGCAGCAGCCCGCCAAAGCGGTCGCCGGTGGCCAGCTCGAACTCGGTGTTCATCTTAATGGCCTCGAACGGGCACACCTCGACGCAGATCTGGCAGCTCATGCAAACCGAAACGTCAATGTCGAACCGCGCCGGATAAATCTGCATCTTGCCTACGTAGTCCGGCTTCTTGTCTTTGCTCTTTTCAATGTAGATGCACTTGGGCGGGCACCCTTTTTCGCAGATCTGGCAGGCCACGCAGCGCAACCCGGCCTCCCAGTCCGGCCCGTCGTAGACGAGGAAAGGAAATACGCGCGCATCTTCGGCCGTGGGTATCCGCTGCTCCGGATACTCGACGGTCGTCAGCCGCTCTTCTGAGACAAAGCTGCCAGCGAAGTTCTTCGCCGTCTCCAGCATGCCTTTGACAATTCCCTCGCCTAACAAATTCAATCCTCCGGATTGAGCTATCTGTCCACTTCTCCCAGCACAATATCCACCGAGCCAAAGATCAGCACCACGTCCGCCACGTTCTGCCCCAGGCACATGTCTTCCAAAATCGTCAGGTTGACCAGGCTGGGCGGCCGCACGCGGTAGCGATACGGATTCGGCCCGCCATCGCTGATCAGATAAAATCCAAGCTCGCCCTTGGGCGCTTCAATGCGTCCATACGCTTCGCCCGCCTTGGGACGGAAGTTGCGAAGCTTCGCCTTCGGATCCATGACCGGTCCGCCCGGAATCTTCTGCAACGCCTGGCTCAGAATCCCGATCGACTCGCGCATCTCCAGCACGCGCACCATGTAGCGGTCGTAGATGTCGCCATGGTCGCCCAGCGGCACGCGGAACTTGAAGCGGTCGTAGATGCCGTAGCGATCCACCTTGCGAATGTCGTAGCTCACGCCCGAAGCGCGCAGCATCGGCCCGCTTACGCCCGCGTTCACCGCGAGATCGGGCCGGAGCACGCCGATGCCCTGGCAGCGCGCCATCAGGATCTCGTTGGTGGTGAGCAGCGCTTCAAACTCGTCCACAAATGCGGGAAGGCCGGCTACTACCTTGCGCGCCGCCTCGATCCACGGCTTCGACACATCCACGCGGCATCCGCCAAAGCGCATGTAGTTGCACATCATGCGCGAGCCGGTGAGCGACTCGAACAGGTCAAGGATTTTTTCGCGCTCGCGGAAGGCGTACATCAGCGGCGTGCCGCTGGCGCCCATCTCCTGGATCAGGAACCCGATCGCAGCGGCATGGTTCTGGATGCGCGTGAGCTCCGCCAGGATCACGCGGATATACTGCGCGCGCTCCGGCACATCCTGGCC
>JASHPJ010000069.1 GCA_030038195.1 Acidobacteriaceae bacterium
TGGCGATGCCGGAGAGTGCGTCCCAGTTGTCTGTGCGGAAAGACGCGGCGGGCAGGCCGGCGGCATTGTACAGGTTTGCGCCGCCGGGATAGTTGGCCCAGGCGTAACGCACGGCTGCGGGGCGCGGGACCTGTGGGCTTTTCACGATCACAGTGTCGCCGTCGATGATGGCATCGGCGTCGACGAAGTGCTGGTTAACACTCTGGTCAGCACCGGCGATCTGGAACCACTTGAGCGGACCGCCCTTGGCGACGAGTCCGCCGTCAGCGTGTGTAAAGCGGATGCGGATGGCATGACCTTCGACTTTCATCGAGGCATAGACGGGACCGGAGCACTCGACCTTGCGGCCGTAGGTCTTGGCGAGCGCGATGAGGGCGAGACGGCGGCCCACGGGCTCCTTGTCCTTGGGGTGCACGTTGTCCGGGTCGCCCACGTCAATGGTGACGGCGAGGCCGGTGTTGGGCAGCGAGAGAATCCTGGCCTGCTGCTCGCGCACCATGGGGTTGTTCGAGACGTTGTTGAGCGCGGCGAGCTGCACGGCGTAAAACGGGAAATCGCCCTCGCCCCAGAGATTGCGCCACGTGGTCACCAGCGCCTCCATCACGCGCGGGTAAAGCTCAACGCCGACGCGACCGCCGACGATGGATTCGCCCTGGTACCAGATGGCTCCGCGCAGGGCGTAGGGAATGACGGGATGCAGCATGCCGTTGAACAGCACGGTGGGTTCGTGCTGGTCGTCGGCGGGATCGAATAGAGGGCCGGTCCGCGGGCCGGCAGAGCGCGCGTTCAGCGTCTGCGGCGCGGGCGGCGCATCGGCGGCCATGGCGTGCGGATGGTCACGAAAGTAGGTTTCGCGAGCATCGAAACGGTCCAGTAACGGTTTCAACTGCGGGTCGCCAGCAAGCGCCTCGCGCGGCAGCCACGCCTCAGCCGTGCTGGCGCCAAAGGCTACGGTGACAATGCCTACGGGTACATGCAGCTCCTGCTGCAGATCGCGTGCGAAGAGATAACCGACGGCTGAGAACGCGCCAACTGTCTGCGGACTGCAAACCTGCCAGTTGCCGAGCGCGGTGTCCTGCGGCGTGTAGGCCTTCACGGTTCTTTCGGTGAACATACGAATCTGGGGATAGCTGGCCGCGGCAATTTCCCTGTCTTCATCGAGCATTCCGGCAAAGAACGCGGCTTTTTTCGAGACGGTGAAGACCATGTTCGACTGGCCGGCAGCGAGCCACACCTCGCCTACCAACACGTCGTGGATGGTGATGGAGTTCTTGCCTTCGATCTGCAGTTCGAAGGGCCCGCCGGCCTTGAGCTTGTCCAGGCGCACCATCCAATTGCCGTCGGCGCCCGCGATGGTGGAACGGGTCTGGCCGTCGAAGGCGACCTGTACCGCTTCGCCGGGAGCAGCCGTTCCCCATATCGGCACTTCCATGCCTCGCTGCAGCACCATGTGGTCAGTAAAGAGCGCGGAGGGCTTGACCTCAGCCGATGCGGACACAGCGAAGAGCAGGAAAGAGCAGCCCACCCTGGCGATAAAGCGTTTTTGCATGATCCGTTTGGCCTTTGACTCAAGAGAATCCTGAGATGAACCTGCTGCAAAACAAATCGCGAACCGCAATGTTCCCGCGGGGGCTACAACTTTCTTTTGCACTTGCGGCACGGCTGAAGCCGTGCCCTGACACTTTGTGCCTGCCGTGTAACTTTCTCGACAAGCTTCTGAGGCTCATTGGTCAGTATCGGCCGACCGACGGGTCTACCTCTGCCGCCCATGCATCGATGCCGCCGCGCAGGGACTGCGCCTGCTCGAATCCCTGGTTGCGCAGCCAGACGGTTACGTTCATCGAGCGCACGCCGTGGTGGCAGACAATCACCAGCCGTTCTTCGGGGTCGAGCTCCTGGTGTGCGCGGGCGGGCACGTCGCCCATGGGCATCGCCACGCTGCCCTCGATGCGCGCGGCAGCAAACTCCCACGGCTCGCGCACGTCGATGACGCGGACCTGGCCCGCCTGGATGAGCGACGCGGCTTCAGTGGGGGAAATCTCGTAGTCGAGCATGCATTCAGCTTAGTGCGTTTAGGAGGACCAATGCCGGCTCGGGCGTTTTACTCTAGCAAGAGAGTTGTTGTGCTGCGTCAGCAACCGGGACGCTTCGCAGCGGCTAAAGCCGCTGATTGATTGGAAGAGCTTGTGCGGCACGGCGAAAGCCGCGCTCTCTCAAGACAGCATCTTTAAAACCAGGTCGAGCTTGCACGGGTAGTTTTATGGAGAACGCCGTAAAGGTCCTCATTGCTGAAGACGAGCCGCACGCGCTGATGGGGTTGGCCGAGTTGATCTCCGGATGGGGATACCAGACCGAGACTGCGCGGGACGGGATCGAGGCCTGGGAAAAGGTCCTGGCCTGGGATCCGGCCATCGTGGTGACGGACCTGAAGATGCCGCGGCTGGACGGCCTGGGCCTGCTGGCCAAGCTGGCGGAAGAGGGCACGGGCCTGAGCTCGAATGTGGCCGTGGTGGTGCTCACCGCCATGGGCTCCATCCAGGTGGCCGTGGAGGCCATGAAGCTGGGCGCCTACGACTTTCTGCCCAAGCCGGTGGATGCCACGCGGCTGCGCACCATCCTGGGCAACGCTACGCGGCAGCGAGAGACGGCCATCGAGCTCGAAGTGGCGCGGCGACGGCTGCGCGAGAGCGGCGTGCTGGGCGCGCTGGTGGGCGGCTCCAGGGCGATGCGGGAGATCTTCGGGCTCATCGAGCAGATTGCGCCGTCGAACGTGCCGGTGCTCATCACCGGCGAAAGCGGGACAGGCAAGGAGCTGGTGTCGCGCACGCTGCACACGCTCAGCCCGCGCAAGACGCGGCCGTTTGTTGCCGTCAACTGCGCGGCGATTCCGGAGACGCTGATCGAAAGCGAGATCTTCGGCCACGAGAAGGGCGCATTCACGGGCGCGGCCGAGCGGCGCGCCGGCTGCTTCGAGCTGGCCTCGGGCGGAACGCTGCTGCTGGACGAGATTGGCGAGATGCCTATCGGCACGCAGGCCAAGCTGCTGCGCGTCCTGGAAGAGCGCAAGCTGCGCCGGCTGGGCGCGCGCACCGAGCAGGACGTGGATGTGCGCGTACTGGCCGCTACCAACCGCGATCCCGGCGCGGCCGTGGCCGCGGGACACCTGCGCGCCGATCTCTTCTACCGGCTCAACGTCTTCAACATTCACATGCCGCCGCTGCGCGACCACCCGGAAGATCTGCCGGCCATGACGGAGGCCATGCTGAACGAGATGAACCAGAAGCACGGCCGCAAGGTGTCGGGCGTGGCCGCATCCATGCTGGACCGGCTGATGAGCTACGACTGGCCGGGGAACGCGCGTGAGCTGCGCAACACCATCGAGCGCGCGGTGATCCTGTGCCCCGACGGCGCACCGCTGGACGCCGGGCACCTGCCTCCGGGTTTCGGAAAAACCAAGGGGCCGATGGCCGCCTCGCCGGATGCTGGCGCAATCTCAGTGCAGGTGGGCACCACGGTGGATGAAGCGGAGCGGATGCTGATCCTGCGCACGCTCGAAGCTACAGGACAAAACAAGACCCGCGCCGCCGAAATCCTGGGCGTGAGCCTGAAGACGCTGCACAACAAGCTGAAAGAGTATCGCGCTCAAGAAGAGTAAGTCATGCGCCTCAAGACCCAACTCGTGCTGGCGATCACGGCCCTGGTGTTTCTTGTGGCCGGCCTGGTGTCGGTGGTCTACGTGATGCAGTTGGTAAAGGCGGCCGTGCAGCAGTCGTACGACACCAACCAGATGGTGGCGCAGCAGATCTGGCTGGCGCTGGAAAACGCGCTGGAGACCGGGCTCAAGGGCCAGCAGGTCGATCCCAACAATCCGCTGCAACTGCGCGCGCTGGAAGCCGCCGCGGTGAGAAACAGCGCACCGCTGCAGGCGGCGATTGAATCGGTCAACCGCTATTCGCTCACCGTTTACGACGTGAACATCGGCGACGGCGAGAACGACACGCTGCTGAGCAGCAATCCTGACAACCAGGACAAGCCGCTGCCCGTGCGCCCCAGCTATCACCAGCTTCTTGACGCCGGGCCACTCGAGCTGACGACCGAGGTCTTCGGCCCGCCCAAGGTGTTTGACGTGGTGGTGCCGCTCGAACGCAACGGCGAGCTGTTTGCCAGCGTGCACGTGGGCGTGCGCACCACCCTGCTGAGCGCGTTTTACAAGCCGTGGCTCGAGCAGGCCCTGTGGCTGATGGGTTTCGCGCTCGGCGCGGCGCTGGTGGTGGCGTTTCTGCTGGGCAACTTCGCGCTGCGGCCGCTGGAAGAGATCAGCCTGCAGCTCGATTACTGGACGGCCACCGCGAGCGAGTCGGCCGGCGCCGAAGAGCCGGCACCTAACCAGGACATGGCCGCGCGCGTCTCAAACAAGATCGAGATGATCGGCCAGCGCATGCGCAATGTGGAGGAGGTTTTTTCGGCGCTGAAAGAAAATCTCGACCAGATCCTCGGGAACCTGCAGGATGGCATTCTGCTGTTTACCGGCGATGGACGCGCGGTGCTGGTGTCGGATGCGGCGCGGAGATTTTTGCAGAAGGATCGCGACAGCATCCTGGGACTGCACGCGCGGGAAATCTTTGACCGCTCCACGGTGCTGGGGCGCTCGCTGTGGGAGGCGCTGGACGCCGGTATCTCGATGGTTCACGAGGAGATTCGCACCGAGACTGGAAAGCGCATCCAAGCCTCAGTGGACTTTATTCACGACGATGAGACGCAGCAGGGGCTGGGCGCGCTGGTAACGCTGCACGACGTGGAGTCAGCCGAGGAGATCGAGTCAGAGCTGGAGCTGTCGCGGCGCATGGCATCCATCGGCCGGCTCACCTCTGGCGTAGGGCATGAAGTGAAGAACCCCATCAACGCGATCGTCGTGCACCTGGAGCTGCTCAAGTCCAAGCTGGGCGATGCGGGCGGTCCCGCGGGCCGGCACCTGGAGGTGATTGACGCGGAGATTCGCCGGCTCGACCGGGTAGTGCAGACGCTGGTGGATTTTTCGCGGCCGGTGGAGCTGCAGCTTCGCGAGCAGGACCTGCGCGGGGTGATTGCCGATGTGCTGGCGCTGGCGGCCGAGGAGCTTTCCACGCGCAACGTGACGGTGGTGAGCAGCATGCCGGAGGAACCGCTCATTGCCAACGTGGATGCCGATCTGCTCAAGCAGGCGGCGCTCAACGTGATCCAGAACGGCGCGCAGGCCATGCCTGAGGGAGGCAGGCTGGACGTAGTGCTTGAAACCGACCGCAAGGCTGCGGCCAATGGCGATCGCAGCGGCGCGGCGGCGCGGTCTGCCGTACTGCGCATCGCCGACCAGGGCGCTGGCATTCCGGACGAGATCAAGGAAAAGATCTTCGATCTCTATTTCACCACCAAGAGCGGCGGTAGCGGCATCGGGCTGGCCATGACTTACCGGATTCTGCAGTTGCACCACGGGAGCGTGGAAGTACAATCGAGGGTAGACCGTGGCACGGAGTTCCGGCTGCGAATTCCTCTTGCCGCCACGGAATGGGGGCGCCGGCATCCTCGACCGGCGGTTGCACAAGAAAAGAAGGGACCTGCGGCATGAAGTTGCCCGCCAAGATCGCCGTCTGGCTTTTGCCTTTTTTCCTCACTGCGTGTGTGCACAAGCAGCAGGCACAGGTGCAGCCGCTTGCGCCGCCAATTGTGGACAATCCACCTCCGCCGCCTTCCACCGCGCCTGTCAACCTGCCGCCGCCGGTAGTCACCATTCCTCCCGAACCGACCAAGCCTGCCCCAACGCCGCCCAAACCGGCGCCCAGGCATCGCAAGCCAAAAAACAGCACGCCACCGGCCAATTCCACGCAGGAAGCCTCGAATCCCGCGCCGAATCCGGGGGTGAGCGCAATCGGCCAGCTATCCTCGGGCGATCCGTCGAACTACCGGCAGGAGACTGAGGATATGATCGGGGCCACCGAGCGCGGGCTCAACAACATCACGCGCCCGCTGAGCGATGCGGAACAGAAGACGGCCGACCACATCCGCGAATTCCTGAAGCAGGCCAAGGCCGCGCTGGTCTCCGGCGACGTGGATGGCGCGCACACACTGGCCGCCAAGGCCAAGGTGCTGCTGGCCGAACTGACCAAGTAACAAGCGAGAGTGCTTAGAACCTGTTTAAAAACTCTTCAGAGCAAGGCAAGAGCCTTGAAAGGGCACGGCTTTAGAGCAATTTCACAGATGGTGCACTCCATCTTGAATCAGAAAAACAACCGCGGATTCCGCCACGGCGGATCTTCGACCTTCGACTCTCCGCCGCGGCGACCCTCGCTCAGGATGACAGCAGTATTTATGTTATGAACGGTCAGAGACAGGACATTAGGCAGTGTCGTCACGAGATATTGATCCATAGCATCATGCAGCGGATATACACGGCGGCAAGGCAAGAATCTGAGTGTTTGGCATAACGGGTGG
>JASHPJ010000070.1 GCA_030038195.1 Acidobacteriaceae bacterium
GCCGCACATCAAAAATCCCGTCTGCGTTCCCGGCCGCATCTTCATCGCGTTGCTGCTCCCACTTGCTCTCCTTCATGTTACAAGCGCGGAGTACGGCAGCCGTGCCCTTTCAAAACACGACTTATTCAGAGTTTCCTTAGCCCTTCGTACAGCAGGGAAAAAACTCACGCGATCCGCAGTACATACCGCGCTTTCACGTCCTCGCCGTACCACATGATGTAATTCGTGCCCCACGTATTGTTGAACAGGCACGAGTGAATGCCCTTGCCCAGATCGGGCTGATCGTTTGAGAACAACAGCGCGCTCCGCTCGCCCAGCGCCACCACCGGCGCGTCCAGCGTCTCCACCGCAAACCACGAGTTGCTGCCCTTGTACTCGAATCCCTTCCCGACCGCGTGCATGTGCCGGTTGCCCGACTTCACCACTTCGAACGGCGAAACCGCCTCGCCCGACTTATCGAGCGACCACAGCTTCCCATCCTCCACAATGGGATTGAACGTGAGCCACAGCGCCTCCGGCATCCGCGTCGCCGGCTTGCCAAACCACGACGCTGTCAACTGAATCACTTCTTCATCCTTCGGCAGCTCCATCTCCACAAATGCGTGCCGCGGATACGCCGCGCGCCCTGACTGGAGCGCCTCCTCATCTTGGAACGCAAGCGCAATCACCACGCGATGTGCCGCGTCTGTCTCTTCCATGCTCACTTTGGCCTGCTGCGAATGCCACTCTTCGCTGCGCGCGCCGAACCGCTCGATGTTCGGCTTGCCAAAATCCTTCTGCGCCCAGTCCGCCCTGGTCGTGAGATAACTCGCCAGGAACCGCTGATAGTCGTCCTGCGAAAGCGTCTGGTAAGTAAGCAGTGCAATCGGATTCTTCTCGCTCGCCCACTCGCGCCGCGAGGACTTGCTGAGTAACCTCGTAATCGCGCCCGTCTTCGCATCAATCTTCAGCACAAAATGCGCCGTCTCGATCGTCTCGCTTGGCGCAACCGCCGTCGCCTTCGGAGACACAACCGGCCACGCCGGCGTCACGCCCGCGACCGCAAGCTGCGCCTCTTCGCGCAATACTTCGGGCAGCGTCATCACGCCATCCAGCAAATCCTGCCGCTTCTCGATCCAACTGAACTCCACGACCTTGTAATTCTTCGTGTCTAGCATCCGTGCTAAATCGGCCGGCTCGTAGTTATCAAAGTCCAGCCACGTCTTCGTATCCGTGCCCCAGGTGTGCTCGGCTTCCAGCAGCACATGCCGCAGCAGTTGCAAATCGGTCTCGCCACCCACGTGCAGCTTGCCCTGTGCAATCCAGGCATCGCGCAGCCGCGACACGGCCCGGTACCGCGCCACCTTCAGCGGATCGCTCGCGCACCCGTGAATCCACGTGTCGCCAATCTCCTCGGTCACCACCGGCAGATTGTCGTGATAAGGCTTCAGCGCATTCGCCATCTCCGAAAGGCTCGCCGCACGAATCTCGGCATTCGGAAACTGCGCTGCCAGATCCGCGTGAATCTTCGCAATCTCCTCCGCCGTGTGCGGACCGCTGTTGTCGCCGCGCACCTCGGTCACCAGCGCCAGGTCCCCGCCCGGAACCACCGCCGTACCACCATATTCGTGGTGATACATCATTGCCAGGCTCGCGCCCGCAGGGTTCTTCCACAAAAACAGCGGCGGCAGATCCGCCGGCGTCGAGCCGCCATTCACGCCGATCTCCAGGAACTGGATGCCGTTCTTTGCCAGCGGCGCAATCATGCCGCGCGTGTGGCCCGGCACATCGGTCATCTTGGCGCCTGTCGTCACTTTGCCGAAGCGCAGATCGAGCGACCGCGCCAGCGCCAGGCTACCTTCGATCATCGACGGTGAAAGCATCTCCGTCTCCCACGTAAACGGCAACCCGTGCCAGGCAATATCGCCGCGCCCGATTGCATCCTCCATCGTCTTCCTGTCCGCGGCCGAAGCCTGCTCCAGGTACTCGTAGACGAGCCACGATCCGGTGGTCCACACATACCGCTGCTTGCCGTCTGCGTTCGCATCGCGCGCAATCTCGATCGCCTGCGGAAAGAACTTCTCGAAGTATCTCTTGTGCACCACATTATATTGCGTATCGATGAACCCCACGTCAAAGTGGCACTTGAACATCACCAGCACGCGCTTCACGTCCGGATTCGGTGCGCTCTGCTCAGCGGCCCATACACTCCGCACTCCCGGCAGCATCAATCCCGCACTCGCAGCCGTCATCGTCTTCACAAACTCGCGGCGTTTCATGGCTAAGTCTCCTTGCATCTTCGAACCCCGAAGTGTACCACCCGAGGCCATCTCCCAAAACGCATCGTCTGTCTTGGCTGAAGCAAAAAAAGGGATGGGAAAGCACAACCCCCGATCCAGCCTTTCTCGCTCAAACACAATCCCTGGGTGCCCCATCCTTGCGATGCTTTTTGTTGCAAGGATGGGAAAGCACACTGCCAACCCCGCCGCCACGCGCTACACTTCTTTCCATGACCCGCACCGCCCGCAGCCGCAAGCTCCCCTTCAACCCCGACGAAGCCATCGCACATCTCCGCTCCCGCGACCCCAAGCTGGGCGCGCTCATCGACCGCGCCGGCCCCTTCACGCTGCGCCTTGACCCCTCGCCCTCACCCTTCGAGTCGCTGCTCGAGTCCATCCTTTACCAGCAGCTCCACGGCAAAGCCGCGGCCGCCATCCACGCCCGCGTGCGCGCTTTCTTCGGCGGCGACCCCACGCCGCCGCAGCTCCACTCCACACCCGACGAACCGCTCCGCGCCGCCGGTGTCTCCTTCAACAAGATCAAGGCTCTCCGCGATCTGGCCGCGCGCACGCTCGAAGGCACTGTGCCCACCCACGCCGCCATCCTTAAAATGTCAGACGCCGACATCGTCGAGCGCCTCACCACGGTGCGCGGCATCGGCCCCTGGACCGTCGAAATGCTGCTCATCTTTCGCCTCGGCCGGCCTGATGTTCTTCCCGTCACCGACTACGGCGTGCGCAAGGGCTACGCGCTCACCTTTCAGCGCCTGCCTAAGTCGCGGCCCATTGAAGCCGCAGACCTTCCCAAACCCGACGTGCTCTTCAAGCGCGGCCAGCGCTGGGCGCCGTTCCGCTCCGTCGCCAGTTGGTACCTGTGGCGCGCCTGCGATCTGGCCAAAGGCACGCCGCCTGCAGGCCGCTCCGCGCGCACATAATAAGGCAGTCTGCCGCTTTGAAGGGCACGAGCTTCAGCGAAGGGTGGGCTTCAGCCCGTACATCGAGAATCAGCACAAATTCAAGGGGCTTTAGCCCTGGAGGGAGGGTGCTCTTTCCATTGAGTCACTGCCCCAGAACGCCGAGCTGCGAATGATTTCTCATTTCGCCGTAAAATAACCTTCAGCGGCCGTTGCACGCGCGGCTGCGATGGGAATTTTTGATGCCGCCGAGTAAACGCTTTATCTGCATTCACGGCCATTTCTATCAGCCGCCGCGCGAAAACCCATGGCTTGAGACCGTCGAGACGCAGGACAGCGCAGCGCCCTATCACGACTGGAACGAGCGCGTCTGCGCCGAGTGTTACGCCACCAACGGCGCCGCGCGCATCGTCAACACGCGCGACCAGATCATCAGCATCGTCAACAACTACTCGCGCATCAGCTTCAACATCGGTCCCACACTGCTGAGCTGGCTCAAGGAAAACGCGCCGCGCACCTATCGCATGATCCTCGACGGCGAGCGCACCAGCCGCAGGCATTATCGTGGCCACAGCTCGGCCATCGCGCAGGTCTACAACCACATGATCATGCCGTTGGCCAGCCCGCGCGACCGCGTCACGCAGATTCGCTGGGGCATCGCCGACTATATTTATCACTTCGGCGAGCGCCCTGAAGGCATGTGGCTTGCTGAAACCGCTGCCGACACGGCCACGCTCGAAGCGCTGGCGCAGAACGGCATCAAGTTCACGATTCTCGCGCCGCATCAGTGCAAGCGCATCCGTCCGCTCAAGGAACCTGCCGCGACAGCCGATCCGGCGCAGCCCGCCGCCACGCAGTGGATCGACACGCCCGACTCCACCGTCGACACCACGCATCCCTATCTCGTGCGCTTCGCCTCCGGCGCATCCATCACCGTCTTCTTTTACAACGGCCCCACCTCGCGCGCCATCGCCTTTGAAGGCCTGCTCAACTCCGGTGAGGACTTCGCCGCACGCCTCAGCGCCGGATTCAAAGACACCGCGCAGCCGCAGCTCGTTCACGTCGCCACCGACGGCGAATCCTACGGCCATCACCACAAGTATGGCGACATGGCCCTTGCCTACGCGCTCCGCCTTCTCGAACGCGACAAGACCGTCAGGCTCGTCAACTACGGCAGTTTCCTGAGCCAGTTTCCGCCCGAGTACGAGTGCGAGATTGTGGACGACACCTCATGGAGCTGTGTGCACGGCGTCGAGCGCTGGCGCTCCAACTGCGGCTGCAACAGTGGCAAGCCCGGCTGGAACCAGGCTTGGCGCGCCCCGCTGCGCATGGCACTCGACGAGCTTCGCGACGAGCTCGTTCCGCTCACCGAGCAGGAAGGCAACAAGCTCTTCCGCGATGTATGGGCTGCGCGCGACGCGTACATCCAGGTCGTTCTCGACCACTCCGCTGAATCCGTTGATCGCTTCTTCGCCGAGCAGCAAGCGCACGTGCTCACTGAATCTGCGCGCGTCCGCGCGCGTGAGCTCATGGAGATGCAGCGCCACGCGCAGCTCATGTTCACCAGTTGTGGCTGGTTCTTTGACGATATCTCGGGCATCGAGACCGTACAGATCATCGCTTACTCGGCGCGCGTTCTCCAGCTTGCACAGCGGCTCTTCGGCAAACAGGCTGCCGCGCTCGAGCCGGCACTTCTCGCGCGCCTGGCTGAAGCGAAATCCAACGCGACTGCCGCCGGCGACGGCGCAAAGATCTATCAGAAGTGCGTGCATACCATGGCCCTCAATCTCGAGCAGGTTGCCGCGCACTACGCCATCAGCTCCGTCTTTTCTTCCTACTCCGACGAAACGGACCTCTTCTGCTTTCACGTCCGCCGCATCTCTTACGAGATTCACACCTCCGGCCGCGGACGCCTGGCCCTGGGCCGCGCGCACATCGCCAGCGCCATCACCGGCCGCCAGCAGGCCTTCTCGTTTGCCGTGCTTCACTTCGGCGACCAGAACATTACCGCCGCCGTCAGAACCTACAGCGACATCGACGCCGCCGCATTTGAAGCCTTCGCCGCCGAGGCCGGCGAACACGTGGAGCGTGCCGACTTCCCCGAGGTCATTCGCCTGCTCGACCGCTATTACGGCCACGCCGACTACTCGCTCATCTCGCTCTTCGGCGACGAGCAGCGCCGCATCGTGCAGCTCATTCTCAACTCCACCCTCTGGGACATCGAGAACTCGCTGGCCACCATCTACCAGGATCATGCCAGCCTGCTGCACTATCTCTCGCAGGCCGGCCTGCCCAAGCCACCTGCGCTCACCCTGGCCGCCGGCTTTGCCATCAACGCCGGCCTGCGCCGCACCCTCGAGAGCGACCCCATCGATGTGGCACAGATGCGCTCCTATCTCTCGCTGGCCAAGGCCGATCTCGTCCCGCTCGAAACCGCCACGCTCTCTTACATTGCCGATCAGCGCATGAAGCGCGCCATGGTCGAGCTGCAGATGTCCGCCGGCTCTCTTGAAGTCCTCGACCGCGCGCTTGCCCTCGCGCGCACGCTCTCCGAGCTGCCTTTCGATCTCAATCTCTGGCAGGCACAGAACATCTGGTACGAAATCCTGCGCACCTCCGGCTTCGCGCTCACCACGCTGCAGCTTGGCGACCGCTCGCAGTGGGATCGCGACTTCAGCGAGCTTGCTTCGTGCCTCTCCATCGACAGCCAGGCCATCCGCGTTGAAGACGAGTCCCGCGCCGCCGCTGCTGACTGAGTTCTCTCTTTCCGCGCTCTCAGCCGCAGCCGCGCCAGATCCCGGCCCGCTGCCTCGCCAAAATGGACGGCCCCGGAGGGTTCATCCTCCGGGGCCGTCATCCGGACCCCAACGGCAAAAACCTGTCGTCGGAGACCCCGTTTAGCAAGAGAGCCTGTAAGCCGAATTCTGTCGTAGTGCGGTCATTCCTCTAGGCGCCGCGTTGCCGCGGACGCTCCTCAGCGACCTACCCGGAGGTTTCGGCACGTACTCGAGCCGCCTTGCCACGCCGGGCCGGCATGGAGCGCGAGCCTGGCTCTTGGCCCGCGCGCTTCCTCCCTATTTGGTCTTGCTCCGTGTGGGGTTTACCCTGCCCCCGGCCTCACAGCCGGAGCGGTGCGCTCTTACCGCACCTTTTCACCCTTACCCCAGGGACCGGAGTCCCCGTGGCGGTATCTTTTCTGTGGCACTGGCCGTCCACGGGCCTTGAAGCCCGCGTCCCGGACGTTATCCGGCACACCGCCCTGTGGAGTTCGGACTTTCCTCTCCCGCCAGCCCCGCAAAGAGCTGTCGGCAGCGACCGCCCGGCCCTCCTGCCAGCTTCAAGTTTACCGCGAAACCGTCCCAGACACACTCGCCTGTCATGGGCGCTTGTCATGGGCGTTGCTTGCCGCTAACAATCATTTGAATCAGCACTCCTCCGCCCGCCATCCTGCTGCTCGTCAACCGGTATGTCCCACTGGCCCTGGCGCTGCTGGCCCCGGTCATCGTCAATATCGACCTCACTCACATCCTCATGGCGCCAAGCGGATTGCCGCTGGCCGCGCTCGTCTCTATCCTCTGGATCCTCGTCTTCCTCCGCGTTCACGCCGCCTTTCACGGCCTCTTCCAGGCCAGGGTCGAAGGCTGACGCCGCTACAATCAAATCAGGAATCGCAACGGGCGATGATCCAATACCTCTATCTCGGCCGCGTCGACTATGCTGAGACCCTGCGTCTCCAGGCCGCGCTCGTCGCGCTCCGCCAGCAGGAGCGCATCGCCAACACGCTCCTGCTCCTCGAGCACCCGCCCGTGCTCACCCTCGGCCGCAACGCCAACCGCTCCAACATCCTGGCCCCGGACGAACTCCTTGCCAGCCGCGGCGTCACCCTCCACGAGATCAACCGCGGCGGCGACGTCACCTATCACGGCCCCGGCCAGCTCATCGGCTACCCCATCTTCGACCTGCGCAGCCTGCGCAGTCCTGCCACCGGCGCGCGCCTCGGCCCTGTCGACTTCGTCCGCCTCATGGAAGAGGCGCTGATCCGCGTCTGCGCCGACTACCGCGTCCCCGCCGGCCGCATCTGCAAGCTCACCGGCGTCTGGTGCGGCCTTCCCGCCGAACACGCCGGAGCCGCCTGCCCTGCCGCGCCGCAGTCCGTTGCCCAGGGCCGCAAGATCTGCGCCATCGGCATCCACGTCGCCCGCGGCGTTACCTCCCACGGCTTCGCCTTCAACGTCACCACCGACCTGCGCGGCTTCACCCTCATCAACCCCTGTGGCATCACCGACCGCCCCGTCACTAGCCTGGAGCTGGAACTGGAGCTGGAAATCGCCAGAGAAATCACGCAGCCCGCAAACCTGCCTGCCCTCGGAGCCATCGCCCACCAGGCCGCGCATCACTTCGGCCAGGTCTTCGATCAACCGGTCGTGCTCGTGCCAGATCTCGCCACCCTGCGCGCACAATCCGCAAACCGCCCGGATGACGCGCCCGAATTTCCCGCCGAAGACACGCCCCTCCAGATTCCTCCCGCCATCGAGCGCCTGCAACACAAGCACGAGCGCCCAATCCGCACCTGAGCCACAGGAAATAGCGGTTGAAGGGTGCAGCTTCAATAATTGGGTCTTCAACTCCGACGGGACAAGCAATTTATAATCCGGCTGGAAAGAGGGATTGATGCCAACCGACGTCATCATGCCGCAGATGGGCGAGTCGATCTTTGAAGGCACCATCACCAAGTGGCTCAAGCAGCCCGGCGACACGGTCGAAAAAGACGAGCCGCTGTTTGAAATCTCCACCGACAAGGTCGACGCCGAGATTCCTTCGCCCGCCGCCGGCATCCTGGCTGAAATCAAGTTCCACGAAGGCGCCACCGTCGAGATCAACACCGTAGTCGCTGTCATCGGCGGCAGCATCTCCGCGCCGCCGGTCGCAGCGCCAGCCACACCTCAACCCATGCCGCAGATCGCGACTCCAGCTCCGGCGCAAAGCGCACCGCAGGCGCAACCTACCCTACCGCGGAGGCTCCGTTCGTCTCCTCTGGTGCGCCGCATCGCCAAAGAGCACAACGTCGATCTCGCGCATGTTCCCGGAACCGGCTCGGAAGGCCGCATCACCAAGGACGACATTCTTGGTTACCTGGGCCAGCCAGCGCCCGCAGCCAAAGTCCCCGCGGCAGCGCAGGCGTCGCAGTCAGCTCCACCACAACTGGCCGGGCAGGTGGTTTCCATGAGCCGCATGCGCGCCATCATCGGCCAGCGCATGGTGGAGAGCCTCGCGATCAGCCCGCATGTCCACACCGTCTACCGCATCGACATGACCCGCGTCGCCCGCGACCGCGACCGCGAGCGCGCCGGCTTCGAGCAGCGCCACGGCGTCAGGCTCACCTACATGCCGTTCATCGCCGCCGCCGCCATCCAGGCGCTCCAGAAATTCCCCATCGTCAACGCCTCGCTCATCGACGGCAACATCCACTACCACGCCGGCATCCATCTCGGCATCGCCGTGGCGCTCGAAGGCGGACTCATCGTTCCGGTCATCCGCGAAGCGCAGCAATGCAGCTTCGTTGACCTGGCCCGCGCCATCAACGACCTCGCGCTGCGCGCCCGCGCCAGGAAGCTCAACCCCGACGAGGCCACCGGCTCTACCTTCACGCTCACCAACTCCGGCGTCTTCGGCGGCGAGTACGGCACGCCCATCATCAACCAGCCCGAGTCAGCCATCCTGGCCATCGGCGGCCTGCGCAAAGATCCCGTCGTGCTCACCGACGCCGAAGGCAACGACACCATCGCCATCCGCTCGCTGCAGTACTACTGCCTCGGCTTTGACCACCGCACCATCGACGGCGCCGACGCCGGCAGATTCATGCTCGAATTCAAATCCGCAATCGAGAACTGGAATCAGGCGATCGGTTAAATAGGCCGGAAGGTACGGAATGATTCGCTACGCAAAAGTTAGCGAATACTCGGCTCCTGCCTTGAGGGTTGCAGCGATCGCACCATTTGCCGCCGGAGTGAGGCGCAGTGGTCCGCTGCTCCCTGCAATCGTGGCCACTTGCTGACCCGCAGGCAGTGCGAGCGTGATGGGTCCGTCCATGCCGGCGCGCAGTTTGGCAGCGGTTGCCTTGCCGTTGCGCCAGACGAGATCGACTTCGACTGCTCCACGCGCGCGCAGTCCGCGGAAGCTGCCTGCAGGCCATGCGGACGGAAGCGCTGGCAGCAAGCGTATGACTCCGCCGTGGCTCTGCAAAAGCATTTCGACGAGCCCGGCCGTTCCGCCCAGGTTGCCGTCAATCTGGTAGGGTGAGTTGGCTTTCATACCGCACACGTCGAAGAAATTGTTGCGCGTGCAGTGACGCAGCAGCGCGAGCACGCTCTGGTAAGCGGCCTCGCCGTCTTCCAGCCGCGCCCAGCAGTTGACGATCCAGGCGCGGCTCCAGCCGGTGCTGCCGCCGCCGTTGGACAAACGGCGCTCCAGAACGGCGCGCGCGGCCTTTGCGAGCGCGGGCGTCTCGCGCAGCGTGATCTGGTGATCGGGATAGAGCGCAAAGAGATGCGAGATGTGGCGATGGCCAGGCTCGGTCTCGCCGTAGTCTTCGTTCCACTCCTGTAGCGCGCCGGTCTTGCCGACTTTGAAAGGCGGCAGGCGCTTTGAAGCCGCGACCACCTGCGCGCGCAGCTCTTCGTCTACACCGAGGATTTTGCTCATGCGCTCTACGCGATCGAACACGGCGCGGATAATCTCCGTGTCCATGGCGGGAGACATGCACAGGCTGGCATTGCTGCCGTCGGGCAGCATGTACCTGTTTTCCGGCGACTGGCTTGGACCGCTCTGCAATGTGCCGTCTGGGGCTTCGACCAGATAGTCCAGGAAAAACAGTGCGATCTCCCTGATGCACGGATATCCGCGGTCGCGCAGAAAGTTCTTGTCGAGCGAGTAGGCGTAGTGCGAAAAGAGATGGAGTGAGATCCACGCCGCGCCCATGGGCCAGATGCCGGCCTGCACGTAATCGACGGGGATGGAGTCTCCCCAGAGATCGGTGTTGTGGTTGACGAGAAACCCGCGGGCGTTGAAGTATCTCTTCGCCGTTTGCGCGCCGAAGCTGCGCGTCGCATCGAGAAGATCGAACAACTGCAGATGCAGATCGGCGAGATTCGCGTTCTCGGCCATCCAGTAGTTCATCTCGGTGTTGATATTGACCGTAAACTTCGAGCCCCACGGTGGATCGAGACTCTCGTTCCAGATGCCTTGCAAATTTGCCGGCAGAGTGCCGGGCCGGCTGCTGCTGATGAGCATGTAACGGCCGAAGTGGAAGTACGTGGCGATGAGGCCTGGGTCTTCTGCGCCCTCTTTCACGCGCATCATGCGCTTGTCTGTGGCCATATCGCGGAGCGGGTCGGGGCCGTCGAGGAGCTCAAGACCGACGCGGCGCGCGTAGCTTTGATAGTCCGCGACGTGCTCAGCGCGAAGCCGCTCATACGACGCCGCCGATGCCGCGCGAAGATTGCGGGCGCAGGCCGCGGCCATGCCGGCTGCATCGCGCTCGCGAAAATCAGTCGCTGCGGTCAGAAACAGCGTGATAGCGCGCGCGTTTTCGATGCGCAGTGTATCGCCGGTCGCGTGCATGCTGCCGCCTTCGGCGATTGCCTTGAGTTCCGCGCGAAAAGCAACGCCAGCCTGGCGCTCCTGCGTAGCCGGATCGGTGGTTGGCTTGACAGGCCTGGCTGCGCCGGTCATCACCAGGCGACTGCTGCCGAGCGATTCAGTCTGGCTGTGCGCAGGGCGGTCGAGGCGGACGGTCAGCGCGATAGGCTGTGTGCATTCGATGCGCGCCGCAATCACATTGCGTGGCGCGGAGCTGAAGACTTCGCGCGTCCAGGATGCGCCACCGGCGGTAAAACGCGTGGTGACGATGGCCTGATCGAGATCGAGTGCGAGGCGGTAGGAGCTTACGTCCGCGGGCACATCGTCGAAGTCGAGCCGGAGATCGCCGAGGGTTTGATAGACGGGCAGACGCACAGGAATGCCCATCATCACTTCGGCGGCGAGAGCTTCTGCCTCGTGAACCTTGCCGGCCATGAGCAGGCTGCGGACTTCCGACGAGCGCACGGCCTGCGGGTTGTTGCGATCGCGGCGCTCGCCGTCCCAGATAGTCTCTTCGTTAAGCTGCAGGCGCTCTTTGGCGGGATTGCCGAAGACCATGGCGCCGAGCCGGCCGTTGCCAACCGGCAGCGCATCCGGCCATGTGGCGGCGGGCTGCTCGAAGAAGAGCACGGGACCGCGGGAAGGTTCGGCGTTTTCACTGGCCCATGCGGTCAGAGAGCGACGCTGCATGAGAGCCGCGCTCGACAATGCCGTATTGCGCAGGAAGCGGCGGCGGCTCCATCGTTGCCTCGGCATGGTTCCTCCCCAATTTCGAAGTTATTTCTCGGTCGTACCGCGCTGTATGGAGCCACACGCAGCGCAAGGGCAATTGTAGCGCTATGCGTTGCACCGTCTTTGCCAATGGCCATGGCAAGATCGGCTACTCGGCTTTGATGGTAGAAAGAACCACGATCTCTCCAGGCTGGACGACCAGATCATTGGGAACAGCGGAAATCGCGTTCGCTTCTTCAAGGCCGGTCCGTTCCATTTCACTCCATGTGTGGGTAGCGCCCTGAACGGCAACCTTGCGCGGCGTGACGGCGCGGTTGATGAGCACGAGGGTTTCGTTGCCGCCGCCGGCGAATGCACTGGCCAGCAGGCCGGGATCGGGGCTTTCGACGCCAATACGCTTCATGCCCTTGAGGATGTGGCGGCTGTACGCGCCGAGGACGCGCAGCTCGAAGCTCGATGGAGCGGGAACCCAGCCGTTCACGCGGTCCGGCACGAGGAGCGCCCGCGAGCCGCCGAAGGTGGGCTGCTCGACATCGAGAATCGTCCAGCAGTACAGGAGTGCAACCGCATCGAGGATCGTAAGGTTCTTGTGATAGAGCTGCGCGGCGGCGAAGGCGATGCGGTAAGAAGGTTCTTGCAGGTGCGGATCGTTGAAGCAGATTTCCGTGGCCAGGAATGGCTTGCCGCGCGCGGCCTCGTGCATGGCCTTCATGCGCGCATCGTACATGTCGGGGTTGGCCGCGAACTCCTGAAAGTCGTACTCGTGCGTCGTGGCGTAATCCAGGTCGCGCCATGCATCGGCGTCTTTGCTCAGCTCGTTGGCGCGGTCGATGCCGAGGGTCATGAAGCTGGCATCGGCCATGTGAATCTGCGTATGCGTGAAGCCGGCTTTGTCGAGCGCGCGGCGCAGGGCGACAGCCATGGCGCTGAAGACCTGCGGTGGCTGATCGACTTCGTTCTCCACGCCGACAATGAGCGGAGCGGCGCCCGTGGCGGCCTGCGCTTTTTTGCAGTATTCCACGACAATGCGCGCGTATTCGTCAGGATTGGCTACGCGCTTGATGGGCTTGTTCCAGGTATCGGTCTGGCTGGAGCCGTTGTAAGGCACGGTGGCCCAGGACGGCAGCGCCCATAGCTCGTAGATGACGCCGCCGCCGAGATCGACTATATGGCGGCTGTAATCGAAGCTCGATACTTCGCTGTTGGGGAAGTTGTCACCGTAGTAATGCGGCGTGGCGTCCTTCAGGTCTTCAAGATTGCTCAGGTCGGGCTTGAGCTGTGTGCCCATCGGGTACTCGCGGAAGAGCAACAGGTTGTAGCTCTTGAGAATCTTCCAGTACTCGCGCTTGCCCGCTTCGCTCAGCTCCTCATACGCGGGAATGCTGGGGCTGCCTCCAAAGCCAAGCATGGTCTGGTGCACTTCAGAGGGATTGATCGTAACGGTGTCCATCTTCACGTCGGGCTGCAGCAGCGCGCCGGCAACAACTTCATGCGCGGAGCGCGGGGCGGCGAGCATGAGCTGGTGGCGCGTGACGTCGAAGAGCAGCGGCGCTTCCAGGATGCGCTGGCCGTTGAGCAATACCTGCACGGCGAGATGAGAATCGGCGATGACGGTGAGCATGCGCGGCTGGCCGGTGTACTGGCGCTCGCTGGTGAAAGTAGTTTTCTCAGGGTAGTTGCCCTGGCCTTCGTAGAGACCCATTGAATCGTAGTAGCGTTCCGCGATGCGGATCTTGCTCGATGTGAGCTCGACGGTGAATCCGGCGCGAGGCCCCGTAAAGATCCAGCGCAGCGTGGCACGCGCAGGGATGTCGGCATCGAGGGCGAGCGTGCGCTCGAAAAGGGCGGGCAGATTTTCGTGGAAGTATTTGCGCGCGATCTCGTCCGGGCGCGACCAGCCAGCGCCGGGAGGCCCATCGGAGACGAAGCGGAAAGTGTCAGCCGGCTGCTGTGTTGAAGACGGCGGCGCGGGCAATTGAATGGCCTGCTGAGCCAGGAGCGAGGTTGCGAAAAAGAGCCAAGCGAAACAGCCGGAAGACCGCATGGCCTCGATTATCCGGGACGGCGGGATGGAAGTGTCAAGAACGATGAGTGTGGAATTATGAAGCGGATGGTCCGGATGAATCGCGCAGGAGACCTATTACCTCGTCCAGCGCTGATTCCCACGGGGCAAGCTGAACAGCAAAGATGTTGCGCAGCTTTTCGTTTGAAAGGACGGAGTTGCGCGGACGTGCGGCGGGCGTGGGGTAGCTTGCAGTTGCAATCGAGGCGAGCTCGGGAACTTTCACGCCGAGAGCTTTGGACGCGCGCGCGAAGATGGCCTGCGCGAAGCCGAACCACGAGGTCGATCCGGCACAGGTCATGTGGTAGAGGCCGACCCACTCCTGCGCTGTGCCGAAGCGGCCGGCCAGGACGCCGCTGACGACGGCGTGGGTGGCGCGGGCCAGCTCGATGGACGTGGTAGGCGCGCCGATCTGGTCGTCGACGATGGAGAGCCGGTCGCGCTCGCGGGCGAGGCGCAGCATGGTGAGCAAAAAGTTTTTTCCATGCGGGCCGTAGACCCAACTGGTGCGAAAGATGAGAGAACGGCCGCCGGCGTTTTGAGTTGCGCGTTCGCCGGCGAGTTTTGATGCGCCGTAAATATTGAGGGGATTGGGTGCGTCGGTTTCAGTCCATGGGCCGGACTTCATGCCATCGAAGACATAATCCGTGGAGTAGTAAACGAGCAGCGCGTTGAGCTTGAGAGCTTCTTCGGCCAGGACGCGCGGCCCTTCGGCGTTGATGGTGTGGGCGCGTTCCGGCTCGGATTCGGCGCGATCCACGGCCGTGTAAGCGGCGGCGTTGAGAATCACTTCCGGCTGGACGCTGCGCACGAGAGCGCGGAGCTGATCAGGATTAGCCAGGTCGCCGGAGCTGTGATCGACTGCGGTCATGCAGCCTGAAGCGGCAAAGGCGGATTGGAGCTCGACGCCGAGCTGTCCAGCGGCGCCGAAAAGGAGGATGCGCGGGCCGGAGGGTGCGTTTTTCCCTTGTTTGCCTTGATTGACGCTTGAATCTTCAGCCATGCGGCAGAGTCCGTTCTGTACAGGACTGCACTGTTGAGCATTCTAACTGGAGCGGCCGATGCAGCCGGCGGGACAACCGAAAGTCGCGTGAAAATGCGATTCCACATACAATTTAAGGAGGAGAGCTGTGCCATGCCCCGTGTGTATATGGATGCGAACGCCACCACGCCTCTGCTGCCTGAGGTGATGGAGGCGATGCGTCCGTACTGGATGGAGCAGTTCGGGAACGCGTCGTCGATCCACCAGCAGGGGCAGGTGGCGCGGACAGCCGTGGACCGCGCGCGCGAGACGCTGGCGGAGTTCTTCAACTGCCGCGAGGCTGAGGTTGTCTTCAACTCCGGCGGCACCGAGGGAGACAACACGGCCATCTTCGGAGTGCTGCGGCCGGGCGATCACTTCATCACCACGTCGATTGAGCACTCGGCCGTGCTGCGCGCCACGGAGCGCGTGGCGGAGCGCGGCATCGACATTACGTTGGTTGCGCCGCTGGCCAACGGTCTGATCGATCCCGAGGCGATTCGGCGCGCGATCCGGCCCCGGACGCGCCAGACAAACCAGACAAAATTGATCAGCGTGATGCTGGTGAACAACGAGACCGGCGTGGTGCAGCCGGTGGAAGAGATTGGAAAGATCGCCGCAGAAGCGGGGATTTTCTTCCACATCGATGCGGTGCAGGGAGCGGGCAAGGTCGCGCTGGACATGCGCCGGCTCGGTTGCCACCTGCTCTCGATCAGCGCGCACAAGATTCATGGCCCTAAGGGAGTGGGCGCGCTGTATGTGCGGCGCGGAACGCCGGTGGAACCGCTGCTGGTGGGCGGCAGCCATGAGCGCCGGCAGCGCGCAGGCACTGAGAATGTGCCGGGCATCGTGGGGCTGGGCAAGGCCGTGGAGCTGGCGATGGCCAGCCTGGAAGATGGCACGCTGGAGCGCGTGGCTGCGCTGCGCGACCGGCTGGAGGCGGGGATTCTGGCGATTCCGGGCACGGGCGTTAATGGCGCAGGCGCACCGCGCACGGCGAATACCACGAATATTCGTTTTGAGCAGGTGGAGGGCGAAGCGCTGGTGATTGCGCTTGATCTCAAGGGCGTGGCGGTGAGTGGAGGTTCGGCGTGCCACTCCGGCTCGACCGAGCCGAGCCATGTGCTGATGGCCATGGGCCTTGACAAGAACGCGGCGCGCGCGAGTTTGCGCTTCAGCCTGCTGCGGACGGCGACCGATGCGGATGTGGAGCACGCGCTGCGCGTAGTCCCGCAGGCCGTCGAGCATTTGCGGGCGCTTTCGCCGGTGGCGGCGGGGACGGCGGGATAGCGGAGCTAGCGCGGTTAGTGGAGTTAGCAAAAACCGCACACGCCAAGGAATAGCTCCGCTAATCCGCCGCGGCGGACTAACTCCGCTGCAGCAAAGGAAAGCATGATTGAGAGCACGACCATTGCTGTGGCCATGTCCGGAGGGGTGGACTCCTCGACGGTGGCGGCGATCCTTGCGCGCGGAGGCGAGACGGTTGTCGGGCTCACGCTGCAGCTCTGGGACCAGACGCGGCTGGCGGGCAAGCACGGCATTCCAGATGCGCCCAAGGCCGGGCGCTGTTGCTCGCTGGACGACGTGTATGATGCGCGGCGCGTGGCGGAGCAGCTAGGCATTCCTTATTACGTGGTGAACCAGGAGGAGCGGTTCGAGCGCGACGTGGTGCGGCCGTTTGTGAGCGAGTACCTGGCCGGCCGCACGCCGATTCCCTGCTCGCTGTGCAACGACCACATCAAGTTCGACCAGTTGCTGAAGACCGCGCGCAGCATCGGCGCCGAGCGGATTGCAACCGGACACTACGCGGTGAACGAGTACGACGCTACACGCGATGGGAGGCGCGGACGCTGGATCCTCAAGCGTCCGGCGGACTTGGCCAAGGATCAGACCTATTTTCTCTTTGGCCTCACGCAGGAGCAGTTGGCGCACACGCTGTTTCCGCTGGGCCGGCTCACCAAGCCGGAGGTGCGCGCGATCGCGCGGCAGCATGGGCTGCGGCTGGCCGAGAAGCCCGATTCGCAGGAGATCTGCTTCATTCCCGGCGGCGACTACAAGCAGTTCATCACGGCCTATCTTGAAGAGCAGGGCGGGGAGATGCCGGATACAGCCGGCGAGCTGGTGGCCGCGGGCGGCGCGGTGATCGGACACCACGAGGGGATCTCCAGCTTCACGGTCGGTCAGCGCAAGGGACTGGGCATCGCTTCGCCCACGCCGCTTTACGTGCTGAATATCGATCCGGTAAGCCACCGCGTCACGGTGGGTGCGGATGCAGCGCTGGCCGCGCGCACGCTGCGCGCGCGCCGGCTGAACTGGATCAGCATTCCGGAGCTGACCGGGCCCATGCGCGTGCGCGCCAAGATTCGCCACCGGCACGAGCCGGCATGGGCCACACTGGAGCCGGCAGAGAATGGCGAGGCAATCGCGACCTTCGACGAGCCGCAACGCGCAGTTACGCCGGGACAGTCGGCGGTCTTCTACGACGGCGATGAGGTGGTGGGTGGCGGCTGGATTGTGTAAGGCCGCAGGCTCGTTCGTTTGCGAAAAATTTGCTACTGCCGCGCAGCCCAGGCCATTCCATCAGGCTCGCCACCGGCGTCGATGTGGCCAACCACCTCCAGCGTCTTCAGGTCGATGACGGCCACGTAGTTGTCGGGGCCGCAGGCCTCGTAGGCGCGCAGACCGTCGGGCGCCACCAGCACGCCGCCTGAGCCGTGTCCGGTTCTGAGGCGCTTGATCACCTGGTGCGTAGCGGCATTGAGAATCACAAGATCAGGGCCGGCGGAGACCAGGACCATCTTGCCGTCGGGCGTAAACTTCAGGCGATTGGCGCCAGGCACATGAGCATCCAGGGTGGCCGTGACCTGCTTGGCCGCTATATCGATGATCGAGAGGGTGCCGTCGCCGGCATTCGCCACCCAGGCTTCTTTGCCGTCGGGCGAGACGTCGAAGCCTTCATCATGCGTGCCGACCGGGATCACCGTGAGCAGCCAGTCGCCGCCCGGCGGAAGAATCGAGCCCTTTGGCATGCCGGGCATGGTGTCTCCGGGCTTGAGGTCGTACTTTTCGAGGATGGTGACCGTGCCGGAGTTGACGTTGGTGGTGACGATGCGCCGAGCGCCAGGAAAGACATAGAGCATGTGAGTCCGGTTCTGGCCGATCCCCATGATCCAGTCGACCCTGCCGGTTGCCGGATCATAGCTGCCGATGGACCGCGCGGCTTCTGCAGTGAACCAGACCTTGCCCTCGCGAAAGGCCAGGCCATGCGGGCCGCGCAGCGCGCCCAGGTCGATCGCCGGCAGCGGTTTCTGCGCAACCAGGTCGACGACGGCAAGCGTGTGATAGGCCCCAAAACCATAGTTGGAGACATAGGCGGTCTTGCCATCGGAGGAAGCGATCACTTCATGCGGATCGTTGCCGACGGGAACACGCGCAACTGCCCGCAGAGTTGCGGGATCGACAATGGCCAGGGTGCGATCGTGCTTGGAGAGCACCAGCAGCGCAGGGCTGGGGGTGGTTTGTGCCGCAGACCAGCTTGCCAGCAAAAAAAGAACAACAACCAACGCGGAGCGAAGCATTGATTTCATCTTTCCACCTCCAGATGCGGTGCGCTCGATGAAATCTCAGTGTAACCGTGGCTGGCCGGCTCGGAACAGACGCTACTTTCATCTCTTCCGCTTCAATGGCTCTATCCGTCTGCGCACGCCGCTATACGAACATCTCCGGGTCGCCGGGGGGATGATTGGGGCGGGTGCGCGAAGCAGGCTCGGGCGCGCGCAGCGAATCCACGATGGCGCGAATCGACGCCAGAATTCCGGAGAGCTGACGCATAGGCCTCGATACTGCGTCATTCACGAATGCGCCTGCGCGGTCGGCGGCGTCGAGAACATGGGTGGTCATCGAATCGATGCGGCTGGCCTGATGGCGCGCCTTCTCGATGATCTCGGCCGAGGCCGCCTTCAGGTCGTCAGACTGGGCTCGCAACGAGTGTGTAAACGCGGCCACGTCGGCCGTCGTTTCTTCGATCCTGGGCGCCACGCGCGTAAAAACCTCGCGCGCTTCCTTCACGAATGGCGTCACCGAGGTGCGCAGGTCGTCAAAATCTTCGCGCAGGGTGGCAATCGCCTTGCGGATTCCGAAAAAGATTGCGAGCAGGACCAGGGCTTGCAGCAGCAGCGCCAGGGCAGCAACCCCGGCAAAAATAAGCTGTGCGGTCTGAGAGTCGAGATGGGCCATGGAAGTGTTCTCGTGCAGGAAACTCGCCGGGGACGCAACCAGCGGATTGGATGCATCTCCGGGAGCCGAAAAACATCTAGGCCCGGAGCTGCGCGGCCTGCCACTCTTGAGCGGTCTTCCGCATAGCTCCGGAACGGGTTTTTAGAAGACAGCGGCCGACGCCCGGTTTCAGCCAGAACGCCGGCGCTACTCAGTGGTTGTGGCCGACTTGTACGCCTCGCGCCCGGCTTCGACTGCCGCCGTCACGCGCCCGGTCTGCTCGGCCACCAGGTTTTTGCCGCGCTCCACAAACTCCTCCCACTGCGCGCGGCCGCGGTCCACGTATTCGCTCATCTGTTCCTTGCTTTTGTCCACCAGCGCGCTCACCTGCTCTTTGCTCTTGTCCACAAAGGCGCTCACCTCTTCCGCCGCCTGGCGGGTCTTGGTGCGCAGATATTCGGTGCCTTCGCGAGCGCTGTTGGCCAGATCCTCGCGCGTTTCACGGCCGCTCTTGGGGGCATACAGAATGCCTACCAGCGCACCGATGCCCAACCCGGCCAGAAACCACGCCAAACCGTAAGATTTACTCTCATCTGCCATAAAAACTGTCTCCTTTCATTGAGCTTAAAGGATGCCTGAGCGTATCAAAATCCGCCATGGAACCGCAAATACACCTCGCCTGCGGAACGTATACCAAGGCCAGCCGTCACAAAAATAACAGCCTTGCCGCTCCGTAGTGAGACGCAAGCGCACCGTCTGGAGTTGCAAGGCGCTGTCTCCAATCCTATGCGCCGCAACTGGAACTGCGCGCCAGGACCTCGGCAAAGTGCAAAGCGCGGCGATGGGAGAGTTGCGCGACCTGCTCGCGGCAACTGAAGCCGTCGGCGACGATGAGCGTGGTCGAAGCTGAGGATTCGACTGCGGGCATCAGCCCCTGGCCGGCAATTGTCTTCGAGACCTCGAATTTATCGGCTTCAAAGCCAAAGGGACCGGCCATGCCGCAGCAGCCTGCCTGGATGGGCTCGACCGTGGCGCCAGCCTGGCGTAGAAGTGCGATTTCACTCGCAGTGCCGCCAAAGACAGCCTTGTGGTGGCAATGGCCGTGCACGAGAATGTGTGCGCCGGTGAGCGGACCTGGGACGAAGGCTGGTCCCTGCGCAGCGAGCCAGTCGGCGAGGAGCCAGACCTGCTGCTTGAGCCGCGCCGCCCGCGGATCATTGGGGAAAAGTTCAAGTAATTCGTCTTTGAAGATGCTGGCGCAGCTTGGCTCAAGAAAGAGGACAGGAATGCCGGTTTCAATCTGTGCAGCCGTGCGTTCGAGCACGTTGGCCAGGTAAGCGCGGGCCTGGGTGAGAAAGCCAAAGTCGTAGAGCGGCCGTCCACAGCAGATGTGGCCGTCAGGCACCTGCACCTGGAAGCCCGCTTGCGCGAGCACGGATTCGGCGGCGGCGAGAGTTTGTGGATGGTAGTAGTTGTTCCAGGTGTCAGGCCATAGGAGAACTTGCCTCGCGCCTGGGTTCGATTGAGTTTTGCGCTCTCTCACCCTTGCGCCAGAAGGAAGGCGCAAGGATGGGGCACGGAAGCTTTGCTGGTAGGTCTGCTTGGCCAGGCGTGGCAGTTGGCGCTCTTTTGCTACGCCGGCGATGCGCTTGATGAGCGGGCTGGTGAGCGGGCCGGTAAGCAGCGCATTGGTAAGCGAAGGCGCGAGCGAGCCCAGGCGTGCCAGGCGATCGGCGAAGCCGAAGATGTAATGCCGGAGCGGATGCAGTCGGCCCTTGTAGTGCTGTGCAAGAAACTCCGATTTGTAAGCCGCCATATCCACCTGGACCGGGCATTCGGTCTTGCAGGCCTTGCAGCTCAGACACAGGTCAAGCGCTTCGTGAACGGCATGGCTGCGAAAGCCTTCATCCTGAAGCGCGCCGGCAAGCATCTCCCAGAGCAGATGCGCGCGTCCGCGCGTGGAGTGCTTCTCTTCGAGCGTGGCGCGATAGCTGGGGCACATCACGCCGCCTTCCGTATTACGGCAGGCGCCTACACCCACGCAGCGCTCGGTGGCAAGTTGCAGTGATCCGCCGTCCGCGGCGAAGGCCAGCTTCGTCTCCAGCCGCTCGCCTTGTGTGGGCGCGCTGTGGAAGTGCTTGAGGTTCTCGATGGGATCGTAGACGCGCACGGCATCGCAAAGCTTGCCGGGATTCATGCGGTTATCGGGATCCCAGAGAGCCTTGAACTCGCGGAAGGCCTCGACCAGTTCGGGGCCGAACATTTTGGGTAGCAGGACGGCGCGGGCCTGGCCGTCGCCGTGTTCGCCGCTGAGCGAGCCGCCAAAGCCGATCACCAGGTCGGCGGCGCGCTCAATGAACTCGCGGAAACTGCGCACGCCCGCCTCGGTGTGGAAGTCGAAGTTGGGGCGCAGGTGTGCGCAGCCCTGGCCAAAGTGGCCGTAGATGGGTGTGCGGTAGCCGTACTCCTTCATCAGCGCGGTAAGGCCGCGCAGATACGCGCCCAGTTTCCCCGGCGGTACGGCAGCGTCTTCCCAGCCCTCGCAGCCATTCGGCTCGCCGGGAACGAAGACGGTTGCGCCGAGCGCCGAATCGCGCACATGCCAGATGCGCGCCGCATCCGAGGATGCGTAAATCTGCGCGGTGGGCGCGGAGGGAAGCAACGAGGCGGCGCGCGCAAAATTTTCGGCCTTGGCTTGCGCTTCGGCAACGTCCCATGCCCCCAGCTCGACGAGCAGAAAGCCGCCGCCGGGCGGGAGCAGCGCCACGTTGCCCACAGCGAGGCCTTTTTTGCGCATGTAATTGACCATGGTGGCGTCGAAACCTTCGAGGCCGATGGGGCCGTGCTCGAGGACGGCGGGGGTGGCATCGGCGGCGAGAAATGCGTCAGCAAACGCGAGGACAACCAGCACGCGGTGCGGCGGGCTGGAAGTGAGGTTGAGCGTGGCGGAGACGATGTTGACGCAGGTTCCCTCAGAGCCCACCAGCGCGCGGGCCACGTTGAAGCCGGTCTCGAGCAGCAGCTCGTCGAGGTTGTAGCCGGAGACGCGGCGCGGGATGCGCGGAAATCTCTGGCGGATGAGATCGACGTAGCGGTCGCGGATGTGCGCAAGGCCCGTGTAGATTTGCCCCACGCGTCCGCCGGAGCGGATGTGCGCTTCAAGCTGAGCGGGCGAGGTAGGGCCGACGGTGAGACGCGTGCCGTCGTAGAGGATCACGTCGAGCGATTCGACATTGTCCACGACTTTGCCGCCCAGCAGGCCGTGGACGCCGCAACTGTTGTTGCCGATCATGCCACCGAGCGTGCAGCGCGAGTGCGTGGCCGGATCGGGCGCGTAGGTGAGGTGGTGCGCCTCGGCAGCGTCGCGCAGACGGTCGAGAACGATGCCCGGCTCAACCACGGCCAGCTTGGCTTCAGGATCGATGGAGGTGAGCGCGTTCATGGAGCGCGAGTAGTCGAAGACCACGGCGACGTTGACGCACTGGCCGGCGGAGCTGGTGCCGGCTCCGCGCGGCAGAACGGCAGCGCCGGCGGTGCGGCAGGCGGCCAGCCCGGCTTCCACATCGGCTGCGTCACGCGGGTAAACGACGCCGATGGGAAGCTGGCGGTAGTTCGAGGCATCCGCCGTGTACAACGCGCGTGAGCCGAGATCGAAACGCACCTCGCCGCGGAGATTCTTCCTGAGAGCCGCTTCCAGCTCGCGATGCGCGGAGAAGCGCTCGTGCGCAAGCTGCGACTGGTTGATGAGGATGGAAAAAGGCGAAGTGCTCACGAGTGAATGGTAGCGCGTTTAGTGATCCGGCCCTAGTCCTGAGTCAGAAGTTCGCATCACAAATAAGCTGTCATCTTGAGCGAATTTTGGCGCGTTTTGCGCCAAAATGAGTCGAAGGTCAAAGATCCGCCGTGGCGGAACCTGCGGTTCGGGGCTTCGACTTATGCTGCGAACTTCTGATTCACCACACTAAAGCAATCCCAGCCTCTGCACGCCCTTTTGCAAGCACGCCAGACGGCTTTTTCTTGCGAAAAAAGCCGCTCCGCCGCAATGGCTCCGGGATAGAGCAGCTCTGGAACTGCTTCACGGAGCCGGAGTGGCTTGCGCCCTGCCCTGCTTCTGAAAGCAGGAGCGGCAAAGCACGGGCCGGCCCTGCGTGGGTTTGAACGGCACCGTCGTCTCCACTCCGCACTCGGAACAGGTGGTGCGGGTCTCGGGTCTTACTCGCTGCGTTCCGCGGGCGCGCTTTGCCTTGCACTGTTTACAGTGCTTGGGGTCATTTTTGAACTGTTTGTCGTGGAAAAACACCTGCTCGCCGGCGGTGAAGATGAACTCGGCGCCGCAGTCGCTGCACTTCAGTACTCGATCCCTGAATTCCATGGCCAGGCTTCCCCGAGAAGGGACACGCACCGTAATCGGCCATAGCGCTGGATGCTTGCCGGTCGCGGTTCCCTGTCTTCGTTCTTGATCACAACAAGGGCCCGGACCGCGTGAAAAGAAATGCGGCGTTTGGAGAGCCTTCCGGCGTGCGAACGGAAGGCATGCAATACAGATCGCCCGGCAACCGCCGAGCGATCAACCTAGCCAAAAATCGTGGTCCGTGCCGTCCGGTTTTGCTTATGCTCTGTCGCGGCTTCCACGACCAGGGCTGGGGAAGCCGCTCGGATCGGCGTTTGTTTCAATTCGATTTCTTTTAATCCTGCTCTTTGCGAGCCTTCTTGCGATTCCGCTTGCGCGCCAAAGCTGCCTTGACGCGACGCTTCTCACCGGGCTTCAGGTAGTAGGAGTGACGCTTGACTTCCTTGATAATGTCCTCCTGTTGAACCTTCCGCTTGAACCGGCGCAGCGCATTCTCGAGCGGTTCGCCTTCCTGTATGCGAACCTCAGCCAAAGACTTCCACCTCCAAACCTGCCAGAAAGGCTGTGTTCATCATACTTGAGTTCCAGTCTGAAAACTACATAAACCGGGAATCCTTTGCGATTTCGCCACCCGGCTGGTGCAGGACGGCGGTAACTTTCGGGTAAACTTTTTCCCTGTCATGCCCATGGCTCGACCGTGCTTCCTGGGCCGCGTACACTTCATTTCGTGAGGTTTCCCATGATCCGCAGCTACCAGGGCAAGCTGCCGCAGATCGGCGCGGGCTGTTATATTGATCCCTCGGCGCAAATCTCAGGGGACGTGGCGATCGGCGACCGCTCCTCGGTGTGGATGAACGCCGTGCTCCGCGGCGACGTGAACGCGATCCGCGTGGGCTCCTGCTCCAACGTGCAGGACTGCACCGTGCTCCACGGGCAGCGCGATCTTTACCCGGTGATTGTGGGCGACTGGGTGACCATCGGCCACAACGCCACGGTGCACGGCTGCGTGGTGGAAGATGAGTGCCTGATCGGCATTGGCGCGCGGGTGCTCAACGACTGCCGCATCGGCAAGGGATCGATCATCGCGTCTGGCTCGGTGGTGCCCGAGCACACCGTGGTGCCGCCGCGCACGCTGTGGGCCGGCGTGCCGGCCAAGATGCGCCGCGAGCTCACCGACAAGGACCGTGCACTGATCCTCGAATACGCGCAGAACTACCTGGACTACGTGGACTTCTATCTCGCCGAGGAAGGCGCGCTGAAACTGAAATAACCGGCTGCCGGTCCGGTACACTGCTCCTTAGAGCGGTTCCACAGTTTGTGTAGCCCTTTCCAGCTTCAAACGAGGTGGCTTTTTCTTGTTGAAAAAGCCACTTGGTTTCCCGGCTCCGGGATGCAGCAGCTGTGGAACCGCTGCGTCCCTCCCGAGCGCAAGGGCGAGGAACTTTGCGAATGGCCCATCTCTATGTCGCCGTGCTGGCAGTCATCGTGGTTGCGCTGCTGGCGGTTGCTCTCTATCGCACCTTCAAGGTCAAGACCAAGGCCGATTACCTGGTAGCCGGCCGCTCGCTCTCCGCGCTGGTGCTGGTGCTCACCCTGCTCACCTCGTGGATCGGCGCCGGCTCGCTCTTTGCCGGCGCGGAGAATGCTTACAAAAACGGCTTTGCCGCGCTCTGGCAGCCGGCTGGCGGATGGCTCGGCCTGGTGCTCATCTACTTTATTGCTCCGCGGGCGCGCAAGTTTGCGCAGTTCACGCTGCCTGACCTGCTGGAAGCGCGCTATAACCAGACAGCGCGGGTGCTGGGGACCATCGCCATTCTCTTTGCCTTTACCGCCATCACCAGCTACCAGTTCCGCGGCGGCGGCGACGTGCTGCACCTCATCTTTCCTGACACGGTTTCAGCCGACCTGGGCACGTTCATCATCGCGGCCTTCGTCATCGTGACCACGGCCATGGCCGGCATGTCGTCGGTGGCGTACATGGACGTGGCGATCGGCTCGCTGGTCACCGTGATCTGCATCGTGGCCGCGCCGCTGCTGCTGGCCAAGGCCGGCGGATGGGCCGGCTTGCATGCCGCGCTTCCTCCGGCTTACTTTGAACCGCTAGGCAACTACCGGCTCGGCCCCGGCGGGGTGGAGGAGTCGGTGGGCATGGGCATCATTCGCGGGCTCGAGTTCCTGGTACCCACGCTGCTGCTCATGCTCGGCAACCAGGTGATGTACCAGAAGTTCTTCTCGGCGCGCAGCGAGCGCGACGCGCGCATCTCCGTACTTGGCTGGACGCTGGGCACACTGGTCCTGGAAACGCTGATCGTGGCTATCGCCGTCTTCGGGCGCGCGCTCTATCCCACCGGCGAGGTCGCGCTGCATCCACGCGAGATCATCCCTTACACGGCGCGCCACGGGCTGCCGGCGCTCATGGGCGCGCTGCTGCTGGGCGCGGTGTTTGCCAAGGTCATCTCCACGGCCTCGAACTTTCTGTTCTCGCCGGCCACCAACCTGGTGAACGATATCTTTGTGCGCTACATGGCGCCCGAGGCGTCCAGCAAGCGCGTGCTGATTGTTTCGCGGCTGGCGGTGGTGCTGCTGGGCTGCTGGGCGCTTTACCAGGCGGTTTATGCCGAAAGCATCCTGGAAAAGATGCTCTACGCCTACACCATCTACTCCGCCGCGCTCACGCCGGTAGTGCTTGCCGCTTTCTATTCGAAGTGCGTAACGGCGTGGGGCGCCGTGGCGGCCATCGCCACCGGCACGGTGGTGACGCTGGCCTGGGACGCGCCCGGCTTCAAGGCGATCTTTCCGCCGATTCTTGTCCAGCGCGACGCCATCTTTCCGGCGCTCTTTGCCGCGGTGGCCGCCATGGTTGTGGTCAGCTTTTTCACGCCTGCGCCGGCAGCCGGGCAACTGGCGCAGTTCTCTGACTAGTCTTGATGCAGCGCGGCATGCGCGGTTCCTGGCTACGGCGACACGCTGCGAAGAAAAATCTGCGATGGTGCCGGCAATCGGTCTTACACTGTCGGTGGAAATCCTTCAGCCGCATGCCTATCGCCCAACTTACTCTCGAAGTGCGCATCGAGCGGGCGCAGTCGCTCAAGGACCGCCGGCAGGTGGTGCGCTCGCTCAAAGACCAGTTGCGGCAGAGCTTCAATGTGTCGGTGGCGGAGATGGACGAGGCTGTCACGTGGCAGTCGGCCACCATCGGCGTAGCGGCCATCTCACGCTCGCGTGATTACCTGCACGGGTTGATGGAAGAGCTGGACCGCGCCGCGCGGCGCATGACCAACGAGCTGGGCGTGGAGCTGGCAGACTCGTTCTGGGAGTATCTGGAAAGCTGAAGAGCGGCTGGCGCGGATTCGTGCTTTCCCACCTTCGCCGTCTACCACGGCGGACGGTGAAGGTGGGACACTCATGTTTGTGCTTTGCCGGCTGTTTCCTGCCGGACTTCTATTTCAGTGCATGGGCTTTTCGTGAATCAGCATCCAGTTCACGCCGAACCTGTCGCGGAACTGGGCGAAGCGGTGAGCGAAAAAGGTCTCGGCGAGGGGCATGAAGACCTCGCCTCCGGCACTCAGCGCGGCATAGATGCGCTCGGCTTCCTGGTTGCTGTCCACGGTGAGCGCCAGGTAGGCGCTGCGCATGGGCTGCACGCGCTCCGCAGGGCCGTCGCTGGCCATCACGACGCCGTCGCCAAGTTGAAAGCGGGCGTGGAGGACGCCCTTTTCGAGTCCCGGCGGGATCGTCTTGGGATCCGGCATCTGATCGAAGGTCATGGTGGAAAGAATCCTGGCGCCGAGATGCTGCTCATAAAAGCGCAGCGCTTCAGCGCAGTTGCCGGGAAAGTTCAGATAGGTGTTCAGCTTCATTGGCTCGATTTTCCTTTCCGGGATTGGAGGGTTGCGGATTTTTCAGAGGTGGTGAAGGGTGGAAGAATGGGCGTGGGGTCGCGCTCCTTCCAGCGGCGATAGGTTTCAGCCAGCACGGCGGCGCGGTTCTGCTCCATGTGGTCGATCACCGCACAAGGCGCAGCGGTTTCCTCGTGATGCGCGCCCCAGACGAGCAGCTCCAGCATGGCCGGGGCCAGGGCGATGCCTTTTTTGGTGAGCCGGTAATACAGGCTGCGGCCATCTTCGGCTGCCGGCTCGGTGTAAAGGATGCCGCCGGCCTCGAGCCTCCTGAGCCGGTCGGCCAGGATGTTGGTGGCGATGCCTTCGCCGGAGCGCAGGAACTCGCCGAACGTACGATAGCCGCGCACCATCAGGTCGCGCACGATGAGCAGCGACCAGCGGTCGCCGAGCAGTTCCAGGGCCATGCTCACCGGGCACCCGGAACGCGGCTGCGCGATGGATTTCCTGGGCACGAGGGCATCATAATCAAATTAACTTGCAAATTGCAATTGAGAGTGGTAGGAATGTCGATGCTGCAGCGCATGCGGCCAGTTCTTCCTAACTCAGGTGGTTTTCTGATGTGTGCTCTTGCAAGCTCCTCACGCATTTCGCCGTTTCTCTGGTTCGACTCGAACGCCGAAGAGGCCGTCGACTTTTACCTTTCGATCTTCGAGAACTCGCGCAAGCTTGAGGTGCTGCGCAACAACGGCGTTGCGCCGGGACCGAAGGACGGCGTCCTGACCATCGCCTTCGAGCTCGATGGGGCTCCGTTCACCGCGCTCAACGGCGGGCCTGCGCACTCGTTCACTGATACTGGTCGCGGCTCACCGAGGGCGGCACGGAGGTGGCCTGTGGCTGGCTGCGCGATCGGTTCGGGCTCTCCTGGCAGGTGGTTCCGGCGCGGATTACGGAGCTGCTTCGGAGTCCGAAAGCGATGCAGGCCATGATGGGCATGAAGAAGCTGGATATCGCAGCGCTGGAGCGCACTGCGGAGGGCTGATACCGCCAGGACCGGGACATACAGCAGTTTTCCAGTTGCTGTAAGGCGAAGCCGCTACTCTCCAGTGCCTTTTTCCTCAAGAAAAAGGCACCTTGTACGCCGCTGGCTATACCACATGAACTGGAAAACTGCTCTAGGTGTTTTCTAACGATGGGCTGCAACAAATGACGTCGCGTCCGTTCCACCCGCGGGTTCCGCAACTGAGCAAAATACTGCAAGGGATTTTCCATATCCCCATCTCAGTTACTACCCACCACCTTGCATATAGCAATTAAGATGCGTTTGCCCTGCACAGGACACAGATATAGCCGGTGAAAACAGGACCGCCCTGCTATCCTGAAGAGTTTACCTGGGTAGGGAGGGCGCCATGCCGGAGCACAGAGCACGCAAGCATCACCAGGACCGGGTGGCCGAGACGCTGCGCGAAGAGATCGGCGCCATGATCGAGGGCGAGCTCTCCGACCCGCGCATCGACTTCTGCCATGTGACCGAAGTGGCGCTGAATCCCGGCGGTAAATCGGCGCGCGTTTACGTGGCCGTAGACGCGCATGGGAAGGACATCGCCGAGGCCGAGAGCGAGACCATTGCCGGCCTGGAGGCGGCCAAGGGCTACATTCGCCATGAACTCAAGGAGCGCATGGGCGTGCGCCACGTGCCGGAGCTGAGCTTTCTGGCCGACCGCTCCGGCCGTTTCCAGGCACGGATCGAAGAGCTGATGGACCGCACGCGTAAGCGACAGAAGAGCGCGACTGGAGAGCAGGCTCCCGCGGAGGGGACGGCGGCTGCGCCGCAGACGCAGGCTCCGCCCGGCTAAGCGCATGAGTCTCCTGCCCCACAATCCGGAGCGCGACGAAGCGGTCTTGGCGGCGCAGGCTGCGGCCGATCCAATGGCTGCCATCTTGCGCCTGCTCAATGAGGGCGAGCGCTTCCTGGTCTGCTCGCACTCGCGGCCGGATGGCGACGCCGTGGGCAGCATGCTGGCCTTTGGGATGCTCCTCGAACAGATGGGCAAGCGGGCCGGCCTGGTGACAGCCGACCGCATTCCCGGCATCTATCGCAACCTGCCCGGAGCGGGGGCGATCCAGACGGTGCTGGGCGTGCACGGGCACTACGACGCGGCCATCCTGCTGGAGTGCGACAGCATCGAGCGCACGCGGCTGCACGGGCTGGAAGCGTACTATCTTGTCAACATCGATCACCACATTACCGGCCATGCCTACGCGCAGTTGAACTGGATCGACCATGGCGCGGCCAGCACCGGCGAGCTGGTTTACCGGCTGGCGAAGGCAGCGGGGACTCGCGTGACGCCGGAGATGGCCGCCTGCCTTTATACAACCGTGCTTACCGATACGGGCGCTTTCTGCTACGGCGCGCTGAGCGCATCGACCTTTGCGCTGGCGCGTGAGCTGGTGATGGCCGGTGCCGATCCCATTGCAATCGCGCAGGATATCTACTTCTCTGCGCCGGAGTCCAAGGCGCTGCTGCTGGGCGCGGCGTTGAGCAATCTCCATCGCCAGGGGCGGCTGGCATGGCTGTGGGTGACGCAGCAGGATATGGCGCGGACCCGCGCCGCCGAAGAGGATTGCGAGGGGATCGTAAACTTTGCGCTGGGCATTGCCGGCGTGGAGGCCGCGGTGTTTCTGCGCGAGTTGCCCGAGGGGCAGATCCGACTGAGCCTGCGCGGCAAGGGACGCGTAAACGTGGCCGCCATTGCCGAAAAGCTGGGAGGCGGCGGACACGAAAATGCGGCCGGCTGCACGCTCGACGGTCCGCTGAGCTGCGCGCTCGATGAGATTCTGGCCGAGCTGCATGGCGCGGTGACCCAGGCGGGAACGGAGACTTTACTGCCTTGATCCGGCGGGAATCTGTTAGCCTTGTCCCTGTTGCCGTGCAGAGCACCCCCCCCCTCGCCTGCGGCGCGCGTACTGTGAGGATCGACAAGCCGGTTCGGCTTCCCCCGCCGTCCTGGCACGAGCCGTGGAACTGAGCCGTAGAATGGGATTTCGGCGCCCATCAGATCAGAGCAGGTCCGCTGGCGCGGCCGAGCGCGACGGGCCGCAAAGGGCATCTGCCATTTTAAGGATAAGCACTGCGCCCTCCCGTTGGAGAACTGCTGGAAATGGAAACTGCATTGGGACCATCTGCCCCGTCTGACCCGGAGCCTCTGAAGAGCTGGCGCAGCCGGTTGCCGAACGGGGCCACCGTCTCGGAAGCGGCAGTGTTCCTGGCCTTCAGCATCTTCTTTCTGCTGTATGGGGTCACGCCATTGCTGGGCGGCGATGGGCTGGGACTGGTGGGCGCCGACGAGCCGCGCTACGCGCAGATTGCGCACGAGATGCTCGACCGGTTCGACTCGGCGCACACGCTCAAGGCGCGGCTGGGCGCCTGCGTCACGCCCTATCTCTACGGCCGGCCATGGCTGGAGAAGCCGGCGCTCTACTACTGGCGCGCGATGTTTCTCTTCCAGGACTTTGGTGTGCACGACTGGAGCGCGCGGCTGCCCTCGACCACCTTCGCGTTCATCATGATCGGGCTCATCTACCTGCACATGCGACGATTCCGTCCGGGCGGGCACCTGGATGCGGCGCTGATCACCGTCACCTGCGCGGGCATCCTGAGCTTTGCGCGCGGTGCTTCGACCGACATGCAGATGGCCGCGCCGCTGGCCATCGGGCTGCTGGGTTGGTATGCGTGGTATGAGACCGGGTCAAAGTTCTGGCTCTACGATATCTACTTCTTTACCGGGCTGGCCACGCTGGCCAAGGGACCGGTGGCTCCGTTCCTGGCCTGCCTGATCATCGTGGCCTTTGCGTTTCTGCGCCGCGAGTGGAACATCCTGCGCCGCTCGCTGTGGTGGCCCGGGGTGGCGCTTTATTTCGCCATGGTGCTGCCGTGGTTTATCGCCGTGCAGCACCAGAATCCCACGTTCTTCAGGGAGTTTTTCCTGGAGCATAACCTGGAGCGCTTCGCGACCGACCGCTACCAGCATGCGCAGCCTTTCTGGTACTACATCGTGGTGGTTGGGCTGGCCGTTATGCCATGGACAGTGGTGGCCGCGCGCGCACTCATCGACGGCATTCTGACGTCGGTGGCGGAGTGGCGGCTGCGTCACGCCAGCGAGGCCAAACCCAAGCCGAAGGTGAACCGTCCCGGCGACGCCTTTCCCGAGTTCCTGGTTCTGTGGACGCTGATTCCCATCGTCTTCTTTTCCTTCTCGCAATCGAAACTTCCCGGCTATATTCTGCCTGCGATTCCTCCCATGGCCATCCTTACCGGGGATTATCTTTTCCGGCGGCGCGGTCCGGGACTGAACCGCTGGCTGGTGGGCGGCCACTCCACGCTGCTGGGCGTGATGACCATGGCCACGCTGCTGCTGCCGTGGTTTGTGGCCCACGGCGCCACCATGCCGCCGCTGCATGCGGCCACGGCCGCGTTTCTGGCCGCTGTGGGTGCGGCGCTGCTGGTGCTGATTGTGACCAACGGGTTCGGCGTGGCGCGGCTGCGCGTGACCACCAGCTGCGTGCTGGCGGTGCTCATGCTGTTCCTCTACGGAGTTGGGCCGTTCTTCGGCATTCCCCAGATCGACGCCACCAAGCGCGTGATTCACCTGCTCGACCGCTCCTACTCGGCGCGTCCACTGGCCGGGCGGCTGGCCGAGTTCATTCCTCCGGACGGCACCATCGCCGTATTCCGCGTGCGGCGCGATATCGAATACGGCCTTTCGTTTTACCGCGACCGCGAGGTGGTGAATTACGAGGAAAATGGCGTGCCCGACGAGCAGCACCTGCTGGTGGTGCGCGTGTCTGGCCGGCATGGCGTGGATCTGCACACCACCGATGCGCTCGAGGAGTACCTGGAGGGCCGGCAGTACCAGATGCTTTTCACCTGGCCCGAGCAGGGACTGGAAGTGTTTCTGGTTGGGGCACGTTGACGCGCGCAACCCGTTGCATCCGGCCTCTCACTCATGGCAAATTGGCCGAAGGGTGTTTTCTTTTGTATCCAGGCAGAGACGCATTCGGTTATTTCGAGAACGCTTTGCCGCAGCGGGACCACAATCCGGCTTATGGACGGGATGCGAACGGGGAAAAGCATGGCGCTGAGCGCTTCGATTGAGATTCTCGACCTGCGGCACTTTGCCGCCACGCTCCTGCGTCCTGTGCTGGAGGCCGAAGGCGAGCTCTGGAAGCAGCGCCTGCACTGGGACTACCGCACCTCGGCCCGGCTGCTGATGCAGTACCTGGACAATCACCTGCTGCCGGGCTACGCGGCGCTCGAAGCCGAGCATGTGACTGGGTATGTTTTCTGCGTCTACGAGGAGACCAAGGCGGTCGTCGGCGACGTCTTTGCCTTGCCCAATCAGCCGGAGGGCGCGGATTCGGCACACGCCATTGAGGAGACGCTGCTGCGCCACCTGCTGGAGCTGCTGCTGAACTCGCCGCAGGTGGACCGCATCGAATCGCAGCTTCTGCTGCATCCGGCCGGCTCGCACGCCGCGGCGTTTCATGCGGCGGGATTCGAGATTTATCGCCGGCTGTTCATGGTGCAGGAGCTGAAAGAGCGCTGGAACCCGCCGCACGCGAACCTGCCCGCCGACCTGGAGCTTCGCCCCTGGCGCGACGAGGACCTGGCGTCTGCCGCGCGGCTGATCGCCGAGGCCTACCAGGGCCATCCCGACTCGCTCATCAACGACCAGTACCGCTCGGTGCACGGCTCCATGCGCTTCCTCAACAACATCGTGCGCTACTCGGGGTGCGGAGTCTTTTCGCCGCAGGTTTCGCACGTCGTGGTGGACCGCGCCACGCACGAATCGGTCGCGCTGATCCTGGGCTCGCGGGTGAGCCCGCAGAGCGGCCACATCACCCAGGTCTGCGTGCATCCCAGCTATCGCCGGCGCGGGCTGGCGCGGATTCTGCTCTCGCTGGCCGCCTACTGGTTTGTGCGCCAAGGGGCAACGGAGATTTCGCTCACCGTGACCGAAGCTAACTGGGAGGCCATCGATCTGTACCTGGCCGAGGGGTACAACTGCAAGCACACCTTCGACGCAGCGGTGTGGGAGCGGACGAGAACCATCTGAGTCGAGTGGGAAACGCCTACCGCGCAATCAGGAACATCGCCCAGCTCAGCACGATGGCTGAGCCCGCGAAGAGCACGAAGCAGTAGATGCCGTAGCGCAGCATCTTCTGCGGGGTGTTGCGCTGGGTGATGCCGAAGACGGTGGAAGCAAACAGCGCAAACAGCAGCACGGCGGCAAAGTGGGAGGGCCTGAGCACTTAGGATTTCCTCCCAGTGCGCAGGTTATGCGCGTCCACGGCGGCAATCACGTTGAGCAGGCCAGCCACCACGATGAACTTGGTGCCGTAATCGGCGGTAGTGAACATCACCGGGTCGCCGCCCAGCCCGATGGCGCGGCTGACGAAGTACATCAGCCCGCTGCCCAGGTCGCCGACCAGGCCGAGCAGAGCGAGGATATCCTGCGCGCCGGTGTAGAGCTTGCCGTCCATGGTCAGGCCGAGCGCGAACATGGCCACGATGGCCACCAGCAGCAGTGTGCCGCGGCCCCATTTGCGCAGCAGAAAATGACCTGCGCCCGGCACCAGCCATCCGGCGATGAGCGGAAGATAAACGAACCCTTGCTGTGGAGTCTGTCTCGCGGCAGTGGACTTGTTTGGAGCGGTTCCCATTCCTCTTTGACTATACAGCACGTGGCTGCGCCGCCATGGAAGCCGTGCCCTTTCAAGGCGCTTGCCTTGCTTTGAAGAGTTTTTAAACAGGTTCTTAGCGTTCCCTGATTTGTTCCCTTAATTCTGGCTCTCGAATGAGAAGCGACTTTGGGTTGGCTGTCCAAAGATTGCTGTGGAGACTGGTCCATTGGCAGCAAGATTGGCAAAGGATGACATGGCAAAAACTGCCATAAGCGGTCTAAATACCTTGAAGAAGGTGCGCCATGCCAACTCGCAACGTACATCTAACCGGCCACTACGACGATTTTATCGAAGCGGGCGTTCAGTCTGGCCGGTTCAGCAATGCGAGCGAAGTTGTGCGTGAAGGGCTGCGTCTGTTGGAGCAGCACGAGGAAGAAAATAAGGCAAGACTCGTGTGGTTGCGCGGAGCGTGGGGAGTACACCACACTGCCTAGCCCGAGTGCTGTCAATGATTTTCTCCACAACCTCCGAGCGAGGTAGCCTTAGCCCGTTACGTCGTCACGGTGACGACGCCTGCCGAACGTGATCTTCAAGACATTTTTCGATGGAGCCGAGTTTGGGAGTGCTGCAGCAGATCGTTATGAGGTCCTGATTGCGCAGGCGCTCAATAACATCGGCGAGAATCCTTACCGGCCAGGAGCCAGGCACCGCGAGGACCTCGCGCCTGGAGTCTACGCTTACCATTTAGCTTCCAGCCGCGACCGTGTTCCCGAAAACCGTCTCAAGTTTCCCAGGCACTTCTTGGTCTATCGAGTGATCGTGGGCCGAATCGAGATTCTCCGTGTCCTGCACGACAGCCGGGATCTGGACCGCCATATTCGCCGCGACTAATGTGGCCAAGAGCGGACTGGAGTAAGGGCCAATGGCGGTTCTGCTTCGTTGTCGGTTAGGCTAGTGTCGTTAGATGGTTATTTATTATTTATGCTTGGCCTGATCTGGCCACTTGGGGCGGGGCTTGTCAGTCTTCAAACGTTGTCACCGCGTTTCTATACTATTTCCGAGAATCAGAAGTTCGGCCTCAATCCACCACGCCAATTCAATGGCAAGTCGATGCAGCATCGTGCGCCAATGCTCACAGCCTGATCAAAAAAGATTTGGCCGCCACTGCGATCGACTGCGAGTTTGGCAATTGAGAGACCAAGACCTGAACCACTATTTGGCAGTGTATTTTCAGATTTACTTGTAAAAAATCTCTCGAACACCCGTTGGTGTTCGCCGGGAGCGATACCGGGACCGGCGTCGTGGATGCACACTCGCTCTCCATCCTGTGATCGAAGTGTCGTGCGAGAGTAGCTTATTTCGAGGACTGAATCCGAGCTGGAGAACTTAACGGCGTTGTGTAGCACATTGAGCAGCGCAACGCGTACTAAGCTGCGGTCGGCTGTGATCGGCCGCCGAACATTTCCATCATATTTTTGTTGCACGGTGAGTCGCCGCTCTTCGATCAGAACTTCAAGCAGAGTGAGTATCTCATTCACCAAATCCGGAAGGAGGAAGGAAGTCCGCGCCTCCTCGGCATGAAAGGTCTCTGTTTTCGAGAGCAAAAGAAGACCATCCACTGTTTGGCTTAGTCGTGCTGTTTCTTCCAGCATGCTGCTGATCGCTTCCCGGTAATCTTCCTGTTCCTGCCCCTCCTGAAGTGCAACCTCCCCTGTTGAACGAATAGATGCCAATGGTGTGCGGAGTTCGTGTGCGGCATCGGCAGTAAATCGCTGCAACTGCGAGAACGCTTGTTCCAGCCGTTGCAATAAATGATTTAGGACGCGGGCCATGTGGCCGAGTTCATCGTATTCATTTTCGACAACTAGTCTGTCGTGCAAATTACTCGCTGTAATCTGTTCGGCGCGAGCGGCCATGAGATCCAGAGGGGCGAGGGTTCGTTTGGCGAGGCCATATCCGGCAAAGCTAGCGATTATTAGACCAATGGGCATCGCCACCAACTGAAACAATAAAAATTGAAGCATACGATCGCGTAGAGGACCTATGCTATATCCGAGTCTTATAAGAAGCTCTTTTCCCTCAAGTGCGTGCAAGTGGCTGATCATGAAGACACGGGTTCCGTCCGCAAGTTTTACTACGCGAGCATCGGATGAAGCGGAACCCTCTTCAGGCAGTGTTGGACCACCCAGAGACTGGCCGTTTAAGGTATTCGTGCGATAAAGAACAACACCCGAAAGGTCGCGTACCTCCATGAGGCGGTCGACCAAGAGGTGTGATCTAGGGTGGGAATAATAGTTCTGTTGGAGATGAAGCTTTCCTTGAGCATCGAAGTACAACAGACCTTCTACTGTTTCGGCGTCTTCGATTTCATCATGAATCATTTGATGTTCGAGCAAGCGATATTGAAAAACGAAGACAGCCGCGACGTATAAGATGAGGAGTCCTGCCAGTACGGAGACGTACCAAAGTGTTAGGCGCGCTCTTACGCTCATTTTGGGGAATAGTCTCATGATTCCGACTCCCCGAGCATGAATCCTACCCCTCGAATCGTGCGGAGCAGCTTAATCGCAAATGGATCATCTACTTTCCTGCGAAGCCGTGCCATTTGCACATCGATAACATTGTCGATTGGTGTGAAACGCGCATCTTCCCGCCATACATCCTTCGCTAACATCTCGCGCGATACTACCCGATTGCGGTTTTCTGCCAGGTAAAGAAGGAGATCAAATTCGCGGCTTGTTAAATCCAGTCGTGTGTCTGATCTGCTGGCAGTTCGTGTGTTTATGTCGAGCGCTAGATCGGCAATCAGAAGCGGGTTGGGTGTTGTGATGTGAACTCTGCGTAGAAGCGAGGCAATGCGAGCGAGTAATTCCGGGAAGGAAAATGGTTTTCCGAGATAGTCGTCGGCGCCAGCATTCAATCCCATCACGCGATCTTCCACGCTATTTTGCGAACTAAGGATTAGCACACGGAGATCAAGAGCTTGGTCGCGTATTTGTTGGAGAATGTCAAGGCCGCTACGCCGGGGCAGATTGAGATCGAGCACCAGGAGATTCGGGCGATAATTGTGAACCAGAAAAAACCCCTCTTCGCCTGTGGACGCTGAAGTGACGTCATAGCCATTCGCACCGATCCCGGCGACGAGCGCATCGGCCATTTTCTTATCGTCTTCGACAATCAGAACGCGCGGGTGCAGTTCGGTCATAGCTAAAGCCTTATCCACTCGAACATGATTCCGCATGAGCACGCGCCAAGCAAGGGGAGTTGTCCAATGTCAGGAAAATGTCAGGAAAATGTCAGGTTTTGTAAGGTGATTACATGATTCACTCGGATCAATGAGTGGTGGTATTAACCGCAAGAGAGGCTACAGCTTGCACAAGTTCACTGTGCTCTCCCTTCTTCTGGCCTCTGTCGCTGTGGCGCAGGCCATCCCTCCGAGGGCTGTGCTGAAATCACTGCCGCCAAAAACAACCCTGCCGATTATGTTCACCCGAAGCGTCGATGCCAACCATGCGCACGTTGGAGACGAGGTAGATGCAAAAACGACGCAAGAAGTTGTCCTGCCTGGAGGGAGATCGTTGCCAGCAGGAGCACGGGTCACCGGTCGAATTGCCGTCGCAAGCCCCCTCATCTTTGATAAGACCCCCTATGCGAAACAGAGAGAATCTGTTCTCGCCATTCACTTTGACAGTGTCGAATGGAAGGCTTTGGTGTTCCCGCTGAACGTTTACGTTCGTGCGTTGGCGGATCCACTCGCGTCTTGGGATGCAAGGACACCGGAACCGAGCGATGTAGATCCGTGGGAAACTGTCACACAGATTGGTGGAGACCTCCTTATCCCATCTCAAAAGGAAGTACGAAATCAGGACGGCGATGTCGTCGGATATAACCGGCGGGGCGGTGTCTATGCTCATTTGATTGCTTCCCAAAATCCTCCTGATGGATGCGACGGGAGCGACACGGAAGAATCCGTGGGCATCTTTTCCGCGTCTGCTTGCGGTCTCTACGGATTCGTGAGCACGGCTCTTCAACAAACAGGGAGAACGCGTGATTCATCTACTCTCGTCCTTAGCTCTCATAGGCATGCCCCCAAAATATGGAAGAACAGCACAGCGCTTCTAGAGGAGCTTCCGGGAAGCGGAACCGACGCTGCGCGATGATCAAAGCCATTTCAATTCAACAGGGAGAGTCGAATGCTTCAGGCGGGGCCTGCGCTGAAAGTCACCATCTACCTCAATCAGGATACCGGCTCATCGGGAGGCTTCTTGCACGACGATATTCTTGGCTTCCTGCACAAGAACGGAGTGGAAGGGGCCACGGCATTTCGCGCCCATGCAGGCTTCGGTTTTCATCGACGGCTTCATACGCGTGGAGCCGGAGATGTAGAAGGCCAGCATCTACCCGTCGTTATCTCCTTCGTTGATGCAATCGATAGGGTCAACGCTATCATGCCCGACTTGCTCGTGTTGGTCACGGATGGCCTAGTCGAAGCACATCCGACGGAAGTCCTGAAGAACATCACAACAGTAGAAAAGGTGCTGTCCTGATGGGTGTTGCAAAACATCGTAGAAATCTTTGCTTTGGCTCGATCCTCTGCCTGTTTTCTATGTTTTCTCGGGGCCAGGTTCTGCCTGCAAAGGCCGGCCCGGAGCCGGTTTTGACGCTTGCACAAGCAGAGGCAATAGCCATCGCTCACCAGCCTATGATTCTTGCAGCACGCGCACGAGCACGAGCCGCGAGTGAGCGGACCAGTGAACAGCGCGCTGGCTTCATGCCGACGCTCAACTTCAACTCTACCGGGGTGCTGGTTGCAGATTCGGGGACAGCAACTGCAGCCGGCGCGTTGACAACCTCCTCTATTTCCGACCGCTTTGCTTACGGCGGAACACTGGTGCAGCTTGTCACCGATTTTGGCCACACCAGCGCACTTGTCAGCAGTGCCCGAGCCTCGGCCCAGGCTGCAAATGACCAGGCGATCCTAACGGGCGCACAAATCCGGTTGAACGTAAGAGATGCGTACTTTCAGGTTCTCGGGGCGGAAGCGGTTCTGCGCGCCGCCCAGGAGGCACAGGCAAACCGGCAGCTCATTTTGAAACAGGTCACCGCACTCGCCCAAAGTCAATTGCGCTCCACTTTGGATGTGAATTTTGCCGGGGTGCTCGAAAGCCAGGCAGAACTCGCTGTCGTAAAAGCTCAAGCTGCAGTGGAAGAACAACGCGCTCGATTAGCGACCGCTATGGGAGAAGATCAACCTATCTCCGCCCCTCTCACCCAGGAACCTCTACCGCAACCACTTCCGCCAACTCCTCAGGGCCTCTTGACGGAAGCATTGCAAGATCGCGCTGATCTGAATGAGGCGAGAGCGAATCAGTTGGCCGCTGAAAAATTTGCGACAGCGGAAAAACGCTTAAGCTACCCCTCGCTCAATGTGATCGGTGCAGCCGGCCAGATTCCGTATCGCGATCACACATTGCAAGGCGATTATGCTGCAGCCGGATTCAATCTTGATATCCCTGTCTTCAATGGAGGGTTGTTTGCGGCGCAGCGACGGGAGGCTGCGCAGAATGCGGCCGCTCGTGAACGCGATGTACAGCAAACCGCACTCGAGGTAAACGAGCAGGTGCGCGATAGCTGGTATGAGGCGCAAGCCGCCTTTCGCAGCCTTGCCGTTACCCAGCGCTTGGTCGCGCAGAGCCGAGAGGCGTTGCGCCTCGCACAGGCACGCTACAACGCCGGGCTCGGCAGCATCGTCGAGTTGAATGAAGCACAGCTTAATGAAACTTCAGCAGAGATCAGTGCAGCGGACGCGACTTATACCTATCTGAGCCGGAGGGCCGCACTCGACTATGCCGTAGGGCTTTTGAATTGAAGGGACTTCGTGATATGAAAGCACTCTTTCGTGTACTCGCTATAGCGTTTGTGTCTGCCGGCATTGCAATATTGCTTACTGCGTGCCAAGTTGCATCTGGCACAACAGCCGTCAGAGTGTCGCCCTCCATCGTTCCTGTGGTCAAAGCAGAACCTAAAAATCTATCTGACAATCTGGTGCTAACTGCAGAGTTCATCCCTTACCAGGATGTCGATGTAATGGCCAAGGTGGCAGGATACGTCAAGGAAATTCGCGTGGATATTGGTGATCATGTACATCAGGGTGAGCTGCTTGCTACCCTCGAAGTTCCAGAACTGGAAGATGAAGAGGCAAAAACTTCCGCAGCTGTGGCAGCAGCAAAGGCGAATGTTTTAACCGCGCAAGGCGATGTCAAACAGACACAGGCTGAAGCCGCCATTGCACATCTTTCTTATCAGCGCATTGAAGATGTTGCCGCAAAAAATCCTGGATTGGTACCGAAACAAGAGGTCGATGTGGCGCAATCCCGCGATCTTGAGGCCGCAGCTCAACTTGCCAGTGCGCAGTCAGCTCTCAGCGCGGCGCAACAGGCGCTCACGGAAGCGAACTCAGAGCATTCGCGCGCGGAAGCGATGCTCGCTTATTCCAACATTCGGGCGCCTTTCACTGGCGTTGTGACAAAGCGCTATGCGAACACCGGCTCCATGATTCAGGCCGGAACCGCCTCGCAAACTCAGGCTATGCCGATCGTTCGTTTGGCGCAGAATGATTTGCTGCGCCTCATCTTCCCCGTACCAGTTACAGACGCAGCACAGATTAGAGATGGGCAGCCGGTGAGTGTCAACGTCATAACATTGGGAAAGATATTTCCAGGGAAGGTCACTCGCTACTCTGACACACTGGATATGTCAACGCGCACCATGAACACCGAGGTAGATGTGCCGAATCCAAAAGGTGCATTAATACCCGGTATGTATGCCGAGGTGCATCTCCACGTTACCTCTGGCACTGAGGTTCTCAGCGTCCCATTAGACGGAGTAGAGGGGTTAGGGAGCAGTGCGGAGTCTGCTTATGTCATACGCGACGGCAAAATTGCAATTGTTCCCGTAACGACGGGCATACAGACGCCAACGGATATTCAGATTCTTTCTGGTCTTCAGGAAGGTGATGTTGTCGTTGTTGGACGCCACACAAATCTTTCCGCCGGAGAACAGGTCAAACCGCAGGTTGCGGGTTACGAGAACGACGATCCTCTACAAAATTGAACCCTTCAGGAACATCCCTCTATGTCTGGCTTTTCTATCAGAAATCCGTATTTCATCGTTGTTCTCTGCCTGATCATTGCCGTATTAGGAACTGTCAGCGTCGCCCGCATGCCGGTGGACATGTTTCCTACGATGGACATTCCCGTAATCGCTGTTGCGACATTCTATTCCGGCATGCCGCCGCAACAGATTGAGAGTGACGTCACTTACCATCTTGAACGTCAGTTCACCCTGGGCAGCAACATCGATCACATAGAGTCCCGATCACTGCCCGGACTCAGCCTGATCAAAGTCTTCTTCCGTCCAGGCACTGACGCGGATGCAGATGCATCGTTGATTTCAACGCTTGCCTTGTCGGTAATGAAAGATCTGCCACCTGGAACGTATCCTCCCATCGTCCTTAAGTCAGATCCTTCCGACCTTCCCGTCTGCCTGGTGACATTAACCGGAAAGGGCTTAAGCCAGAGCCAGCTCAAGGATGCGGGCCAGAACTTCGTCCGTAACCAGTTGGCCAGCATCCCTGGCGCTTCCGTGCCCCCACCATTCGGTGGCCTTTTCCGCCAGATCATGCTCTATACCGATCCATATAAGTTGGAAGCGAATCAACTCAGCCCAATGGATGTCGTGCGCGCTGTGAACAATGACAATGTCATTTTCCCTGCTGGCGATGCTCAGATTGGCCGTTACGATTACGACATTTATACGAATGCCATGCTGACGGGCCTCAAGGATATCGATCAGGTCCCGATCAAGATGATCGGCCAATCCCCTGTACGGGTTGGGGACGTGGCTGTCGCCAAGGATGCTGCTGGCCGCCAGTACAATATTGTCCGCGTCGACGGTCGACGGGCAGTCTATATGCCGATTTTCAAGCAGGGAGGCGACTCCAACACCATCTCGATCGTGAACGGAGTACGGAAAACGATCAAGAAACTGTACGACGTTCCCCGGTCCATGGTTGCCACGGTTGTGTTCGATCAGTCCCGCTTTGTGAAAACCGCAATCGAGACACTTCTTCACGAGGGCGGAATCGGGCTGTTCCTGACTTGCCTGATGATTTTGATATTTCTCGGCAGTTTGCGGGCGACCGTAGCCGTGTTTTTCTCTATTCCGCTTTCGATTCTTGCAACCTTCATCGTGTTGCAATTGACGGGTAATTCAGTTAACAGCATGGTGCTAGGCGGTCTCGCCTTGGCACTGTCGCGTTTGATTGACAATTCAGTGGTAGTTCTTGAGAACATCTTTCGCCATCTTGAAGCGGGAGAATCTGCTGTAGTCGCTGCCGAAAAGGGCGGCCGTGAGGTCGCTCTTCCTGTACTGGCAGCTACTCTGACAACAGTTGTTGTGTTCTTCCCCGTAACCTTACTTTATGGAGTAAGCAAGTTTCTATTTACCGCGCTCGCGTTGGCGGTAGTGATTTCGCTGTTCGCATCGTTTTTTGTCGCTTTGACCGTTGTACCGCTTTTCTGCGCGCGTTTCATTAAGCAGGTCGAGCACCACGAATCCGCACTCGAAGACGCGGGCTCCGTTCCACATGATGGTGCCACAAAAGACGATGGTAAGAAAAAGGGCTTAGGCCAGCGGTTCAATACATGGTTTGCGGGAAAGTTTGATGGCCTTTTGGTTCATTACGATGTTTTGGTCGGAAAGGTTCTCCTGTATCCGGGTAAAACGTTGATTGTTTTCGGACTCGTCTTTATCGCCAGCCTTGCCTTATTCCCTCTGCTCGGGCTTTCCTTCTTTCCTCAAACGGATGCGGGTCAATTCGTCATCGATTTCAAGGCCCCTTCAGGAACAAGCCTCTTTGCGACTGAAGACGAAACCGCGCGGCTGGAGCAGGCGATTCGCAGGGTGGTTACAAAACATGATCTCGGCATGATCGTGTCCAATATTGGCATTCATCCGGGGTTCTCCTCGATATATTCACCGAATTCCGGCACGCATACGGCATTTGTTCAGGTCAGCTTGAAGCCGGGTCACACCATTGGCAGTTACCAGTACATCGATCGCATGAAACACTACATCGATTCACAGATGCCCGAGCTTGCAGCGTTCTTTTCTTCAGGCAGCATTATTGACAGTGTATTGAATATGGGAGCACCGGCTCCGTTTGATGTCCAAGTCATCGGGACAGATCTCGATGAAGATTACAGCATCGCAAAGAAAATGGCGGATCAATTCCGCCGAATTCCTGGTGTCGCCGACGTTTATATCCCGCAGGATCTCGACTATCCGTCGCTGCAAATGAATATTGATCGTACCCGCGCTGCCGAACTGGGCCTAACAGAGAAAGAAGTTCTCTCGAATGTAATCACAGCGCTGACCTCAAATAAGATGATTGATCCCAGCTTCTGGATCGATCCAAAGACCGGAAATAGTTATTACCTGAGCGTTCAATATACCAATAACCAAGTGCGGACTCTGAATGATCTTCGCGCGATCCCCTTGCATGGAGCGCACCTTACTCAGCCCACGCGTCTGGATATGGTGGCGGATATTACTCGCTTCAATGCGCCTACGGAGATCGACCATACTCAGATTCGACGGCGCATCGATATATACATTCGGCCATCGGGAGAAAATCTTGGCTCTGTCGCCCGCCGTGTAAATAAAATCATTGCCGGTACGCCTACACCCTACGGTATCGACATCGCCCTGAATGGCAGCGTGGAAGCGATGTATGCTACTTTTCGCAGCTTTGCCATCGGAATTTCGCTCTCTGTGCTGCTTCTCTATCTCATTCTGGTAGCCCAATTCCGATCTTTCCTAGACCCCGTGATTATCCTGATTGCTCTGCCTCCCGGAATTACAGGAGTGATCCTGGCGTTACTCCTCACCGGTACGACATTGAACGTAATGTCATTGATGGGGGTCGTCATGCTCGCCGGAATTGCCATGTCGAACAGCATCCTCATCGTTGAGTTCGCCCATCATCTGATTCATGAGGGTTCGGCAGTGAAGGATGCAATCGTGTCCGCATGCCGCATACGACTGCGACCAATTTTGATGACCTCTCTTGCAACGGTTATCGGCCTGTTGCCAATGGCGCTCAAACTTGGAGAAGGAAGTGAGCAATATGCGCCGTTGGCGCGAGCATTAATTGGGGGATTGACGGTTTCGGTCGTGTTGACAGTGTTCCTAGTCCCGGCTGGATTCTATCTTGCATATCGAGAAAGGCCATGAAACTTAGATCATGCTTAACACGCCGCATATAAATGCGGCTTTCATCACGAAACTACTGTTAGCACGGTTTTGGCGAAGCTACAAAGACGTGGAAGACCATAAAGACCAATGATAACAGCGCGGGGGTAGATTGAATTTTGAGTTGTAGGAGAAAAAGAGCGTCAGTATGCCTATTCCCAATCGTCTCAACGGGCGGTAACTATTTGATCGCGGAGGAGACGCGCCTTCTTCAGCAGAGGTAGGTCGCTGTCCGCATCTTTCCACTGGTTCAGCAATCCGTTGACCCACCGGATCGCATCGGCCCTGTCGCCCTCTTGCCGGTAGTCCTCGGCAAGAGCATACTCCGCGTCGAACCAGTATCGCTCGGGTTCCCAACCGGGTATGCCGTTCCTGAGATACTGCGCGTACCAACCGATAGCCGCATCGCGGTCGCCAATCGCCTGATAGATATGCGCCAGGCTTCCCGCGTAAAGGTTGCCGAAGAATCGGTGTCGTCGGCAGCCGGAGGCTTCAGGAACTGCAAAGCAGCATTTAGGTCTCCATGCGCCGCGGCGACCGCCGCTTGCAGCAGAGCCAGGTATGCAGCCTGATCTTCAATCCGTTGGTTGGCGATCGGAGCAATTTTGTCGAGGATCCAACGCGCCTTTCTTGACTCGCCTGCGCGCGCGTAGGCCTGTGCAATGATTGCCCCATAAATAACTTTAGGGCCGAGCTGATCGAACTTGGCCATGGCGTCGTCCAACTGGGCAATTTCTTCGTGCCGATTTCCTTCCTCATCGGCGATTGCCGCAAGCATGTAGTGGATGCGCGCCACCGCAAATGGATCCTGCGACTGAGATAGCGCGACCATCAGGCGACTACGAGCGGCTTGAAACTGTCCACGGTACATGTCCAGAAGGGCCAATGATCTTTCCCCGAACGGGGAATTCCCAGGGTCCGCCAGCATAGCGGAAAAGACCTGCTCGGCCTTAGTCTGGTTTCCGGCCTTCACCAGAGTGAAGCCGTATTCTTGGTTGATGTTGGACACCAGTATCCGAGACGGATCGAGTACAAACGCCTCCTCGTAGGCCTCAACGGATGGATTCCACTGGTCGAGTTCGGCGTAAGCGGACGCCAGTTCAACCCATGTTCCTGGATCGTCCGGCTGTTCCTTGATCAGCTGCCGATACATGGGTATGGATTCCTGAGCGTGGCCATGCATGCGCAATAGCCGTGCGTAGGAGTATTGAGCTGCCCAGTCTCCAGGGAACCGTTGAAGGAACATCCGGTAAAGATCGAGTGCGTCCTCGATACGCCCCTGGCTCTCCGCGTAGCGCATTTCAATCCAGGCGTGCTCGCGTTCGGTCGTCCGCGCAGCGAGCGCGAGAGCTTTCCGGAACTCCTGTTCGCCCAAAGCCGGCTGGTTCACATAAAAGCTGTAGTCCGTGTAGGCAAGCCCGGCATGGGCCATGGCAAAACTTGGATCAGCCCCAATCGCCGCCTGAAACAGCCGGGTTGCACCATCAATCTGTCCCTTGCCGAAAAGGTCCGATGCCTCGGTGTAGTCCTCCAAAGCCTGGATCGACGACGTGGTGACCTGAGGCAGCGACCGGGAGTTCCGATGAATATCGTATCGCGATTCTCCCAGGTCACGGCGGATATCGGTCGAGATGGAATCAAGCGCCGTAAGAATATGATCTTCGTCATAGGCTGTCTCGGAATAGGACCGCACTACAATACCTGTCGACGGATCGATGAGTTGTGCCGTCAGCCGGTACTCATGCCCGGCACGCGTAATGCCGGGCACAACCAGCCCTTGCAGATTCTCCCGCTGGCATATCTCGCGACCAATCGTCGCTGTGATGGGCTGGTCCTCTTTTCTCTGCATCAGACGAAGCACTGTTTCCGCCTGCAGCCGGGAATATACGTTGAGAGACCGCGACTGCCCCAGGCTCACCGTGAACGCCGTCGCTAGGGCTTTGTCGAATCTCGCATCCCCGGTCTGGTTTTCGAAGTCGGCGATCAGCACCGGATCGCGCCTCCCGGAGGACAGCACCGAATGCCCGCGGCCCAGCCAATACCATATCCCGCCCACACCAGCCGCGACGCAGCAGCCGACGAGAAACCAGCCAATCCGGAGCCGATGGTTTGAATCGCCATGCGCCGTGGCCAGAATCTGCTCCTCGGCGGAAGCCGGTTGCCTGGAGGGCTCCGTCGCAGAGGCTTCGTCGGAGACCGCTTCCGGTAAGCGCTGAAGAACGTCTTGCGCAGTGGCGATAGGCTCCACACGGCCGACGAAGCGGTATCCGCGACCGCGCACCGTTTCGATATAGCGGGGCGACTGGGGATTATCGCTGAGGACCTCACGGAGGTGGCGCATCGCGGTATTCAGGGAATCTTCGAAATCGACGAAGGTATCCGCCGGCCATAGCCGATCCCGGAGTTCGACGCGCGTAATCAAATCCCCCGGACGCTGCACGAGTGCTATGAGCATTTGCCGAGGCTTCTCCTGGATTTGGAGGCGTCGCCCGTTCCGGGTCAGGTCACCGGAGCGTAAATCCAGCCTAAATGGGCCAAAGCGATAAACCTGGGTAGACAGCGAAGTAACCATGGCGCAGCGTCTGACGAGCAGGTAATAGGGAAGATGGGCCGGAGCTTAGCCGGTAAGTGAAATTAGCATAGCACCTATCGATAAGAACGGCACAGGTCATTTGACTCTTAACTCTTCGCAATTCACGGTCTTGCCTGCTCAGACAAATTTCAGAAACAAATCGGCTTCCGCTCATTGAATTCGAACGCGATTTCCTCTACTGTGCCGCTCTGGATGCACACAGCCACAACCTGGACGGATTGGATCATGCACTGCGTGCGCTAATCGAGGTGGCCGAATAGAGGACCGGATTCAGGGAAAGGAGAACCACGATGCCGGCAAACCTGCCCGAGAGGTTTTTCGCGCTGGAGACGACCGTTGGCTTGCTCGAACAGCAGACCGCGTTCGTCGCGAGATGGATCCAACTCCGTCGCCAGATGGCCGACGACTGCCCCGGCTGTCCCGGCCCGCCGGTCGATCTGGTGAACAGCACACTGGCGGCAGCGAATGAAGCTTTGCGGTTCTCGTCACAGGCAGTCAGCCGGATTTCCACGCAGGAAGCTCTCACGGATGCGCAAGCAGTCAGCACGTGACGGTAGAGCTAAAGTTCGCACCCAGAGGCCCGAATCTCAACCCCCCGAATTTCAAGCCATGGAGAGGAGAAGAAAATGAGCGAGGGAAGAAACCGGAAGTGGATCGCAGGACGCGCTATGGCGTGGGTGATTGGTATTGCGGTCGGTGTGCCGGGCGCGGCCGGTGTTAGCCAGGCGCAGACGCAAGCGCAAGCAGCTGCGAAGCCCGCGCCGACGGCATTAAGAACGGCACCGTTATCCGCACCGCAGGCCGAGCGAGCCTCCGCCGGCGGGACGAAAAACGGGATCACCGTACACGGCTGGTGGGTCATCGAGGTGAAGAACCCAGACGGAACCGTGGTCAACCGCCGCGAGTTTGAAAATCATCTGGAAACCGGGTCCGGGACGAACGGCGGGTATAACCTGACCAGCCTCCTCAGCGGGTACCTGGTGGCAGGCCCGTTTGTAATGATCCTTCCTGTCCCCTGTGAAGCTTCCACAGATTACTGCATCCTCAGTCAGACCGGCTCAGCCGGTGTCTACAACTATCCAACTACCACCATACCGATCGCGAGCGACCTTCAGCAGGCATTTGGCGGGGCAAAATCGGTGACCTGCAATAACGTGCCTGCAGGGGTGTGTACGCAGACACTCGATCTCATCGCGCCCGGGGGAAGCACAACGTTCCAAATCACTGGAGCTGTGGTTGCGGCCGCCTCCGGCAGCATTGCCGCCGTTGAAACTGCCCAGGGCTTCTGCGGTGGCAGCCTATACAACGCGGCACAGTGCCTGCAAGTTCCGGCGGCCAACCCATACGTGTTCACGGGAACAACGCTAACTCCGGCGCAAACTTACGAGGCCGGCCAAACGATCTCCGTTACTGTCACATTCAGCTTCCAGTAATCCGCGAGCGCTCAGAGAACCTATACCCCTCGACCGTACGAGAAGGATGCGAGATGGGCAGACGGCCAAGGACAATTCGCGATGCGAATGCGGTGAAGCACGCGTGGCTATCCGGCTTGCTACCTGGAATGCTGCGCTGGGGCTTCGCCTGTGTGGCGATCCTGCTGCTCTTCGGCGCCGCGGCCCGCGCGCAATCCACTCAAATGCAAATCATCGCCGGGCTTGCTTCTCCAGGCAGTTCGCAGGATACGTATGGCACCTGGAACCCGGGCACGTGTCCGGGGCCTAACCCTGGTCAGCCCTGCATCATTGGAGGGTCCAGCGGGAACGAAACCGTAGGGCCGGGCAATTGCAATGGCGGTCTTCCTGGTCCGCCGTCCGATCAACCGACGAGCCCCGTCCCGCTCTGCAACTTCGGTTACAGCGGCGATGGCGGCGCAGCTACGTACGCAACCATGAGTTTCCCCATCGCTGTCGCGGCGGATGCGAATGGAAATGTGTACATCGCGGACGCCGGCAACGCCGTGGTGCGCGAAGTAGATACCTCTGGCAACATCTCCACGTACGCTTGCGTCGATACGTCGGGCAATATTTCCTATGGATCCAGTTGCCCGGTTTCCAATCCGGGAAGCTTTCCCCTTGTATATCCGGCCGCCCTGGTGGTAGACAGCAATGGCGTTCTGCATATCGCCACCGCCGGCAACGGCGCCAACTTTGGCAGTCCCCTGGTAAACACCTTGGCCATGGCTGCGGATAGCCAGGGCAACGTGTATAAGCTCCAGGAATACGAAGGAGGGACTCCGCCGGGGGATGCGTGTTCGGTCGCGTCGTACGTCATTACCGGCGCTCCCAACATCATCTGCATGGGGTTTGACGTAACCGCACAAGGGCTGGCGGTCGATTCGTCCGGCAATCTCTACACAATCGTGAACACGCACGGAGGCGAACTGTGGGAATATGCCAGCGGGAGCACGTCGCCGACCACGATCGCGACTTCGGCGACCATACCCGGACTCGGCCTTGCCGCAGACGTGGGCGCGGTGAACAGCCTGGCGGTGGATTCGCAAGGCAATATCTATGTTCTGACGGTCGGCACCTCGTCGAACGGGTTCGCCGAGGTCGAGAAATTCAATCCCACCACGCAGCAGTTGACCGTGATCGCAGGCGTGGGCACGAACGGCTACAACAATCCGGACGATGCGAACGGACCTGCCGATCTCGGCAACTACACGCCCGCCGTGGACGTTCCGCTCCCGGCGGCGCAAACCTATCTGAATAACGTCAACGGGATTGCGCTCGGTCCCGACGGCTCGCTTTACATTGCCGACAGCGGCAACAACATGGTCCGCAAGATCCAGGTGCTGGCAAGCGGGCCGAGCGCGCTGAACCTGGTAGACATTCCCGTTCCGCAGAGTTCCGGCGTTCAGTTCGGCTCGAAGCAGGCCGTGTACAACCCCGGCACCGGAGACTTCTATTACGTATCCGGCGCCAACACTGTGAACGTGATCAACACCGGATCGAGTGACATCTGCCCCGGATGCGAGCGCATCTTCGCATCGATCCCGGTGGGCTTGAACAACGGAGGTTCGACCTCGACGCTAACCATGGCTCTGGATCCGACGCGCAACCTGGTCTACGTGAACAATACGGCCGACGGGAATCTGTACGTCATCAATGGAAACCCCGGTCAGGCCACTTCGTACACCTCGGTGGGCGCGGCCAACCTCGGGTATGGCGGCCTGAGCCTGGTGGCCATCGACCCCGGACTGAACGAAGTCTATGTGGCAGGCCCCAACTCAACGACCATCGTGGCGCTGAGCGGAGGAGTCGCGCCGCAGGTGCTCAGCGCCTACACCAGCCTGTATACGCCCATTGCCTCGATGAGCGTGGACACGGCAACGCACACGGTGTACGCGGTGGGCGCGATCGATGAGGGCTACCCACCGTATCAGGAGATGTATCTCATTACGCCCGGATCGAGTGGGCTGACGGTCGAGACCGATTCCTTCCCAACCGGAGGCAGCGGACTGGGATCGGGGCTATTCGACACGAACTCCATCTCGGTGGATCCCGTGACCGCGAGTGTGATCGCGGCCGGCTCCGGCCAGTACAACGGCACGGATTGGTACGCATGGGACATCAGCAATTTCGGCGTCCTTGGCAATGGCACTTACGTCGCCTCTCCACTGCTGTATACGTGGCAGCCCTACACCTCCTCGCTCGACATTGCCAATCGCGCCTTCTACCTCACTGACTTCGACGGTAGCATCAATGACACCAACTCGAACGCGGCCATGGTCACCGGCATGGACAGCGTGACGGCGAGCGATAATACGCTCACTTCGGTCGTGATTCCGGTCTTCGGCAGCGGATCGACGCCGTCCTCGCCGCACGTCTACGACGTCGAGCCGGATACGTCGAGTTACCAGGCATGGATTTCGGGCTCCGACGCGACCGACGGCGGATTTATCAAGCTGTGGAACGCAACCACGCAGGCGGTTACGCTTTCGGCAACGATCCCGGCTCTGCTGGGAGGGGGTCCGCTGGTTGCGGGCGGCAATCTTTTCGTCGATTCCGCCGATCAAGCCGCCTATCTTCTGGACCACGTGAACAACGATCTCTGGCTGGTCAACAAACCGCAGTGGACCCAGACAGGACAGCCGTTTCTCGCCCAGCAGGGCAGCACGGTTTCGATCACCGGCAGTTCCAATCCGATCTACTACACGACCGACGGAACTCCGCCTGGTTTGAGCTCCACCACCCAATCCTGCACTTCACCATGCACGGTGAATTTGGTTCCGGGCGTCCCACCTGCCATTGTGAGCGCTATCCAGGAGGATCTAAGCAGCGGCGTGGCCAGCAATGTGGTGCAGGGCGTGTTTACGGCGATCTCGCCGACGACGCTCGCTCTCTCTATCAGCCCGTCGCCGGCAACCACCGGGGCGAGCATCACGGCAACGGCCACGCTTTCGCTTTCGTTCCCCGCCCTGACGGTGATCGGGACGGTCAACTTTACGGCCGACGGGACGACGATTCCCGATTGCTCCGGCGTCTCCCTGGGGTTGAATGGGTCAAGCTGGCAGGCAACCTGCACATTTACTGAAAATACGGCCGGCACCTACGCCATCGCCGCGGCTTTTTCGGGAGACGCATCGAACGGAGCCAGCAACAGCAACGTTGTTGACCTGCAGGTAAACCAGAGCACAGCTCCTACAGCGAGCACTGTTACTGGCGTTACCACGCCGCTGGCCATCAACGCCAACAACTCGGGAACCAACTTGAATGCCGTGCTCAACGCCGATTCGTCGGTAAGCCTGGTTCAAAACGGTGCGCTGGTATCGGGCGTGATCTGTTCCGCGTTTTCCAGCTTGAGCGGCGGCAGCCTTTCTTCCGGCGCAATCTATCTTGACGGCGCCAACTCCCGCGCCTACTTCACCATGATCGCAAGCGTCAGCGGAACGACAGGCTTGTACGCGGCCTACGACACCTTCAACGTGTCGGCGGGAACTTGCACACAGGGGCCACTCGTGCAGTTAAGCACGAACGCCAACTCCGACGTGGAAATGAACGCCGACATCGCGCAGGGTAACGTCTACGTCCTGAACTACTACGGCGCTTTCCCGGATTCGCTTTACGTTCTGCCCGCGCCGTGGTCTTCGTCCTTGCTCACGCCTGCGCAATTCACGATGGATTATTCGGTCGAGTACGGGCCGATCGTGATCGACCCCTCGAACCACCAAGTTTACATCAACGATCTGGGCGGGTCAGCCAACGGAGCGGTGCCGGGGACGTTCAGCACCTCCGGTTTCTTCGTTTACGACCCCACGTATACCGGGTCGGCGTCCAATCCCGAGCATGTGGCAGGCTACATGACTTCGAGCACCGCCGCGCCGATTCCATTCAACGTGGGAACGCTGCTCGACAACGGCAACGGAACACTGGTTCTGGTTAACGAGAATCCCAATGCCTCATCCGCTGCCTATAGCGCCAGCACGCCGCCGGTGACCATCCTGAATACCGCCACGCCGGGATTCAGCTTCTTTGCCAATACGCAGCCCGGTTCGATCATCAACACCGTCGATATCACGACCGGGAACGCGCTAACCACCATAGCTCCCGCGACGCAGTACTACGCAATCAGCGGGGCCGATATCAATGCCGGAGCCAACCTGGTCTATGCCTTCGTCTTCGACCAAAGCACCTTTGCCGGGCCCCAAGAGCTGATCGCGTATAACTATGCGGCACCGCAGGAGACTGTGCTTAGCTCCAGCGTGGCCATGCCCAGTCAGGTCCCCGACCTGTGGATGCAGCTCAATTACGATTCCGAATCGACGCAGATTGCGCTGTCGGCGAGCACGTACAACTCGGGTGCTCTCGGCGTCACTACACCGCTGTGCGCAGGCAGCCCCTCGTTGACAATCCTGTTTGGCGGCGGGACGACTCCCACGCCGCTCGATTTCCCGGTTGTGAATGCGGATTCCGGCTATATTTACGCCATCCAGTCGGCGTCCACTTATCCTCCGCCAGGCACACCGGCCGCGCTGGAGTATGTGGCGCCACCGGCCAGCCCATGCACCACATCGCAGCCGACGCCGGCCGCCATCAACGCCGTTTCCGGAGGCGGGCAGAGCGCAACGATCGGCCAGGCGTTTGCCAATCCTCTTGTAGTGAATGTCACGGATGCAAACGGCAATCCGGTCTCCGGCGCGACCGTCACGTTTACTGCGCCATCTTCGGGCGCGAGCGCGACTCTGTCCTCCATGACTGCCACCACAAGCAGCAACGGCAATGCCAGCGTGACGGCGACAGCCAACGGGACTGCCGGCACGTCTGCCTATCAGGTCAGCGCATCGGTTGCGGGCGTGAGCACCCTGGCCACGTTCTCGCTCACAAACACGCAGGCTGCGACGACGCTGGGGGTAACGCCTTCGGCTCTCTCGCTCGTATATGGGCAGATGGTGGCCATCCAAGCCTCCATCAGCCCAGCGAGCGTCGACGGCTCCGTCCCCACCGGCTCCGTGGCCTTTTACGACGGTACTATCGCGCTCACACCCGATTCCACGGTCTCCGGCGCGATCGCCAGTTATACCGTAAACGTGCCCACGGTCGGCAGTCATACCTATGCAGCACAGTATCTGGGCGATACCAATTTCCAGGCTAGCGCCCTCACCAGCGCGACGTCAGCAGTGACGGTGAGCAAAGCAAGCGTCACACTCACCGGCCCGGCAACGCAGCCGGTCACAGTGCCGAGCGGCCAGTCGGGGTCAATCGCGATCACGGTGAGCGGAGAGTTTTCCGGCAGCGGAATTTCCACGCCGTCCGGGAGCGTAAGCTACAGCGTCAGTGGCAGCGGATTTCCCGCGGGAACGGCCACCATCTCCGGGGGGACGGCCACGATCCCGGTGCCCGCGACCACCGCCCCCAGCAGCTACACGGTAACTGTGAATTATGCGGGCGACGCAAACTATGCAGCAGCCACGGCCATCAATGTCTCGCTCACGGTCACACCGTCGGCGGTCCTAGTCACCGACAACGAAACTATTACGGTCTCCGACGCGGATGAGATGGTCACAGGTGCCCTCAGCGGCGACAATGAGGCAATCTCCGTTGTCGACACAGTAAGCGTCCAGGTCTCCGGCTACCCGATAGAGGCGGTCAACGACAATGAGACCATCACTGTGTCTGACGCCGATGAGGTGACGCCGGGTGCTCTGAGCGCCAACAACGAGGCAATCTCCGTTGCGGATGCCGTGAGCGTTCAGGTGGGTAACACGCCGACCATCACTACGCTCACCTCCTCCGTCAACCCGAGTCCAGCGGGCTACAACGTCACTCTGACCGCGACCATCGCACCATCCCCATTTGGCTCTTCCGCCGGATCCATTGCTTTCATGGATGGAACCACGCTGCTTGCCACGGTTCCGGTGACGGGGAATGTCGCGATGTACTCCACCACTTCACTGCCGGCGGGTGCAGACCAGATTACCGCCGTGTACAGCGGCAATACCGCCTATCTTGCCAGCACTTCAGCAGTTCTCGACGAGCAGATATCCGGTTTCAAACTGGACTTCACAACCCCCGTCTCGCTCAATCTGTTGCCAGGGCAGAGCGCCGCCATCGCCCTGACGGTGACACCGGACAATGGCTCCTACAATGAGCCGGTCACATTCACGGTCAGCGGACTGCCCACCGGCGCGACGGCCACCTTCAACCCGGCCGCTGTGACGCCGGGCAGCAGCCCCGCTACTGCGAGCGTCACAATTATTGCCCCGCCGCTCAGCTCGCAGGCGGGATCTGAACCGGCGCTTCGCCGAGCGGGGCCGATCGTGCTTGCACTCCTGCTGCCACTAGCGGCGTTCGGTCGCAAGCGGCGCTTGTTCCTGACGATCTTTATCACGGCGTTTGCCCTGGCTGCTGCGATGGGGCTCGGCGCGTGCGGCGGCGCAGGGTTCTTCAACCAGGCACCCGAGACTTATACCGTGACGGTTACCGGGTCGAGCGGCGCGGTTCAACATTCAGCCACGCTTACGCTGACGGTGGAGTAGGAGTCTGCATGGTTCTGCGCCTCGCGTTGCTTACTGCGTTGCTTTGGTCCCACGTTCCCGCGCTGGCGCAGGCTGCTTCGGCATATTCCGTGAGTCCTGCCCCTCTGGAAATGACCCTGGCCTACGACGCCGACCGAACCAATGGAGTGGTGGGCGGTTGCGGCTGCTTCTGGATGGGGGGCGGCAAGGCCGAAGCCAGTGCATACTTCGGGCGCGATCTGAGTGTTGTGGCGGAGATCGCGGGTGAACACGCCAATAGCATCAACTCCGCCGGAGAGAGCCTGAGCTTTGTGTCGTACCTCTTCGGTCCGCGTTACACATTCGTGAACAGAAGCAAGCTCGCGCCCTTCGCGCAATTCCTCGTAGGAGGCGTGCACGGCTTCGATGGTATGTTTCCCGGCCCCGGCGTATACATTTCCAACCCCGATGCTTTTGCCTTCGCGCCTGGCGGGGGGCTCAATCTGCATCTTTCGCACCGGTTTGCTCTTCGTCTCGTTCAGGCAGACTACTTTCAAACCCAGTTGCCAAACGATGGAAATAATCGGCAAAACCATCTCCGAATTTCGGGCGGCGTTATCTTTCGATTCGGAGAATGAGCGAGGTGAGAGCGGGGCGGATCACTGCGAGGTGCCGCCAGAGATCAAAGGAAGAGGAGATTATGAAGTTCCATCCGGGACGGAAGGTCTTGTTCGTTAGTGGCATGCTTTGGGTCTTCACGACAGCCCTGATGTCGCAGACGGCCAATGCTAAGAATCTGGTGGTCAACGGCGACTTTGAGAAAGGCAACGCCGGCTTTACCACCCAATACAGCTTTGGAAATGTATCCAACCCAGGCACATACGATATCGGGACCAGTCCTTCGTCCGTGCCCGGTGCTTATGGCGACTGGTGCAACTGCGGCGACCACACGACAGGAGCCGGAATGATGCTGATCGCCAACGGGGCCACATCCGCCTCATGGCCGGCTTGGGAGCAGGTCGTGCATGTCTCGCCGAATAAGAACTACCAGTTCTCCTATTGGGGAGCCGAAGTGGACCGCAACAGCAATTCCTTGCCTCGCGTGGTCCGGATTTTGGCAGTTGAGCCGAATCACTTACTAGAAGAGAACATAGGGGGAGTTGAACATGAGACGCGCACTGATGATAGCTCTCGCATTTGTGGCAGCAGTTCGGCCGGTCAGTATATTCGCCGATCCTTACAGCGATCTGCAGAAGGCGGCAGCCAAGTTCAGCGCGCAGCCATCCTTCCATGCCGAGATGCACTTTACTAACGGGCGCATCATTACGGTCGAGTTTGTTGGCGCCGACCGGGCGCGGGTCGTCTTACCGGGCGGCGTGACGGAAGTACTGATCGGTTCCAGCATCTGGATCAACCGAAATGGGAGTTGGCAGCCGGTACCGTCAATGGCGGCCGCCCCGATGACCTCAATGGTCGAGCAATACCGCCGTTCGCCGCTCTTGAGCGTCGACCCCAATTCAGTAAAGGATTTGGGTATGCAGTCAGTCGGGGGAGAATCGTTGCACGCCTATTCCTACGTTGGCACCGGAGTTGGTGGAACGCCGGCGACCGTCTGGCTCGGCGCGAACGACTTACCCGTGCAGGTCGTCACGACCAGCGGCAAGAACAGCGCGACCATTACCTATTCTTACGGCAGTATCACGATCGAGCCGCCACAATAACGCATCCGTATGGGTCCCAGATTCGTCCAATGTCGGCAAGACGCGCTCTGCCAGAAGTCGCCATCCGCTGCTGGGCGAACACCATGTCATCAGAGAGAGGCCGTGAAGACGGGCGGTAGAGAATAACCATCTTTTCGGCCATGCCTCGTTCTGCTGGCGTAGCGCAGCGTTTTTCAGCAGATGCCAGCCCGAGCTGGCACAGGATAGACGACTGCACGCTGGCTCGGTTGAGGAGACTTCGCCCTTTATTGCCGAGCGGTCACGGCCTCCCCGCTCATGCCTTCCACGAAGAGTTGATTGTGTTCGTCTTCGCCCAGATGCTTGCCTGTGCCGATGGCAACACCCCCAGGGAGAAACTGCTCTTCGGCGACGGATATCCCCGAGCGGTCCCAGTGAAATTAGGCCAATCCGATTTTGGTCAGTTTCCATGTTATGAGCGATAGCGGGCCTGTCTATCGCTCATGAGGTTCCGCTATCTTTTGATCGATACGAACTCTTCCTACTGATCATGGTGAGCGCCCGCGTTCGCCTTTGCATGGCTTCGGCTATGCTGACTTGGATTCTCCGCCGCCGCGCTGTTCTGTTGTGGCACGGGATTTGGAACAGACGGCACCACTGTTTGCGCCGGCGTTGCCGCCGCCGAATCTCGACAACCTTGTATCTCGATGCCACCAAACAGTCCGATCAACATCGCCGCCCCAGTCAGGCCACTGGCGGCGCAGATGCTCGATCCGCTCCTCGACCTCGGCCGCGGTCTGCAAAGGGCTGTGGTGCGGACGCCGGCTCTGTTCCACGATCCCCGCCACCCCACATGCCCGATAGCGGCTCAGCCAAAGATAACCGCTCGGGCGCGAGATGCCGAACTCGGCACATAACCGCCTGAAACTCTGCCCTCCACGGCTGGCTGCGACTACAAATCGAACCCGCTGCTCCTGGACTTCCATCCTGCGCCACCCCATCCATGCCTCCAACACAAACCTGCAGGAGTGTAAAGGATGTACCGGAACAATGTGTTATGTCATGAGACTGAACAACTTCAGCCGTGCCCTTTCAAGACATCAAGTTTTTGGACAGATTCTAATAAAACAGGTACTTCCTCCACCGGTCGTCGCTGCGGCCGAGCATGCGCATGATCTGCCGGCTAGTGTGGAGCGAAAAGGGCCGCGGCTCGCGCAGCAGCACCATGTCGTCGATCTCGTGGAGCAAGCGGTTGCCCTTGCGGCGGTTGCAACTGTGGCAGCAGGCGACCAGGTTCTCCCAGGTGGAGCTGCCGCCGCGCGAGCGCGGAATGACGTGGTCGAGGGTGAGCTCGCCGGGTGGCAGAGTCTGGCCGCAGTACTGGCAGGTGTTGCGGTCGCGCAGCAGGATGTTCTTGCGCGAGAGGGCGCGCGTCTGGTGAGGAATGCGCCGGTACTCGAGCAAACGGATCACGGACGGCATGGCGATGCGGCTGCGCTGGGCGTGCAGCGTGAGGCCGTGCTCCTCCTCAGTGCGCGCAATGCCCTTGAGCACCAGCACCAGCGCCCGCCGCGCGCCACAGATATTGATGGGCTCATAAGAGGCGTTGAGCACCAGCACCGGCATCTGCAGCATGTGGTCCGGCTGCAGGCCGTGCAATCCGATCGAGTGGCCGGCCAGCGCCGCGGCCTTGGTGATGGCTTTCTGCTTACGGGCGTGGATCATGGCTTTTCCCAGCGACATCTGTTCTCCCCTCGTCATCAATGATCGATGTAAAAAGACCGTTGTTCCTGCGATGGAATCGGCTCCGCAGACGTAAAAAGCTCCGGGTGAAGATCGGCGGAGGGACTGAGACGGAAAAATCCCTCGCGCCGGGCGCGGGCCAGCGTGGCTACGTAGACGGCGTTGGCTCCGGCTTTATTCAGGGCCAGCGCCGCGGCGCGCGCCGTGGCTCCCGTGGTCAGAATGTCGTCTACCAACAGAATGTCTTTGCCCGCGACGGCCGCCGGATGGCTCACTGAAAATGCGCCGCGCACATTGAGCCGCCGCTGGCGCGGCGCAAGGCCGGCCTGGCTCCCGGTGGCGCGCAGACGCATCAGCGCGCCGGGCGCAAGCGTAAGACGCCACTGCGGATGGCTCTTTGCCAGAGCTTCCAGCGCCGCGCGGGCCAGCACACGGGCCTGGTTGAATCCGCGCTGCGCGTGTTTCAGGCGATGCAGCGGCACCGGAACCACCAGCAGCCCGTCCGGCACATCGGCGGCGAGCGGAGCAATCGCCTGGGCCAGCATGTGACCCAGCCGGCGTGCGGCTGGACGCAGGCGATCGTATTTGAGCGCGTGGATGGCGTCTTTCATGCGTCCGCGATAGGCGCCATACGCCACCGCGCGCACGAACGGCGGCGGCGCGAGGCGGCAGACGCGGCACAGGCCGGCCTCGCGCGCGCCATCGAGCGTGTCGCCGCAGCGCGCGCACACGGGGCCGCTCAGGACGGGAAATTCCGCCCAGCAGGCATCGCAGATTGGCACAGAAGAGAGCCGCGGCAGGAGGGAGCCGCAGAGAACGCAGAAGGCAGGAAAAAGCGTGCAACCCAGGGCGTCCACGGGACTTCGCAGCACGCGAACCACGGCACGCCAGCGCGTGGTTTGCGATGGCGGAAGGTCGAACGTCAGTGAACGAGCTTCCAGGCGGAAGACGCACCTCGATTCGGGGCGGCCAGCGAGTCACTGCCCTGTGCGGCAAGTATACCGCAATCGCGGCGCGGGCTTCCAGGCAAGGGGCAGGTAGGGGGCTGACTGCAACGATTCCCGTTGCGAGCTTCAGCGCCCGCTTTTGCTGCCTGAATAAGCCAGAAAACCGCCCCCCCAGGATGCAGGCCACACCCAGGATCGGCGGCAGCGGCACATGATCATGATGATGATGATGTGACCTGATCACCTGCAGCGACCACATAACTCTTCGATAAGCCGGACTATGACTACATCGATAGGTTACTCGAAGTTATCTTTGCGCGGCACGATGGGAAGCAGAAAAGGAGGAGACAGGCTTCTACTCATTATCATCCTGGTTATCCTGATCTTCGGATCGGGCTATGGCGGTTACTGCACGGGGCCCGGCTGGAGATATTACGGCGGAGGTAGCCTGAGCCTCATTCTCACCATCGTTCTTATCCTGCTGCTGCTCAAAGTCATTTGAGTGCGCACAGGAAAAAGGCGCTGCCTCCGCGCGTGGAAGCAGCGCCTTGATTCAGCGTGCCCGCCTGCTCAGAAAGCGCCGGCGATATAGGCTTCGGCAGCGCCCGCTGTCTCGATCTTCTGCCCCGCTTCAGCAAGCACTACGGGCGACAGCGTGATGACCGGGCAGGTGGAGTGCGCCAGCACCTTGTAAACCACCCCATGCCGCGTTACCGCAGCAAAAGCCGATGCGCCATGCGCGCCCAGCACAACCAGGTCGGCCTGCTGCGCGCGAGCTTGGTAGAGCAGCTCCTCGGTGGGGTCGCCCGGCACCACGATGGTCTGCACGGCAATCCTGCCCTGCAGTTTTTCCGGAACCAGCGCGAGCATCTGGGCCTCCACGTCGTCGAGCGAGCGGCCGGCAAGAAACTCTGCGCGGTCCTGCGGCCGGATCACGTGCTGCAGGATGAGCCGCGCATGATGCTGAGCGGCCACTTCGGCGGCAAAGTCCGCCACCACGCTGCCAGCCTCGAGCAAGCTGGCAGCGCAGAGAACCGTGCGCGTGGCAAAGCTGCGATAGTTGCCTTCCACCACCTCGGGGCCAACGATGAAGACCGGCGCGTTGGCGTTGCGCAGCACGGCCTCAGCCACCGAACCCACCAGCAGTTTGCCGATGGGACCGGGTGAATGCGTGCCCATTACGATGCGGTCAATCTCGCGCTCGCGGGCGAAGCTCAGAATCTGGTCGGCCGGCAGTCCCGGCCGCACCACAACCTCGCACCGGACACCCACCGCGTGGGCACGCTCGGCCAGCGGCTCCAGTTGGTGTTTCTCCGTCCGCGCCGCCGCGGCGTAGTCGTAGTAGCGAATGCCCGAAGTGTCAGAGGCGGTGACGACCAGAGTGTCATAGGCATGAAAGAGGATCAGATCGGCGCCAAACTCCCTGGCCTGCGCAAGTGCAAAGGCAAAAGCCTTCTGGTTGGACGGGATCTCGGTGGCAAAAAGGATGGTGGAGGGTTTGCTCCAGCCCGGCTTGAGTGCGACTGCCATGGCGAACCTCCTTTGGTGCGTTCCTACTCTGGCAGAATCAGGATACGCTTGCGGTGATCGTCTGCACGTCAGCTTGTGATGCTCCTCACGCCAACCGCGTTGCGGAAGCGTACCGGGAGAAAAAGATGGCCATGATCGTCACACGGGAGCTTCTACCACCTGTAAAAGACGCCGGATGCGGGCAAATCGGTTTCCGGGTGCTTCATTGTGTTCCGAATCCGGGGGTTTGTCCAGTCAATCAGGATGCGGTCGTGGGACAGCCTGGGTATTTTTTACCTCTGGGGCCGAAGCCCGCTCATTTTGCAGTTGCTTAATGTACAGGCTAAAGTCCATACCCTTCAAGAATAGGAACTTGATCAGCAGCCTGAGGCGGGAGTTGAAGCCGCCACCTCAGGCAGTAGCCGGGCCAGCTTCAATGCGCGCTGGTCTCTAGGTCCACTTTGCCCTTGAAGCGGCTGTAGACGAAGATCACGTAAGTGGCCGCCAGCGCCATGCCGAACAGCCACCACGCCAGGCCTACGGCCAGAGTGTGCGGGCCGGAGAGAGCGCGGGCGAGAGTGATGTCGTTGGCCGGGCCGGTGGTGGCAGGCAACAGCACCGGGTACACGCCCCAGCACGCACCGGCCAGCATGAAGAACAGGTAGACGCACGAGGCGAGGAAAGCTTTGAGCGATTCTTCCTTGCGGTTCCATATCCAGATGGCGGCCAGCGACGCGACCACGCCCACCGGCACGATGAAGGTGACCGGGTAATGGAAGTAGTTGTCCAGGCTCGCGGGACGCACGGCGATGGTGGCGATGAGGCTGGCGATGGTGAGCGCCAGCAGACCTGTCCATAGCGGCCCGACCATGCGCCGGGCACGCTGCTCCAGCTCGCCCTGGGTCTTGAGGCTCAGCCAGAGCGCGCCGTGCAGAGTGAGTGCGACGAGGGCGACCAGCCCGCCGATGACCGTGTACCAGTCGAGGATGCCGGGCGCCGGTCCCGGTTTCCAGTTGGTCCACAAAGGCAGGAAGAAGTAGCCGTCTGCGTTCAGCGGGACGCCGCGCAGCACGTTGGCGAGCGCTGCGCCATAAAAGATGGCGAGCAGCGCGCTGGCCAGGCCGAAGACGCCGTCGAGCAGCGTCTGCCATACGCCCATCGCCAGGTGATTGCGCAGCTCCAGGCTTACGCCGCGCAGCACCAGCAGCCAGAGCACGATCATCAGCGGCAGATAGAAGCCGCTGAAGGCCGAGGCGTAGAGCAGCGGGAAGGCGAAGTAGAGCGTGCCGCCGCCGGCCAGCAGCCACACCTCGTTGCCGTCCCACACCGGGCCGATGCTGGCCAGCGCCATCCGGCGCTCCTGCTCAGTGCGCGCCAGAAACAGATGCAGTACGCCCACGCCGAGGTCGAAGCCGTCGAGAACGACGTAGCCCACGATCATGACCGCAACCAGCCAGAACCAGATCAATCCCATCTCTATGCTCCTTCTTCGTGAGGCCGTTTCGGCGTCAGTCCGCATGCACCGCTGCGGCGGCGGGCTTCGGCTCGGGGCCGATGCTGATCTCGCGATAGACGAGCACCGTGAACAGCAGGCCCAGCAGCGTGTAAAGCCCCATGAAGCCGAGCAGCGTAAACAGTCCGTTGCTCGCCGAGACGGTGCTCGAATAGCCCTCGCTGGTGCGCATCAGCCCGTAGATCAGCCACGGCTGCCGGCCCAGCTCGGCGGTCATCCAGCCGGCGGTGTTGGCGATGTAGGGCAGCGGAAAGCTCAGCAGCAGCGCCCAGAGCGCCCATCCGGCGGTGTAGAGCTTGCCGCGCCAGAGCAGAAATGCGGCGACGATCATCAGCAGCGCGAACCAGGTCCCGAGGCCGGCCATGATGTGGTAGGCGTAGTAGAGCAGCGGCAGCGCCGTGGGCCACTGGTCGCGCGGAAATTGATCGAGGCCCTTCACTTCAGCCTTGGTGGTGCCGTAGATGAGAAAGCTCAGCACATCGTTGACTACGATCGGGTTGTCGATCTGGCCGGTTTCCTCGTTGGGCTGGCCCACCAGCACGATGCCCGCGCCGGTCTCGGTCTTGAACAGGCCTTCCATGGCGGCGATGGCCGCGGGCTGGTGACGCGCCACGTATTTACCGTGCAGGTCGCCGGTGGGAAAGATGATAGCGATCGATGCGATTACGCCGGCGATGACGCCCACCTTGAGGAAGATCTGTCCGTACTCTTTGGAGCGGCCTTCGAGCAGGTAAAACGCGCCCACGGCAGCCATCACGAACGAGCCGGTAATCACCGCTCCGGTCATGTTGTGCATGTACTGGAGCAGCGCCCAGGGGTTGAGCAGCAGTTGCCAGAAGCTGAGCACCTGGAACTGCCCGCCGGGAAGACGGTCATAGGCCACCGGATGCTGCATCCAGGCGTCGGTCACGATGATGAAGAAGCCCGAGATCCACGAGCCCAGCCAGACCATGACCGCGGAAAACCAGTGCATCCGCTTCGAAAGCCGGTTTTCGCCGTAGAGATACAGGCCGAGAAATGCCGACTCGAGAAAGAAGCTGAAGACGCCTTCCATGGCCAGCGGTTGGCCGATCACGCCGCCGGAAAGCTGCGAGAAGCGCGCCCAGTTGGTGCCGAACTCGAACTCCATGGGGATGCCGGTGACCACGCCGAAGACGAAGTTGATGGCGAAGATCCTGCCCCAGAAGCGGGCGGCGCGGTCCCATTGCTCGTCGCCGCTGCGCAGGGCCACGGTTTTAAGCGCGACGATCAGCAGGCCCAGCCCCATGGTGAGCTGTGGAAACAGATAATGAAAGGTGACGGTGAACGCGAAGTGCAGCCGGTGGATCAGTTCGGCGCTCATGCAGTGCCTCCTGGCGCGGACGCTGCCCGTGAAAGGAGAAGCAAGCGCTCCTGAAATCGAGCAAGGAGACGATGCGGTACGAGCCGCGGCCCTCCCCAGGCAGAGCTGTCACTGCTCTTGAATGTAGCGGGCGATTGCAGTCCTCACCTGTGACAGGAGTCACATGCGCGCGTGCCTGCTGACTTGATTCTTACTCTGCAGGGAAAGATTCTTCCCGCGTGGCTAGAAATTTCTCGTTTTGAGCGCGCGGACCTGGGAACAGACCTGAGAATAAAAGAGAAGAGAGTGCCAGGAATGCGGATCGGGATCATCGGCGGCGGAATTGCCGGACTGGCAGCGGCCTACGAGCTTGAGAAGGCCAGATCCGCTGGCGAGCCGGTGGAGTACACGCTCTTCGAGGCGGGTCCGCGGCTGGGCGGCTCTATCGCGTCTGAGATTGTGAACGGCGCTGTGCTCGAGCGTGGGCCTGACTCGTTCCTCACTGAAAAGCCGGCGGCAGCCGAACTCTGCCGCGAGCTGGGCCTGGGCGGCGAGCTGATCCCTTCAAACGACGCACAACGCAAGACCTGCATTGTGGTGTGCAACCGCCTGGTGCCGCTGCCCGACGGCCTAATGTTCCTGGTGCCTACGCGGCTGGTGCCGACGGCGCTTACGCGGCTGTTCAGCCTGCGGACGAAGATCCGCATGGGACTGGAGCTGCTGCATCCGCTGCGGCCGGCGCAGGGCGATGAGCCGGTTGCTGCGCTGGTGGAGAGACACTATGGAGCCGAGGCCGTTGACCGGCTGGCCGATCCGCTGCTGAGCGGCATCTATGGCGGCGATGCGGCGGAGCTGAGCGCGCAGGCGGTGCTGCCGCGGCTGGTGGAGATGGAGCGCAAATACGGCTCGCTGACCCGCGGCATGCTAGCCGCACACAGGCAGATGCGGGCAAGCGCGAGAGCTGCAAGTCAATTCACGAAAAACCCGCATGCGGGAAAAAGGGCGCCGGCTGCGATCTTCACCTCGCTGCGCGGCGGGATGCAGCAGATGGTGGACGCGATCGCGGCGTGGCTCGACCCGGCATCGATCCGGCTGAACGCGCCGGTCAGCGCCCTGCGCAAAGCGGACGAGGGCTGGCAGGTCGAGTCCGGCGGCAAGGCACATGGCTTTGACGGGATCGTTGTTGCCGCGCAGGCCTGGGCCGCGGGCGTGCTGCTCGGCGAGGCCGATCCCGATCTGGCCGCCGATCTGGCCGCCATTCCTTACTCGTCTTCGATCACCGTTAATCTTGTTTATGACGAGTCCCGCATCGGTGCGCTGCCGGAGGGGTTCGGTTTCCTGGTTCCGGCCAGCGAAGGGCGCGCCATGCTGGCCTGCACTTTTGTTCATCGCAAGTTTCTGGGGCGCACGCCTCCGGGCAAAGCCGTGCTGCGCGCATTCCTGGGCGGCATGCGCAACGAGGCGCTGCTCGCCGAGCCGGACGATGCGCTGATCGCGCGGGTGCGGCGGGAGCTGAGCGAGATTCTGGGCGCAAGGGTCCTTCCAGCCGGCGTCGAGCCCGGCCATGCGCAGGTTTCGCGCTGGCGGCGGGCCATGGCGCAGTATGCGGTGGGACACAAGGAGCGCATGGCGCGCATCTCCGCGCGCGTGGCTGCGCTTCCCGGATTGCGCCTGGCCGGCAATGCCTACGACGGCATCGGCATCCCGGACTGTGTCCGGCTGGGGCGGCAGGCAGCGCGGGAGCTGGCAGCACCGGGGACAAAGGCTGCAGCTTCCGCGCGTTAGAACCTGTCTAAAGACTCTTCAGAGCAAGGCAAGCGCCTTGCAAGGGCACGGCTTTAGCTGAAGCCGTACCCTTGCAAAACCGCGTTCGTGCAAGTTCCTCCAGGCTGGGCAAAATACCCGTATACTCGGCTTAGGAAATGACCACCTGGCCCAACACCTTTCTGGCTACCATCCTGGCCTCCACACGGAACATCGTGGCCGCTGCCAAGGCGCGCGTGCCGCTGGCCGAGCTGGAGCGGCGGTGCCTCGGGAACCATCCGCGCGGATGGGCCGCGGCGCTGCGGCGGCAGGCTGGGGCCGGACCGGCGGTGATTGCGGAGATCAAGAAGGCGTCACCCTCCAAGGGGCTGATTCGGGCGGACTTCGATCCGGCGTGGCTGGCACGGCGCTATCGCACCGGCGGCGCGGCGGCGCTTTCGGTGCTCACCGACGAGCCATACTTTCAGGGCAGCCTGCGCAACCTGGAGCTGGCTTCAGCCGCCGTTCCGCTGCCCTGCCTGCGCAAGGACTTCATGATCGACGAGTACCAGATCGTGGAAGCGCGGGCGTACCGGGCTGACGCCATCCTGCTGATCGCCGCGGCGCTGGCCAACGATGAAATGCGGCACCTGGCCGAGGTGGCCAACGGCTTCTCGCTCGACGTGCTGGTGGAGGTGCACACGCTCGACGAGCTGCACCGCGTGCTGGATACGCTGGGCGAAACCGGTGCGAGCGCTATTGGCGTAAACAACCGCGACCTGATGACCTTCCAAGTGACTCTTGATACCTCGCTCGCGCTGATCGAGCAGATTCCGCCCGGCGTGGTGCGGGTGACGGAGAGCGGCATCTTTACCGCGCAGGATATCGGCCGCCTGCGCCAGGCCGGCTTTGATGCGTTTCTCATTGGCGAGAGCCTGATGCGCCAGCCTGACCCCGGAGCGGCGCTGGAAGCGCTTTTGTTACAGGCCACGGTCGCGTCATGAGCCTCTGGGTCAAAATCTGTGCCAACACTTCGCTCCAAGACGCGCAGCTCGCCGTCGATGCGGGTGCCGATGCTGCTGGATTTGTCTTTGCGCCCAGCCCGCGCCGCGTCACGGCCGGGCAGGCAGCGGCCATTGTGCCGCATCTTCCGGCGGCGCTTGAAAAGATCGGCGTCTTTGTGGATGCATCCTTTGACGAGATTGCGGCGACGGTGGAGACCGTCGGTCTTACGGGTGTCCAGCTCCACTTCAGCGCTGCGCCGGATTTGCCGGCAAAGTTGAAAGAGCGATTCGGGCAAAAGCTGCGCGTGCTGCGCGTGGTGCACTTTGAAGCCGGGGGTGCGGCTGCGGATTCGGGGTTGGATGACAACGTGGACGCGGTTCTTGTCGATTCGCGGACGGCGACGGCCGTGGGCGGGACGGGGAAGACATTTGACTGGGCTGCCGCCAGCAAAACTCTCTTCCAAAATGGGAAAGAGCGCAAGCTCGTTGCGGCAGGCGGACTGACACCGGGGAACGTGGCGGAAGCGATTGCCACGCTGCGTCCGTGGGGCGTGGACGTGGTGAGCGGCGTGGAAGCTGCGCCGGGGCGCAAGGATCCTGGCAAAGTCCGAGCTTTTGTTGCCAACGCACGCGCCGCGAGCGGCAAGTAGTTCGGCCGCAGCGGCATTCCTAGTACACTAAAAAGTTGCCCCCTGGCGCGGGGCGGGGCAGGAGTCCTTTATGGCATCGGTGATTCTTCCGGCAATTCCGTCTGAATCGCGGCCGGGACGCTTCGGCATCTATGGCGGCCGCTACGTGCCGGAGACGCTGATGGCGGCGCTCGTCGAGTTGGAGCGCGAGTACGAGATTGCCAAGGCCGATGCAGCTTTTCAGGCCGAGCTGAATGCGCTGCTGACCGACTACGCCGGCCGGCCCACGCCGCTTTATTTTGCAAAGCGGCTGACCGAGTCGCTGGGCGGAGCGAAGATCTATCTCAAGCGCGAAGACCTGCTGCACACCGGTGCGCACAAGATCAACAACGCTCTTGGACAGGGGCTGCTGGCCAAGCGCATGGGCAAGAAGCGCATTATTGCCGAGACCGGCGCGGGGCAGCACGGCGTAGCCACAGCGACGGTGTGCGCGCTGCTGGACCTTGCATGCGTGGTCTACATGGGCGAAGTGGACATGGCGCGGCAGGAGCTGAACGTGATGCGCATGCGGCTGCTGGGCGCGGAGGTGCGCAGCGTATCGTCGGGCTCGCGGACACTGAAGGACGCCATCAGCGAGGCCATGCGCGACTGGGTCACCAACGTGCGCACCACTTACTACCTGCTGGGCAGCGCGCTGGGGGCGCATCCTTACCCGACCATGGTGCGCGACTTTCACCGCGTGATCAGCCGCGAGATGAAAGAGCAGATTCTCGAAAAAGAGGGCCGGTTGCCAAGCGCGGTGATCGCCTGCGTGGGCGGCGGCTCGAACGCCATCGGCGCGTTCTACGAGTTCCTCCACGACCGGCAGGTGCGGCTCATCGGCGTGGAAGCCGGCGGCAACGGCACGGAGCTGGGCCAGCATGCGGCGCGGTTCCGCGGCGGCGTTCCCGGCGTGCTGCAGGGCACGTTCTCTTACGTGTTGCAGGATGAGAATGGGCAGATCGCCAGCACGCACTCGGTTTCCGCGGGGCTGGACTATGCTTCCATCGGCCCGGAACATGCGGCGCTGCACGACTCCGGGCGCGCCGAGTACGTTGCGCAGGACGATGCAGCGGCGCTCGACGCCGTGGTGAAGCTGGCGCGGACGGAGGGGATTCTGCCGGCGCTTGAAAGCGCGCACGCGGTGGCCGAGGCTATCCGCATTGCTCCTGCGCTGCCCCCGCGTGACATACTGGTGGTGAACCTCTCCGGACGCGGCGACAAGGATATGGGCATCCTGGCCCGCGAGCTGAATCTGAAGAGGATCTGACGTCATTTCCATGCCGATCCGTTTCCAGCACAAGCCGGGCCTGGTGGTTTACATCACGGCCGGTGACCCTTCGCTCGATGCCACCCGCTCGATCGCAGTCGCGGCCATTGACGCGGGCGCGGACGTGATCGAGCTGGGCGTGCCGTTCAGCGATCCGCTGGCCGACGGGCCGATTATTCAGCGGGCCAGCGAACGGGCGCTGAAGCACGGTGTGAGCCTCAAGAATGTGCTTGGCCTGGCGGGGGAGATTCGCGCGGCGCGGCCCGAGGCTGGGCTGGTCATCTTCAGTTATCTGAACCCGATTCTGCGCTATGGACTGAGCAGGTTTGCAGACGACGCCGCAGCCGCCGGCGTGGACGGCGTGCTGGCCACGGACATGATCGTGGAAGAGGCCGCCGAATACCTGGCCGCGCTCGACTGCGTCCATCTCGCGCCGATCTTTCTGGCCGCGCCTACCAGCCCTGACGAACGGCTTGAGGCGATTGCTTCACACTCAAAAGGTTTCGTTTATGCCATCTCCCGCACCGGCATCACCGGCAAGCAGCAGAGCCTGGCGGCCGACGCCGCCGCGCTGGTGGCGCGCATCCGGCGATGGACCACGCTGCCGGTGGCCGTGGGGTTCGGCATCAGCAACGCGGATCACGTCGCGCAGGTGGCGGAGTTTGCGGATGCCGCGGTTGTCGGCAGCGCGATTGTCGAGCTGATCGAACGCTCGACACCGGACGAAGCGCCCGGCGCGGTGGCCCGATTTATCAAGGGCCTGCGCCTGCCCGAAACAGCGCTGGCCCGGTAAAAGCCCCATGCAGCTTCCAGCCTCTAGCTTCCAGCTCTTAGCTTGCCCGGTGGAGGATTTTGACCGCAGTGGCTCGCATGAGTGGCAGGAAGCGCAAGGCTGGAAGCAAAAGCCAAGAGCTATAGTATTTTCGGAATTGCTGTAGACCGAAAGTACACACTCAAGTGGCTTTTTCTCAAGAAAAAGCCACCTTTCACACATCTCAAAAAGTCTATGTGTATTCCGAAAATGCTCTAATTCGTTCATCGCGCGCCTGGCTGCCATGCCACGCGCGGGACCGGACACGAGGATGCAATGACCATCGAAGAACTGCGACTTCGCATCGATGAACTGGACCGCCAGCTCGTTGAACTGCTCAGCGAGAGGGCCCGCGCCGCGCAGACGATCGGCCACCTGAAGGCCGCCACTTCGCTCCCGGTATACGAGCCGAACCGCGAAAAGATCATCTACGCCAACGTGCGTGCGGCCAATAAAGGTCCGCTTCCGGACATCGAGCTCACGCACATCTACGAGCGCATCATTGACGTCATGCGGTCCCTGCAGAAGAACGAGCTGGCATCGGAGAGAAACGCCCGTCAGACGGGCCATGCCGCGGGCGCACAGTCACCCCAGCGACAGGAATCCGTCGCTGGGGACCCCTGTGGGTCGCCCGAGACAGGGAATGAGCCATGATTGTCGCAATGCAGGAGAATGCAACGGAGGAGCAGATCGACGCCGTCATCGACGTGATGCTCGAGTCCGGAGTCAACGTGCACCGCACCACCGGCGCGATGCAGACCATCCTGGCCGCCGTGGGCCCCACCGCCGGACTCGACCTGAGCAAGTTCGAGGTGCTGCCCGGCGTGCTTCACGTGCACCGCATCAGCTCGCCGTATAAGCTGGCCGGCCGGGCCTTCCGGCCCGACGGCACGGTGGTCGCATTTCCAAATGGCGCGGCGATTGGCGGCGGGAAAGTGGCCATGATCGGCGGCCCTTGTTCCATCGAGAATCGCGAGCAGATCTTCGCCATCGCCCTCGCGGTAAAAGCCGCCGGCGGCCGCTTTCTGCGCGGCGGGGCATTCAAGCCGCGCAGCTCGCCGTACTCGTTCCAGGGGCTGGGCATTCCCGGCCTGGAGCTGATGCGCGAGGCAGCGGACGCAAACGGATTGGCCACGGTGAGCGAGGTGATGGAGATCGCGCAGATCGAGCCGATGCTGCCGTATGTGGACTGCTTCCAGGTGGGCGCGCGCAACATGCAGAACTTCAACCTGCTGCGCGAGTTGGGCCAGGTGCGCAAGCCGGTGCTGCTCAAGCGCGGCATCGCGGCGACGATCGAGGAGCTGCTGCTCTCGAGCGAGTACATTCTCTCCGGCGGCAACTACGACGTGATCCTGTGCGAGCGCGGCATACGCACCTATGAAACAGCCACGCGCAACACCATGGACATCTCGGCGATTCCGGTTCTCAAGAAGCTCTCGCATCTGCCGGTGGTTGCCGACCCTTCGCATGGCACGGGCCGGCGCGACATGGTGGCTCCCATGGCCAAGGCTGCGGTGGCTGCCGGCGCAGACGCGCTGCTGATCGAGATCCATCCCAACGCCGACAAGGCTGTTTCCGACGCCGCGCAGACAATGTACCTGGAAGACTTCGCCCGGCTGACGGGAGAGCTGCGCACCATTGCCCAGGCCGTGGGGAGGACGCTGTAAGATGGAGCGAAGAGAGCGGAGTTAGCGGTGTAAGCGGGGTTAGCGGAGCTAGGACTCTGACCGCTCGAATTTGCACTATGCTGGGTGCCCCAGGTCCGGATTTTCGGACCTGGGAAACCACGATGCCAAGGCACGAAATCATCCGGTCAGCGACCTAAGGACCTAACTCCGCGAACACCGTTGAAAGACGCCATGATCGAGCGCATCGCCATCCTGGGAACGGGCCTGCTGGGCACATCGGCGGGCCTGGCGTTGCGCGCGGCTGGTTTTCAGGGCCAGATCGCTGGTTGGAACCGTAGCCGCGACCAGGCCAGTCTAGCGCTCGAGATGGGAGCGCTCTCGGCGATTGCCGACGATCCCATCGAAGCCGCGCGCACGAGCCAGGTGGTGCTGCTAGCCATGCCCATCTACGCCACGCTGGACTACATGGCGCAGCTTTCGAACGGGCTCACGCCGGATCATCTGGTGACCGATGTGGGCAGCACCAAGCGCATCATCGCCGAGTCTGCCGTGCGGCTGTTCAACTCGCCCACGCGTCCGGCGTTTCTGCCCGGCCATCCCATGGCCGGCAAGGAGCGCGGCGGCGCTTCGCTGGGAGATGCCGATCTTTTTCGCGGGGCGGTGTGGCTGTTTACCGACGATCCGGCTGCGCGGCGCTCGCCCGCGGCCATCGCGCTCGTTCAGTCGTGGCGGGAGTGGGTGGTGAAGATGGGTGCACGTGTGATCGATCTGGACGCGGCGCGTCACGACGAGCTCGTGGCCTGGGTCAGCCATCTGCCGCAGTTCGTCTCCACGGCGCTCAGCGCGCTGCTCGAAGAAGAGGTGGGCAATGCGCCGGAGCTCAGAGACGTGGGCGGCCGCGCATTGCGCGAGATGACGCGTCTCGGCTCGAGCCCGTACTCGATGTGGCGGGATATCGCGCACACCAACACCGAAGCGATCGAGCGGGCGATCTACGCGCTCGAACAGCGTCTGGCGCATCTGCGCGAGAACCTGCGCACGCCGGCGCTGCGCAGCGAGTTCGAGCAGGCCAACCGCTTCCGGCGCGAGTAGGCTTTTCCACATGCAAATTTGCGATCGAAGATAAGGCGGATCGGCCCGGCTCGCATCGGCAGACGGCCTGTCATTCCCGTTGTCTGCGTTGCGTAGCGCTGGCTACGCCTCATCGGTCTTCGACCGCGCGCCGCGCCAGTAAAGAAAGAGGCCGATGAGGATGGAACCCATGGTGCCCCCGATCACGTCTACCAGGAACACGCGCTTGTCGACTCCACCGGGAGGGAAGAAGGAGAGTGCGATGCCGATAAGGACGACAAGAAAGCCGAGACTGCCGCAGATCCAGGCACCGGCTTTGCCGCCAGGCACGAGCACGGCGTGCGGGTTTTCACTGCGGTCCTGGCGGCCTGAGAGCTTGATGATGGCGGCAAACATGTAAAGGAACGGAATGAAGTAAAGGATGATGGCCGCGGCGACAACCACCTGATACGCGGCGATGACGCCAGGGTTTTTGATCTGGCTCAGGAGCAGGATTGCGCCGGAGAGGGTAGCCTGCACGAGGATCGAAACCCAGGGCGTCTTCCACTTGGGATGGATATTACCGAACGCGGCGGGCAGATAGCGGTCGATACCCACCACGAAGGGGACGCGTGCGATGCCGGCTACGGTGGTGCCTACGCCGCCCACATTGCCGGCCGCGGCCAGCAGCGCGGCAAAGATGCCGAGAAAGCTGAGCTTGAGCGCCGTCGATCCGGAGGCGATGGCGCCAAAGACGCCGCTCTGCGGATCAACCCCGGCTGCGGGCACCAGAGCAAGCACGGCAAAGGTGCCGGCGATGTACATCAGGGCAATCAGCGCGCCTGCGCCGAAGACTGCGCGGGGCAGCGTGCGGCGGGGATCGCGCACTTCTTCGCTCATGGCGGAAACCAGCTCGAGGCCGGTAAACGCGAAGGCTATCTGCGACCAGAAGTTCACCGTGTCCCAGTTCCACGTGGGCATCATGTTTTTGAGTGTGAAGTGGGTGGCCGAGCCGTGGCGCATGCAGACGACGGCGGCGACCAGCACGAGAATGAGCAGGGGCAGATAGGTGCCCACGCCACCCGCGTTCTGGAGCCACTTGCCGATGTTCAGGCCCACGATGTTCAGGGCCACGGCAATCACCAGCATGGCAATCGACACGGTGAGTAGAAAGGCGCGGTCCTCAGCGAGCGCTGCGCCGCGCGCGCCCAGGATGTATGCGCCCATCGAAGCACTGGCCAGCAGCAGGCCGGGAAAATAAAAGACGGTGTAGATCCAGTAGGTCCATCCGGCGATGAAGCCGTGAAATGCGCCGAAGGCCTCGCGCGACCATACGTACAGACCACCCTCTACAGGAAAGCGCGACGAGAGCTCGTTGATGACCAGCGCGCCGGGCACGAAGAACAAGACCGCGGCCAGCACCCACAGGCTGATGGACGAGGCGCCGTTGTGGCCCGCGGCGGCGATCCAGCGCGGCCCCAGCACGGTGGCGATGTTGAACAGCAGCACATCCCAGAAGCCCATCGCCTTGCGCAACTGCGATTTGGTTCCAGCCGCGTCGCGCGGGGGAATGATCATAGCTTCAAACCTTGCGTCACGCCGGGAATGCAGTCCGTATGCGCTGATGATACTGGACGCGGCAAGGCCGCATCCATCCGCGCCGATCAGGGGCGCAGACCGGCGTCTACGCGCGCCTTGCCCATGGTCTCGAAGAAGCGCACCACGGCTTCCAGGTCGCGCTCCGGCAGAGTGGACAGCAGGCGCCGTGTCTCGCGCTCTACGCCCTCGTACATCCCGGCCAGCTTGCGCAGCCTGGCGGGAACAATCGCGATCAGCAGGCTGCGCCGGTCAGCCGGGTTGGGCTCGCGGCGGATATAGCCGGCTTTTTCCAGGCGATCAAGAGCGACGGTGACGCCGCCGCTGCTCAGGCCGGTGGAGGCGGCAAGTTTGCCGGGCGTCGCCGGTCCGTAGAGCTGCAGCGTGTGCACCATCTGTATGTCGGTGAGGCCCATGCCGGCGCGCTCCGCGGCCTGCGCGTTGAAGAAGATGCCGGCCATGAGAAACTTGCGAATCTCCAGCACAACGCGGTCGGCAGTGGTCTCAGGCTCCGGAACCCGCGCCAGGTCAACTGTCTTGCGGCCGGTCTTTTCTTTTCCACCTCCGGATTTTTTCCGCATGCGTGCTCTCTCAAATTACTTTACATTAAAAGTATCTTAGTTTATAAGATACTTGGAGGAATCAGTCGAATGTCTTCTACCATCAAAGCATACAAGGGCATGGGCATGGAGGGCGGCGTGGCGCGCTGGTACGACCGCACCACGCGCAAGGACGTGCCGGAGTTCCGCTCGCTGGCCGCGCGCATCGCAGCGATCGCTCCACCCGCGGCACAGGTGCTGGAGGTTGCGCCCGGCCCCGGCTTCCTTTCCATCGAGCTTGCCCGCCGCGGGCTCAGCGTGCGCGCTGTGGACATCAGCAAGACCTTTGTGGACATCGCGCGCCGCAACGCCGCCGCCGAGGGCGCGAACGTCCGCTTCGAGCCGGGCAACGCTTCGGCACTGCCGGTTGAAACCGCGAGCGCCGACTTCGTGATGTGCCGGGCCGCATTCAAGAACTTCTCCGAGCCGGTGAAGGCGCTGGCCGAGATGCGCCGCGGCCCGGCGGGATGGCGCTGGTCATCGATCTGCGCCGCGACGTCAGCGGAAAGGAGATCAAGCGCTACGTCGATGGACTGGGCGTGAGCTGGCCGAATCGCTTCTTCATGCGCTTCGTCTTTCGCGTTTCGCTCATCAAGCGTGCGTACCTGGTGGAGGAGATGCGGCGCATGGCCGTCGAAGCCCGCTGGACCGATCCGCGCATCGACAGCTCGCCGCTGGGTTTTGAGGCGTGGCTGAAAAAATAGGCCGGCGCGCGGCTCAGTTCACTTCCGTGGCCTGGTGGACGGGATCGATGATCTCCAGCCCCTCGCCCTTTGCGGCTTCCAGCAGCGGAGCAGAGGCCGAGACAAAGACGATCTCAGTGCCCTTGAACATATCGCGCGCGGCCAGCACGGCGCCCAGTTGCAGCGCCTGCGGCCAGCGCAACTGGGTGCGGTCGAGCAGTTGCCGCGCGGCCTCAAGGACGGCCGGGTTCAGCGGCTGCTGCACGGCGCGCGCTGACTCGAGACGCAGCGTCTCCAGCGCTTGCGCCACGTCGGCCTGGGCAATGTCGCCGGCACGCTCGCGGCGGCGGATGGCGGCGTAAACCTCGAGCGGCGTGGAGGCCGAGATCAGCTTGCGGTTGTCTTCCACGGTTTCCATGAGCCGGATGAGCGCGTCTGTGCCCGGCTCCTGCACAAAGAGCTTGATGAATGCCGTGGCTTCAAGAAAGTAGAAGCTCACTCTTCACTCCGTTCCTCTTCAATGGCATCGGTGGCCGCGTCGCCCTGCACTGCGACCGGATGGAAGCGCTGCGCCTCTTCCGGAATCCCCGCCTCAGCGCGATTGAGACGAATGGTGGTCGTGGGATAGGCCGGCGTCTTGGGGTTGGCGATCTTGCTGGTCATCACCACGCCGCGCTGGATGGCTTCGGCCAGCACTGCCTGGCGCGTCTCCGGATGCTGGTTCCAGCGGTATGACTTGCGCGGCAGGAACGAGTCGCGGAACCACTTGAGCGCGATGAATGCATGACCGCCGCGCTCAGCCTCAGCCAGCGCCGCGCACAACTCCTTCACGCGCGTGTCCATGTCTGCCGGCAGCACGTCCTGCTGCTCGTCGTCTTCCTCGTCTGCGGCGTGCGCCGCAGCCAGGCGCGGCGCGCGCACCGGCCGCGGGGCAGGCTCGCCCTCGCCCACGCGCTCGAAGTAGATGCGAACTTCGTCTTCCTCCGGCGACCAAGTGTCGGCCGAGGCGTTGCGGCGCTTGCTGCGTCCGTTTTCGCTGCAAAGCTCTACGATGGCCTGATAGCCGGGAGGAGAAAGAAAGCGCAGCGCGCGCGCCAGTCCTGGATCCTGTGAATACTGCAGCTCGTTCAACGCGTCTTCAATAATCTCCTCAGCGGCGGGAATGCTCAGATTGCCGGTTTCTACGCTGTTCTGTGCAGCTCTTGTCGATTTCATGAAGTTCTCTCCGGTTGCTGTATCTTGTGTCCGCATTGGCGGCGATGGCTGTCAAAAGTTCCCAGGGGAAAGGAAGTTGCCGCCCCTTGCAGCCTGCCAGCCTCTTCGTGCTCTAAAAACTTGCTCTGCCATCCTGAAGGGACCCGGCGTTGCCTGTCCGGCGGGGAAAGTATCCGCTTCTTTTGAAACCCGGTATACAGCACATGCTGAAATCCATGTGCGCGGCTTCAACCGGACGCGGCCACCGGCTTTTGCGGCGGGCGGCGCGGCCTGGCCTCTACAATGGTTTTGCGCAGCTGATTTGCTGGCGCCAAGGATTCCTGCTTCGATCGATCCTGCAAGCGGAATCCAATAGACTTCTCATCAATGTAAGACGGCACATGAGTGAATACGGCTTTTACCCGCCAGAGCCTTTATTTCCCGTCAACCACGTGAATTTTCGGGCAAATTCTGGCTTAATCCCAAACTATACAACCTCCGGTGCTTCTCATGTTAACCCTTTCCGGAAGTTTTCGCGGAAAAGTTAACGCTCCCCGCCGCTTACTTCAGACGCGCAAATCCGTACAATAAGTACATGCGGTGCTTGCGGTTTCTGTTGTTCTTGCTATTTTGTCTGGGTTCAACCGGGTTATTTGCCGACGGCGGTCCGGCCTTCGACCTGGCTGGTCCCAAAGTGGACGTCCACGTCAAACGCGGGGAGGTCACGCTGCCCGTCTCGGAGGCGGCCAATCTGCAGCCCGGCGATCGGCTCTGGATCCATCCTGACCTGCCGGAGAGCCAATCCACTCATTTTGTGCTGGTTGTGGCGTTCCTGAGGGGATCGACCAACCCGCCGCCGCCGGAGTGGTTTACCCGCGTGGAGACCTGGACCCGCGAGGCGCGGGAAGAGGGTGTTTTTGTCACGGTGCCGGAAGAGGCGCAGCAGGCGCTGCTGTTTCTGGCTCCGGAGACTGGCGGCGACTTCAATACCCTGCGCAGCGCGGTCCGCGGCCGTCCCGGCACTTTTGTCCGCGCGGCCCAGGACCTGCAGGCGGCCAGTTGGGAGCGCATGCGCCTGGAGGCCTATCTCAGCGACGTCAAAGTCACCTCGCAGACCGACCCTAAATCGCTGAAAGAACGCGCGGAGATGGCGGCGCGCAGCCTGGGCATCAAGATCAACCAGGACTGCTTCAACCGGCCCGTCGACCAGCAGGCCACCTGCCTTGCGCAGAACTCCGAGGGCCTGGTGCTGGACGACGCCAACGCGCAGTCGCGGGTGGACCAGCTCACCAGCGGCTCGACCGCCGACCTGATGAACCAGCTCAGCTACTCGGCCATGGCAGGCGGCGGCATATACAGCCCCTACATCGGCGCGGTGGTGGATACCGCGCGCATCCTTGCCTCGCTGCACACCGCTCATTTTCAATACATCCCGGCGCTGGCGCTGCCTACCTCCGATACGCTCAATCTGCGCCTTAACATGCCGCCTTCGTTCCGCAATCCCAAGTCGGTGGTGGTGGTGGGGCTGCCGCCCATCGGACCACCCAGGCCGGAGCCGCTGCACCCGGTGAATCCATCGGACAGCTTCTGCGCGTACAAGCCGGCGCTGGTGCTGCCGGCCGAAGGCGCGCCCCTGGTCTTTGCCACGCAGCTCGCCCACGACATGGTTCTGCACATCGAGCCGGCGGGCGGACAGAAGGCTGCGCCGGTCAATGTGCCTGTGAAAGCGGTGGCGGGCGCGGGTGGATTGGTCCCGGTGGGCAAGATTCCGCCGCTGCCGCCAGGCGAGCTGACCGGTGAAGTCACCGGCAAGTGGGGCTTTGACGACTGGGATGGACCGCGTTTTCATCTCTACTCTGCCGAGAGCGGCAAGTGGAGCCTGGAGCCGGCAGACCAGTCGGCGCTGGTGGTGGGACGCGACGACACCGTTCATCTGGAAGGCCAGAACTCCCTCTGCGTGGAGAAGGTGGAAGAGCTGGCCGGCGAAGGACAGCCCGCCAGCCTCACCTGGAAGTCTCCCAAGCCGGACGCACTTGAAGTGTCGGTGGATCTGAAGGATGCCGCTCCGGGTCCGGTCAAGGTGGCGGTCTACCAGTATGGGCTGGACAAACCGGACCAGTTGAAGATGACCGCCTATGACGCCGCCGCCTCGCTCGACCGGCTGGCACTGTCAGCGGGCGACTCGCAGGCGCTGCTGAAAGGCACGCGCCTGGATGAAGTAGCCAGCGCCCGGTTCGAAGGCATCCGCTTCACGCCGGCGGCGCTCACGCATGTGGACGACTTCGACCAGTTGATCATGAATGCCGCCGGCTCCACGGCCGGCCTGACTCCCGGCAGGCTCTACACGGCGCGCGTGGAGCTCAAGGACGGACGCGAACTCAGGACGCCGGTCACAGTCGATCCGCCGCGGCCGCAGGTTGCGCTGCTCAGCAAGGGTATCCAGAACGACGCCTCCACCAAGCCGCTGCCGGTGCAATTTGGCAGCCCGGACGACCTGCCCGTGGATGGACGGCTGGTCTTCTTCCTCAAATCCACTTCGCCGGCCAGGTTTCCCCGCTCCGAAAAGGTGGAAGTGGCCGCAACCGACGCGAGCTTCCACACGGTTCTGGACCTGGCTGACGGCAGCCTGATGCTGGAAGACGCAAAGACCGCCGTGGGCACGTTCGATCCGCTGTCTCGCTTCGGCTCGTCGGCCTTTGGCCCCGTTCATATCCGCGCGGTCTCGGCAGACGGCACCACCGGCGACTGGCTGCCGCTCGGAACGCTGGTGCGCCTGCCCGGCTTCAAGGAGCTGCGCTGCCCGCGCGCGGTTTCAAGGCCCTGCATGCTCTCCGGCAGCAATCTCTTTCTGGCCGACTCGATCGCGTCCACGCCGGACTTCGACAACCCCACTGACGTGCCGCCGGAGTTTACCGGAGCGCAGCTCGCCGTTCCGCACCCCGCCAACGGCGTGCTTTACCTGAAGCTGCGCGACGATCCTGAGACGGTGCAGACGCTCACTCTGCCGGTGCTCCCGGTTTCGCTGCCGGCCGAGGCGGCGGCCATCAAGTCGCAGCCGGCGGCCACGGCTCCGGCTACGCCGTCATCGGATTCCTCGCCGCAGCCGCCGGCCGAAGCGTCGCCCGCGCCTTCCAATCCGCCGGCAGCTCCCCCGCAGCCTCCGCAGGCCGATTCAGCACCCGGGCCTGCGGCTGAGCCAGCCAAAACTACGCAGACGCCTCCAGCTGGCGCATCCACATCCAGCGATCCTTCGAAGCCTTTGCGGTAGCGTGGCATGCTTTCAAGGGCTGAAAAAGCCCAGGTGGGTTTGAGCATGGTTTTCGGCATGACTGAAGTCATGCCTTCACACAAAACCTTCTGTTTTCTTGAGGATATGTCGTTCATAAGCGACGGGCACCGCAGCATCTATTGAAACGGCATGCTTCCATAAAAACGAAGGCCGGTCCGGGAAAACCCTGACCGGCCGTGAGCCGTGCCTTTCGCTTCCAGCCAGGCTGGGAGTCCCTGCTAGAAAATCCCTACCCGCACGCCGGCGCTTACGCCGACTGAGGTCATGGCTCCGAAGGTGAATTGCGGCCAGTTCTGGTATTCCACGTCGGCTGCGCGGATGTAAATGCGATGGGTCCAGTGGTAGTCCAATCCGCCGCCGGCGGTGACCGTCAGGTAGCGGCCGTGCGCCTGGTTCAAGAGGAAGTTGAGGTCACCGAAACCGATCAGTCCCTTCACGTAGGGCTGGAAGCGGTGGAAGCTGCGGTGATAGCGGAGGCCGATCGAGTAGGTCTCCGCGTGGATGTCGTTGACCTGGTTCCACTCCAGCCAGTGGCCCTCGGCCTCGATCCCGAAACCGTGCTGCACGTCCGCATCGACAAAGGCGGACGCGCCGGCCAGCTTCCGCTCGCCGTATTGCAGGTAATAGCCGGAGCCAGCGCCACCGGCCGACAGCTTGAATCCACCGGAGCTGGCTGACGGAACCACCTGCGCCCGCGCCGTGATTGTCACTCCGGCGCACGCCGCCAGAACGGCGATTCTAAGGGCCGTTTTCCGCCAGGCATGCGCGCGTGGCCCTCCGTTCTGCCGCTTGCTTAAATTGTGGAATCTGTTCATTGGTCTCCTGCGCCGGGTTCGTACTTCCATTCCCGTTCTAGTTCGTAATATCCAGCGTAACATTCTGGTAATGAATCACATCGCTCTGGGTGCCGGTTGCAGTCACCTGGATGACATAGGTTCCCGGAGCGGCTGACGAGGAGCTGTATCCGCTGCAGCCGGTGGCCAGCAGGGCCGCTGCCGAGAGGATTGACACCAGCAGCATGGTCAGCAATGCGCTGCTGCGCCTGCGCAGCCGCCAGAAGAGGAAGCCGAAGAACGCGCTGAGTGGCAGGAACAGGCCGGCCATCGCCAGGCTGCCTCTGGACGTGGGACGGCGATTCATGGCGCTTGCGCCGCCTCCGATCGGTGTGTTGGTGTCGATGACCAACTGCGCCGTGACAGTTCCGTTGGCGGTGAGGTTCACAGACGGGCTGGAGAAGTTGCAGGTGACTCCGGCCGGCAGCGAGGCGCAGCCCAGGCCGATCTTGTCGGTGAAGCCGCCCTCCGAAGTCAGGCTGACGGTGACCGTGGCGTTCTGCGAGGTCTTGAGCGTGACCTTGTCCGGCGTCACGGTCATGTCGAAGCTGGCCGGAGCCCCGGTGATCGACACGGGCTGCGACGCGGAGGGAGCGTGCGTGGCGTCGCCGGCGTAAGCCGCCACCACCGTATAGTTTCCGGCGGGCAGATTGGGCGTGAGCGTGACTACCCCGCTCGAGTCCAGCGTGCCGGAGCCAATGGTGTTGCCGTTACTGGTGAACGTAACCGTGCCCGTGGGAACCGATCCGCCGTTGCTGCTGAGCACTACCGCGATCAGGATCGTCTGCGGGTTGGCGCCGGTGGTCGTCGAGGTGGCGAGACTGGTGGTGGTCGGAATCAGGCCTACGGTCAGGCTGACCGGGGCTGAGGTGCTTGGCGCGTTGTTGGTGTCGCCGCCATAGCTGGCGGTGATGGAGTACGTGCCTACGGCGAGTGCAGCGGTGCTGAACGTGGCCTTGCCGCCGCTCAGGGCTCCCGTGCCCAGGGTTGTTGTTCCGGAAAGAAAGGTGACCGTTCCGGTGGGAGCGGCGCCGTTGCTGGCCACCGTGGCTGTGAACGTAACCGTTGCGCCCACCTGCGCCGGATTGGGCGCGACGGTAAGCGTGGTGGTGGAGGCGGCCAGGCCGACGGTGAGCGCCAGCGGCGCCGAAGCGCTGCCGCCGTCATCGGTATCGCCGCTGTAGGTGGCTACGATCTGGTAGGAGCCGGCGGCCAGCACCGGGTTGATGGTTGCCGTGCCGGCAGCGGTGAGGGTTGCCGTGCCCAGCGTGGTGGTTCCGGAGGTAAAGGTCACCGTACCGGTGGGCGTGGCCGAGCCAGAGGTCAGCTTGACCGTCGCCGTGATCGTCTCCGCCTGGTTGGCGATGCCCGGATTAGGCGTGGCTGTGACGGTGGTGGCTGTGACAGTCTGCGTCACCTGCTGGTTGAGCGGCGTTGCGGTTGCACCCGCGCCGTTGTTGGTGTCGCCCGCGTAGGTTACGGTGATCGGGTGCGTGCCCACGGCCAGCGTGGAGGTGGTGAGGGTTGCCGTGGCCGGATTGCCGGACAGCGTGCCGGTTCCGATCTGCTTGCCATTGTCGAGGAAGATCACTGTCCCGGTGGCCGCCGTAGTGGCGCTGGAGCTGACCGAGGCGGTGAAGGTGACCGGGGTTCCGAAGGTGGAGGGGTTGAGCGACGAGACGACTGTTACCGTGGTCGCGGCCTGCACGTCCTGCTTCAATACCGCCGAGGTGCTGCCCACGATTCCGTTGGCTGCGTCGCCGCCATACACCGCGGTGATCGAATGCATGCCTACGGCCAGGGTAGCGATCGGGAAGGTAGCTACGCCGCCGGTGAGAGTCACCGTGCCCAGCGTCGTTGTGCCGTCCATGAAGGTCACGGTTCCATCCGGAGCCACCGCGCCACCGCCGGTCGCGGCCACCGTGGCCGTGAAGGTCACATTCTGGCCAAAGACCGAGGGATTCACGCTCGAGGTCAGCGTGGTGGTAGTGCCCTCGTTGACCACCTGGATCAGCGGCGTCGCCGTCGTGCTGGTGGCGTGCGTGGAGTCGCCGCTATAGGTCGCCGTGATGGAGTGCTGGCCTACACCGAGCGTGGTAATCGCAAAGGTGGCTACGCCCGCAGCGTTGACAGCCAGCGACGGCGCCAGCGTGGTGGTGACGCCGTTGTAGGTGTCCTGCAACTGCACCGTGCCGGTCAGGTTCCCGGTTCCGGTGGCCGCGGTCACCGTTGCCGTAAAGGTGACGCTCTGCCCAAAGTTCGAGGGGTTGAGGGTCGAGGTCACGGTAATCGAGCTCGATGCCGTGTTCACTACCTGGCTCACCGCGTTCGAGGTGCCTGCGCTGTTGTTCGAGTCGCCCGCGTAGGTTGCCGTGATCGAATGCGTGCCCACCGCCAGAGTCGTGGTGGCAAATGTGGCCACGCCCGCGGTCAGCGTTCCGGCGCCGATCTTGGTGGCGCCGTCGTAGAAGCTCACCGTGCCGGTGGCCGCCGTGGTCGAGCTGGACGTAATCGTAGCGGTAAACGTGACCGATGCGCCGTAGGTGGATGGATTCAGCGACGAGGCCAGCACGATCGTCGACTGCGCCTGCACATCCTGGTTGAGCACAGCCGACGTGTTGCCCAGAACCTCGATGCTCGAGTCGCCGCTATAGACCGCGGTGATGGGATGCACGCCCAGCGTCAGCGTCGACGTGGAGTAAGTGGCGGTGGCGCCGGTGAGCGCTACCGTGCTCAGCACGGTGGTGCCATCCATGAAGGTCACCGTGCCGTCCGGCGTAACGCCGCCCCCGCCGGAGATGGCCACTGTCGCCGTGAACGTGACGCTCTGGCCGACCAGCGAGGGATTGGCGCTCGAGGCAAGCGTGGTCTTGGTCGCCTCGTTCACGATCTGAATCAGCGGAGGCACGCCGTTATCCGTTGACGTGCTCGAGAAGTGCCCGGTATCGCCGCTGTAGCTGGCCACGAGCGAGTGCTGCCCCACACCCAGCGCCGCAGTCGAGAAGGTGGCCACGCCGGCGGCGCTCAGCGCCAGCCCGGTTGCGATGGTCGTGGTCACGCCGTTATATGTGTCGGCGATGCTCACCGTGCCGGTCAGGTTGCCGGTGCCCGCGCCCGTGGTCACGGTCACCGTGAACGTAACCGACTGCCCGAAGGCCGAGGGGTTGGGAGCCGAGGTGATCGTGGTGGTGGTGGAGTTGACCGGCAGAGCGTCACCCACCAACTGGATGTCCAGCGGCGAGTTGACCGTTGCACTGGTCACGTCGATGTTGCTGAGCAGCGGATTGCCTGACGTGGTCGGCGCGAACACCGCACCCACCACGCAATCCGAGGCGCTGGCCAGGTCCGGAGGCCCGACCAGGCAGGTCGTGGTGGCTGCATCCACCTGCGCGTTGGTGGCCGGAGTAATCGCGGTCAGATCCAGGTCGCTGTTGCCGTCGTTCTCGATGGTCACCGGCACAGGCGTGGAGAGCGACCCCTGCCGGACTGCGGTGGTGTAATCCACGGCCGCATAGTTGCTCTGGATCTCGCGGACAGCCATGTTGAGCGAGTCCGCGACATAGATGTTCCCGCTCGCGTCCAGATTGATCCCGATCGTCCCGTAGAGAGTGACCGAGGAAAACGCATTGTTGTAGTAATACCTTCCGGCCCCGTTTCTAAGAAGAGTCGTGATCTTCTGGGAGACGGCATTGACCTTTCGGATCGCCCGGTTCCCCGTATCGGCGATGTAGACATTGCCGGCCGAATCCAAGGCTACGCCCGAGGGAGCCCATACCTCTGCGGCTGTAGCCAGACCGTTATCGCCGGCGTAGGCGGCGGTGCCATTGCCGGCAAAGGTTGAAATCAGGCTGGCTGGGGTGATGCTGCCGCTGATAGCGCTCACCATCCGGACCCGATTGTTGCCCGAGTCGGGGATGTACATGTTGCCTGCGGCGTCAAACGCAACCGCATACGGACTGTTGAGCTCGGCGGTGATGGCCGTGATGCCGTCGTTGTTGTAGCCGCCGCTTCCGTCGGGATTCGTAAAGCCGTCGCCGGCGACGGTGGTGATCAGTCCCGTCGAAAGCGTGATCTCGCGGATGCGCTCATCGGCCGTGTCGGCAATGTAGATATTTCCGCTCGTGTCCGGCGTCACGCCCTCCGGCTGATTCAGCGTTGCCTGGAGCGGCGAGCAGCCATCGCCCACCGAGTCAGTGGCGCCGCCGCAAACAGAAGTGGCTCCGCCGGCGACCGTGACGATCTGTCCGGTCGCTGCAACGATCTCGCGAACCTCGTTATTGCCGGTGTCCGCAATAAACAGGTTGCCCGCGCCGTCGACGGCCACGCCGCTGGGGCTGTCGAGAGTGGCCGTGGATGCAGGCCCGTTCCCTGAGTTCCCCGGCGCGCCCGTGCCGGCGATGGTGGAGATGATTCCTGCTCCGGAGCAGGTGGTTCCGGCAATGGTGGCGCTGGTGGAACTGGCGCACACCATGCGGATGCGATGATGCGCAGTATCAGCGATGTAGACATTGCCGGCGCCGTCCAGCGCAACGCTGCTGGGCAGGTAAAGTTCCGCCTGCGTGGCGGGCTGACCGTCGCCCACTGAGCCCAGATAGTTGCCGTTGCCGGCAAAGGGAAGTTCGTTGCCGGGAATAAACACGCCCAGCGGTCCGGTTCCCGTGCCGGAAAGATACGCTGTGCCCAGCACCACCGGATTGCCGCCGACGGTTCCCACCAGCACGACAGCGCCCACGCGCGTGCCGGGAGCCGAGGGCTTAAAGGTTACATACTCCGTGCACTGCCCGTTGGCCGCAAGCACCGCATTGGCACAGGTAGAGGCGCCGGTTCCCACGGCGAAATCGAGCCCGCTCTGGCCCGCCGTGAGCACTTCCACGCCGGTCACCGTGCCCGCCGTCGTGGCGGTCACCGTTACGGACTGCGCGGCAGACGCGGTGTCGACGGGCTCGGCGGCGAAGACGCCGGACTGCGCCTGGGCTCCCGATGCGGCCAGCATGAAGGCTCCCAAGGCGGCCATCCAGCCCACGGCACACCTGCGCTGCGCGGCCAGTGCCTGCATGAAAAATCTGTTTTCTGCGTTCCTGCGGGGGGCAATTCGATGTGATGCGCGGCTCATTGGTGACTCCGTTATGATTTCTTCTGGCCTGCAACTGCTCCCAGTAGGCATAACGGCCGCAACCGAAAAGCGACCGGCCAGCCGGGGGAAGCTGCCGATTCGTTACGCAAGGCGCCGGACAACAAAGAGCGATTCCGTCCGGCAAATCTATGCGAGGTTACTTATGTTTGCATAACAGATTACCGCCTAGAAATAGAAAACTGCGTCCTATAACCCGAAAGATGTATATGGAAGGTCAATTTTCATCGAGTAGTTACCTCGGACCCATGCCGAGCCACACCGATTTGGAATTTGCGATCGAATTTAGGCCCACGAATGTGGCATTGACAGAGGAGCGGCAGAGAGTCGATGGCAGAAGGCAAAATAGGGAGCTTCGCGGCAGGCAGCCGCTTTCGCGCTATCTCCGGGATAGAAGCAAAGCAGCGAAGGAAAGCCGGTAAGCGGCTGCCAGTCTGGATGGATAGCCGCCCGGAGAACTATAAGCCAGGACACACGGCAATTCAGGGAGAAAGGATGGTGCGCCCGGAGAGATTCGAACTCCCGACCTAATGCTCCGGAGGCATTCGCTCTATCCAGCTGAGCTACGGGCGCGTGCTTTAAGGATAACTCATTTCCCCATCCCAGCCGAATCAACCCGAATCGGCTGGCGCCTGGTTTTCCTCGTGCCGCAGAATCCGCTGCAGCTCATCGCGGCCTTTGCCGGTTTTCAAGAATCGCTCGCGCCGCAACGCTTCAGCAAGGGTTGCAAACTCCTCGCGAGGAAGCTCTATTCCCTGGTTCCTGATCCTTATTCCCTATTCCCTATTCCCTACGCCCTGATCCCTGTTCCCTGCTTTTCTTCAGCTCTTCCATCACCGACTGGATCAGCGCCTTTGCGCCCTCCATGCCGCTCAGCACCGCCTGCAGATCGAGCGCTGGACGGGACGGATTGCGGCTCGACGTGCAGTACACCCCGTGCTGGCCGACCAGGATCAGCGAATCCGTCAGCAGGTCGAGCGCCACGGCCAGCCGGCCGCGCTCCACGCCCATCATGAACTCGTGCCGCTCCAGCTCGGCGCGCTTCTCATCGAATATGCCCATGCTTCCAGCCTACCGGAAAGCGCACGATGCAAGCCGCAGACTGGGGCGTGCGGTGCTCACACGTTAAGGTTGCGCATGTACCCGGCTTCGATGCGCAGCTCCTGCATGGGGTCCATCTCGAACTCTTCCTGCTCGACGAAGTACTGCTTGAGGCCCGTGGCTGCGCGCAGGATGGGCGCGTAGTCCATCTTGCCGCGGCCCAGCACGGTGGAGTGAAACTTGCCGTCTGCGCCGCGTGCCACGTCTTTCACGTGCATCAGCGGGAAGCGCTCCGGCGTTTTCTTCAGGTACGCAATGGGATCGTGGCCCGCGGCGGAGACCCAGCCCGCGTCCATCTCAAAGACCACCAGCCCGGGATCGGTGAGCCGCAGCAGCTCGTCGTAGACGATGGTGCCGTCAAAGACCGCGAACTCGGGAATATGGTTGTGCACGCCGAAGGTCATGCCGGCGGCCTTTACCTTTGCGCCGATGCGATTGAACTCGCCCGCGATCCAGCGCCAGTCATCCAGCGTCTGCGGACCTTTGGCCGCCGGGTTGCGATGCATTCCGCCGGACGAAGAGCAGATCATGTATTCGAGGCCAACGCCGTGCGCATACCCCATCAGCGAGTCGAACTGCGTTTCAAGCAGCGAAAGCGTATAGTGCGCGCTGATGCAGCGAAGGCCTGCCTTGTCCATCGAGCTGCGGAAGTCTGCCGCTGAGCGGTTGTAAAAGCCAGCAGCCTCCACCACCGTGTAGCCCGCCGCGCGCACCTGCGCCAGCGTGCCGTCAAAGTCTTTCGGCAGCAGATCGCGCACGCTGTAAAGCTCAAGCCCGATGGGCATGTGGAGCCGCTTTGCCGCTGCCTGCTCCACCCCAACACAAGCCGCAGCGCCAAAAGCCCCTGCGGCCTTCAAGAAATTTCTGCGCGAAGCAACACCCATGAGTCCACTCCTGTTTCTTTGATCCGGTTACATCCGTTCAGCGGAGAGCCGGGGAAAGTTCTCTCCGGGACTGAAGCCCGGATTGTATGCGGCTCTTGCGACACGACTAAAGAGCTTGCTGAAAAAACCAATCTGGCAAGGGAAAGATCCCGCAGCGGCTGAAGCCGTGCCCCGACACAAAACCTTTATGATGCTCCGCTCCCTGTTTCTATTCCTGTTCCCTATTCCCTGTTCCCTATTCCCTGATCTCTGATCCCTGACCCCTGCAATCAGGCCTTGATCGTCTTCGCCTCCGCGTCCCACTCCGCTATCGTGCGGTGAAAGAACGACTGATTCGCCAGGTGGCATCCGATTGCGGCGTTGTTGCCGAAGACCTCGTCTTCTGTCACGTGCTCGCGCGTGACGACGGCGTTGAAGAAGTTGGCAATGTGCACTGCGGTGTCATCGTAGCCCTGCGGCAGCGTGAAGGTCTCCGTCTCCGGCAACGGCGGCAGCGGACCGGGGTGCGCCGCATTCCATGCAGCTCTGCCTTTCTCGCGCTGCGCCTGCGTCATGCCGTCCCATCCGTAGGCTTCGAACTTCGGCCTCACGTCCTGCGGAGTCAACGTAACCGAATTGCCGGTGACGACCATCGTTCCCAGGCGGCCGTTGAAGACGATGGTCTGGTCGCCGTCGTCGTTGCTCTGGTTGCAGTGCACGTGCACCTGCACACTGCCATTCGGCGAGGCATATTCGAATGCCGTTTCCAGCAGATCGGGAAAGTCGCGGCCGTCTTTGTAGGTGTAGGTGCCGCCGCTCGAGTAGGCGCGCTGCGCCGGCGTATTCATGCCCGTGATCACCTGAATCCCGCTCAGCAGATGCACGAACAGGTCGCCGCCCAGGCCCGACCCGTAGTCGCGGAAGCAGCGCCAGCGGAAGAATCGCCTGGGATCGAACGCGTGATCCGGCGCGTCAACGAGAAATCCCTTCCAGTCTATGGTCTCCGTACTGGCGTCGTCGGGAATCGGATAGACCCACGCGCCGCCGGGCGAGTTGCGGTTCCATTTCGCGTCGATCTCGTGCACTTCGCCCAGCTGGCCTGAGGCATACATCTCGCGCGCCTTGGCATACAGAATCGAGCTTACGCGCTGGCTGCCGGCCTGAAAGATGCGCTTGTTGGCCTGCACCGCTTCGAGCATGGCAAAACCGTCTTCCACGCTGTGCGACATGGGCTTCTCGCAGTACACGTCCTTGCCCGCGGCAACCGCGTCGAGCGTCACGCGGCGATGATGATGATCGGAGGTGGCGATGAAGATGGCATCCACATCCTTGCGGTCGAGCAGGCGGCGGTAGTCGCCGGTGGCGTCGAAGTCCGCACCGTAGGCCTCTTTGCCCGCTTCGAGGCGCGTCGAATAGAGATCGGCCGAGCCGACGCAGACACCGGTGGGCACCTTGCGCGCCGAGCGCAGCAGGTCGCATCCGCGAATCCCCGTGCCCACGATGGCGAAACGAATCCTGCGTCCGTCGGGCAGGCTCTGCGCAGCCAACGGGGCCGGCTCCAGCAGCGTGGTTCTGGCTACGGCGCCGGTGAGCGCCGCACCCGCGCCCAGGCGCACAAAATCCCGCCGCGTGATTTCAGGCATCTTCATTCCCGCTCCCTCAAAAGCGAGCACCATTCTCGCTCGCGCGCCCACTGGCTGTCCACAAACGCCAACCGGCGTGTGCGATGCCGCCGGGCAGCCGCTCCGCGATACATCGACTCTGGTTTCACTGTAGGATCAGAAACATGCTGCGGGTAAAGAAGCTGGTGGAGGGGGCACGGACGCCGGTGGTGGCGCATCCGGGCGAGGACCTGGGATATGACCTGTTTGCGCTGGAGGGAGTGGTGCTGGCTCCGCGGCAAACGGTGAGAGTGAGGACGGGGATCGCGGTGGAGGCGCGGCATCCGGAGACGGGCGCGGCGCTGGGACTGCTGGTGCGGGACCGGTCGTCGATGGCGGCGCGCGGCGTAGTGACCACGGGCGGGGTAATCGATGCCGGGTATCGCGGCGAGATCCTGGTGCTGATGACCAACCTGGGCGGCGGGGTGGTGGAGATCGGCGCGGGCGAGAAGATTGCGCAGATGGCGCCGGTGCCGGTGCTGACGGGGGTGGTCCAGGAAGTGGAGAGGCTGGAAGAGTCCGCGCGGGCGGAGAAGGGGTTTGGGAGCTCGGGGCGATAGCGGGTTAGCGGGGTTAGCCGCGCTTCGCGCATGTTCGCGGAGTTGGCTGCGGCTGGGTGAGGACTGTGGCTTCCCGCCTTGACCGTCCGCCGCGGCGGACGGCGAAGGCGGGGCACCCGTTTTCATGTTCGGGGTGAGGTGGGCAGGTGGAACTGGACGGCGGGCGAGAGCGTATTCTCTTGAATAAACAGCTGGATGGATTTTTGCGCCTATCTTCTGCGCGGCGCAGGATAGACAGGAAAGGCCGGAGCGATGCAATTCGGTGAGGCGGTCAAACTCGCGCTGGAGTCGCTGTGGTCGAACAAGATGCGCAGCATCCTGACCCTGCTGGGGGTGGTGATCGGGATTGCGTCGGTGATCACGGTGGTGACGCTGACCAACGGCGCCAAGGAGTTTGTGACCTCGAAGATCAACTCCTACGGCGCGGCGGTGGTGACCATCAGCAAGATGCCGCAGACGTTCATGACCATCGAGGAATATCTCGAGTACCAGAAGCGCAAAGACATCACCATTGACGATTACCGGGCGGTGCAATCGGAGTGCAAGTCGTGCGTCTCGGTGGGAGCGCAGCGGACGACGACGGGCAAGGTGGTGTATGGCACGCAGTCGACGACCGACACCGAGATACGCGGGTGGACGTGGACGATGCCGCCGATCTCGAACCTGAACATCGCGCTGGGCCGGTCGTTCACTGAGTCAGAAGACGCGCACTCGGCGCATGTGGCGATTGTGGGCGCCGATATTGTGAACAACATGCTGAGTCCGGGCGATCCGCTGGGCAAGGAGATTCGCGTGGACGGCGAGCCCTACACGGTGATCGGCGTGGGCGAGGCGCAGGGTAAGATGTTCGGCGCGAGCATGGACAACTGGGTGGCGATTCCACTCGAAGCCTTTCTGCACTCGTATGGGTCAAACGCGAGCCTGAGCATTTATGTGGACACGGGCGGCGGCGGCGCCGTGCTGGATTCAGTGGAAGACGAGCTGCGCACGATCATGCGCGTGCAGCGGCACCTGAAGCCGGGCGCGGCGGATACGTTCAACATTGATTCGAGTGCCACGTTCAAGGACATGCTGGGCAAGATACTGAACAGCTTTGGCGCGGTGGTGGCGGCGATTGCCGCCATCTCGCTGGTGATCGGCGGCATCGTGATCATGAACATCATGCTGGTGAGTGTGACCGAGCGGACGCGGGAGATTGGCGTGCGCAAGGCGCTGGGCGCGCGGCGGCGGGACATCCTGCTGCAGTTCCTGATCGAGTCGGCGACGGTGTCGCTGGTGGGCGGGGTGATCGGCGTGGTGGCGGGCATTGCCGTGGCCAAGCTGTTTACGCTGGCCATCGCGTTTCCTTCCGAAGTAGAGGTCTGGTCCATCCTGGTGAGCCTGTTTGTGGCCACGGCGGTGGGGCTGTTCTTTGGAATCTATCCGGCGCACAAAGCGTCGATGCTCGATCCGATCGTTGCGCTGCGCGCGGAGATGTAAGCCATGCGATTGAGCCACGCGAGAGAAGCAGTCAAGCTGGCGCTGGACACGCTGCGCAACAACAAGCTGCGCTCAGGGCTTACCATCCTGGGCATCACCATCGGCATCTCGACGGTGATCCTGATTTCTTCCGCCATCAACGGACTGAACTCGAATATCAACCAGTTTGTCAGTGCGCTGGGCACAAATGACCTGTGGATCTTCCGCTTTGAGGTGTTCGGCAGGCGGCCGACTACGGAGGAGCTGAACCGCAAGCAGCTCACGTATGAGGATGGCATTGCGATGCGCAGCCTGCCGCACGTGGTGGCCGTCGATCCGGAGCTGACCTACCAGAATTTTCAGACCGGCCTGGGCAGCATGTCGCTGAAGGCGGGCACGCACAAGATTTCAAATACGATTCTCAACGGCGCAACCACGCAGGTGAACCAGGTGGCGGATGTGAAGCTGCTGGAGGGCCGGCTGTGGACCGAGGCCGAGGAGACGCGCGCGGCGAACGTGGCGGTGCTGGGCCACGATTCGGCGGAAGACCTGTTTCCGGGCGTCGATCCGATCGGCAAGGACGTGGACTGCGAGGGAGACATCTTCACGGTGATCGGCGTGCTGGATAAACGCCCGCAGCCCTTCGGCAGCGGGCGCAATACGCAGGACAACGCCATCTTTTTCCCGCTGGAAACCTTCCGCAAGATCCATCCGGAGATCAAGGATTTCTGGATTGCGGCCCGCTACGATGCGCCGGCGAACAAGGCGCTGGTGACCGAAGAGATCAGGGAGCTGCTGCGCGTGCGGCGCAAGCTGCGCACTGACCAGGACGACAACTTTGCCATCTTCAGTCCGGATGCGCTGACGCGGCTCTGGAATCAGCTCACCGGCGGGCTGTTCCTGTTCATGGTCGCGGTGTCGTCCGTCGGCTTGATGGTGGGCGGCGTGGGCGTGATGAACATCATGCTGGTGAGCGTGACCGAGCGGACGCGGGAGATCGGCGTGCGCAAGGCGATCGGCGCCACCAAGGGAGATATCCTGCTGCAATTCACCATTGAAGCCATCACGCTGTGCATGGTGGGCGGGCTGCTGGGCATCCTGGCCGGCTCGCTGCTCACGCTGATTCTGCACTTTGCCGTGTCATTCCTGCACGCGGCGCTTTCCGGACTGTGGGTGATGGTGGCGTTCGTGGTTTCCTGCGTCATCGGGCTGGTGTTTGGGATTTATCCGGCGTGGAAGGCGGCGAACCTGGATCCGATTGAGGCGCTGCGGTATGAGTAAGGCAGGAACTAGGGAATAGGGAATAGGGAATAGGGAATAGGGAATAAAAACGACCCTATTTTTCGACCTCCGAATACCCATGAACTGCGCTGTCAACTGGACCGAATTACAGCGCGCAGGTCCCTATTCCCTAGTGTCCTGTAACTGAAGTTCGCAACATAAATGCTGCTGTCATCCTGAGGCGAGGATCGCCGCGGCGACCGGAGTCGAAGGAGCTGCGGTTGCTCTTCGCAAATTCGGATAGGAACTTCGGGACACCACACTAGCTCGTCGACGCGCATCTCTCGCGCCGAAGTATGCAACCAGCTCTGGAGACACCTATGTGTACATCCGTTACGCTGGTGAGCTTGCCTGCCGGTGATACAAGCAGGAAATCAAGGGAACGAGCCCCTCGCTGCCGCCACTCACTGCGCGCGCGGTGCACAGGTGGACTCGCGCAGCACGAACTTCGTCTTGTATTCCAGGTTTGATTTTTCTTTCGTTGCCTGGATCTCTTCAAGCAGTGCGCGAAATGCCAGTCCTGCAATCTCGCGCGGCGAAAACTGGATGGTCGTGAGTGCCGGCTGCATGAACCGGCAGATGGTCAGATCGTCAAAGCCGATCAGCGCAACATCTTTGCCGGCCTGCAGGCCGCGCGACGCCAGCGTTTTGAGCGCGCCCACTGCCGCAACATCGTTACAGCAGAGCACTGCCGTGGGCGGCTTGGGCAGATTCAGCAGCGTAGCCATCCCCTGCGCGCCGCCATCCCACGTGTGATCGCACTCGGCCACCAGGTCCTTGTCGAAGCTCGCGCCTGCAAGTTTCATCGCCTTGCGCAGCGCCTCGAAACGCGTCCGCATGCTGCTCCAGCCTAACTGGCCGCTCAGGTAGCCGATGCGCTGGTGGCCAAACTCGACCAGGTGTTTGACAGCATCGCGAAATCCGCTCAGGTAATTGATGCGCACATTGCGCACGCCCTGCAGGTCGTGGTCTGCCCCGGCGTACACCATGGGCACACTGATGGGAAACTTGGCCAACTGCTCCTCCATGCCGAAGGTGAGCGTGGCGATGCCCTCTACCTGCCGTTCCTGCATGCGTGAGGCGCACACGGTCACCGGGTCAGGGTGAGTCTCTTTGTCGGCAAAGCTAACGAGCACTTCATATCCGTGCTCTACGGCGACGCGCTCAAAATAGAGGATGATCTCAGAGAAGAATGGATTGCCGCCGCTCAGTTCCGAAACGATCAGCCCTACCGTGTGGCTGCGTCCGCGCGCCAGCGCGCGCGCCTGGAAGTTAGGCCGGTAGCCGACCTCCTGGATGACAGCCTGCACGCGGCGCGCCAGCCTTGGATCGACGGTATCGACCTGGTTGATGACCCGCGACACGGTGGAGTGAGAAACCCGCGCCCGTTTTGCGATCTCTCGGATGTTCATGAGCCTTCCTTGGCTGAAAGCCCGGCGGAACAGGGCAACGTAGGATGCAGGGACCGGTCACTCGCAGGCCTCCGCACACGCTCCCTGTCGGCCTTTCCATTCCAGAAGTAATGAGTATACCAGCATGGTTCAAGACCGGAGCCTTTGCCTCACGGCACTACTCCGGTGGCCTGCGTCTTGGCCTGAAATGCACCGTGTAGAAACCACCTATCAGCAGAAGCACCACCCCACCCCACACGCCTGGATGGTACTGCGCGAGTACAGTCGCCGGCGGATGTGGCCATTCAATCAAGGCAGTAACCAGGATCACTACTCCGTAGACGGTGAGCAGCAGACCGATAAAAAACCAGATCGGCAGCATGTGTTTTCCACCCATGGTTATTAACTCACGCTACCAGAACATCCACTGCAGAACAGCAAAGAAGACCGCAACGCCGGCAGCCCAGAAGATCGGTCTCTTCCACAACGCAACCGGTTCGGCGGCAGGGAACTCCGTGCAGCCCCAGACCACGCCTGCAAGCTCATTCTCCGGCCTGGCCGTGGTGAACAGGCTCACCACAATCGTCACCAGCATGCAGATCATCCATGACCACAGCGCACGATACAGGTTTTCGGCCATATCTTTCGCATCGGGAGAAAGCGCGATGTAACGCAGGTAGGCCGGATGCGCTTTGACCGCGGCATACATCGCTACCGACGATCCGGTCCCGGCGAGCAGTCCCCAGAAACCGCCTTTCGCCGTGGTCCGCTTCCAGACCATGCCCATGATGACCGTGCCGAAGAGCGGGGCGATGAAAAAGCTCACCAGGGCCTGCATGTAATCCATGATGCTTTTGAACTGCGTGACAAAATAAGCCGTCGCGATGCTCAAAAACACGCCGAGAATTGTGCACCAGCGGCCGATGCGCACGTAATGCGCATCGGTGCCGTCCTTCTTGATGTACGGCTGATAGATGTCGTACGTCCACACCGTCACAAACGCGCTCACGTTGCCGGCCATGCCCGACATGAAGCCGGCAATCAGCGCCGTGATGCCCAGCCCCAGCAGGCCAGGCCCCGCATAGTGCGCGAGCATCAGCGGCAGCACTTCATTGTAGCTGTGCAGGCCGGGGCGCATCGACGTCTCCGGCACCAGCCGATAAGGAAGAACGCCAAGCGCCAGCAGTCCGGGAAGAATCACGATGAGCGGGACGATCATCTTGAAGTACGAAGCAATAATAGGAGCCATCTGCGCCGCGCGCAGATCCTTCGCGGCCATCGCGCGCTGCACTACAAGGAAGTCCGTCGTCCAGTATCCGAATGCGATGGCGCCACCCAGCCCGAAGACGATGCCTGTCCAGTGCACGCCCATGGGGTTGCCGGAAAATGTTCCCAGCGTGCTCCACAGATGCACGTAGTCGCTGCTGTGCATGCGCTCCTGAATGCGCACCGTGAGCCCCGACCATCCGCCTACTTCAATCAGGCCAAGAATCGGAATCACCAAAGCGCCCAGCCAGATGAGAAAGAACTGTAGCACCTCATTGAAAATTGCCGAATAAAGCCCACCCAGCGCCACGTAAACAGCAACGGTGAGCGAAGAAACCCAGATACTGAAGTGAATATTCCATCCCAGCACGACCTTCATTACCAGCGCCATGGCGTACATATTGATGCCCGACATGAGAAGCGTCATTACCGCAAAGGAAATTCCGCTCAGCGCGCGCGTCGCTTCGCCGTAGCGCAGGCGCAGATACCCCGGCACCGAATGCGTCTTCGAGATGTAATAGAACGGCATCATGATCAGCCCAAGGAAGACCATGGAAGGAAATGCCGCGATCCAGTAGAAATGCGCCGCCAGAATGCCATATTGATAGGCTGACGCCGCCCAGCCCATCAGTTCCAGCGCGCCGAGATTCGCAGAGAGAAAACTCAGCCCTGCTACCCACGCTGACATCTCGCGGCCGGCCATGAAGAAATCGTTCGACGTGCTCGCATAGCGGCGCAGATAGATGCCGATGCCCAGCACCGTGAGAAAGTAGAGCAGAATGATGATGACGTCAGACGGGGCAAGCGAGATCAGCCGCGCAGCGTTCAGCCACAGCAGTCCTGGAGCAGCGGGAAGGAAACCAGCCATCGAGCCATCCTTAAAGGAATGAGTTCATGCCCGCCGTGCAGCGCGCTATCGAGCTTCGAATATCTTTTCCATGCGAATCCACTTCTCACCGGGTTTGGCCTGCGGAAGTGGCTTTTGATGCTTCCACAGCAGGCCTTCCTACTCTCTCATTTCGGGGTTGCTGCTGTCAGCGGCCATCTTGCTGTCCAGCGAGAAGTCGTCGCCGGTTTGCAGAACCAACGCCATCCGCTTGCTGCCGAGATCAATCTCCCGCTTCGGCGCGATCGACAGACGGCCCGTGCTTGAATACAACTCCCCCCAGTTCCGCATCCATCCACCCCAGCGCACGGTCTACCATGACCCGAATCTGCCGCGCCGGATGATCAGCCGGGATCCGCCGCTCTCAGAGTCTGTTTACGATTTTGAGGCAGGATATGGCGAGAGAGCCAGAAAAGGGATAATTGACGGTCCTCCATGCGGTAATGGTGGAGGATGGGGCAGAGAAAGCAATATCCAAGCGATGTGAGCCGGGAGCAGTTTGAGAAGATACGTCCTCAGTTGGAAGGGGTGCGGAAGCGAACCAAACCGCGCACCGTGGATTTATACGAAATCTTCAACGCGGTGTTGTATCTGCTCAAGAACGGTTGCCAGTGGCGCATGCTTCCGGAAGGGTTTCCCCACTGGTGCACGGTGTATTCGTATTTCGCCAAGTGGAGTACGCCGGGGCAGGACGGAGTAGGCGTGCTGGAGCGGATCGAGGCCACGGTTCAAGTCGTCAAGCGCAATCAACTGAACACCTTCGCCGTACTGCCCAAGCGCTGGGTCGTCGAACGCTCCTTTGCCTGGCTGGAAAAGTGCCGCCGGTTATGGAAGAACTGCGAACGAAAGCTGAATACCAGCCTGCAAATGATCCACCTGGCCTTCCTCAGGCTACTGCTCAAAAGATCGTAACAGGCTCTGAGGTGGGATAGCTGATCCCTGAAACCTGACCCCTGACACCTGCGTCGTTGTACACTTTTCTCTTCACTCCGGTGAAAAGGGGACCCCATGCATCGTGCTGCACAACAAGGGGTGCCCCAGGTCTTCCGCCGTGGCGGACCGCGGCGGACGAGACCTGGGAAAGCACAAATCTTCATTCTGCTTATCGCGTGTACAGCCTCGTTTGCCTCCATCTCGCCTGCACAGTCCAGGCGCCCCATGACCTTTGAGGACATGATGCACATGAAGCGGCTGGGCGAAACCGCCGTCTCGCCCGACGGCCAGTGGCTGGCCTACTCCGTCACCACCGTCCATCTTGACCAGAACACCAAAACCGTCGAGCTCTGGCTGCAGCGTATCTCCGGCGGCGACCCGATCAAGCTGGCCGTAGGCCAGCCCGGCGACAGCGATCCCGAGTTTGCCCCCGACGGGCATTCCCTGCTCTTCCTTTCCGGCCGAGAGAATGGCCAACAAATCTGGCTCGCCGACTTCGACCCCGCCACCGGCGCAACCAGCAATCCGCGCAAACTGACGAGCCTTGCCACTGAAGCCGACAGCCCCAAGTGGTCGCCGGACGGGCGTTCTATCGTTTTCACCTCTGCCGTTTACCCCGACTGCCCGCCGATCAGTCCTGAGGACGGCGGAGCCGGAAACCGCTGCAATGAGGAGAAAGACGCGGCGCTGGCCGCCAGCAAGGTCAAGGCGCAGATCTTCACCCACCTCCTTTACCGGCACTGGAACCGCTACACGGGAGACAAGCGCAAGCATCTCTTCCTGGTCTCGGTTGCCGACGGCGCGCTACGCGACCTGAATCCCGGCGACACCCACGACGTGCCACCCTTCTCACTCGACGACTCAAGCTGCGGCTGCAACTTCGCGCCCGATTCAAAGGAACTGGCCTTCACCGAAAATCCCGATCCGGTTCCAGCCATCTCCACCAGCGCACAAATCTATACGCTTGATCTCACCAACCCCGAAGCGAAGCCGGTGAAGGTAAGCACTTCGGCCGGAGGCAACTTCAACCCCGCCTACTCTCCCGACGGCAAATACCTGGCGTGGCGCAGCCAGGCCCGCGCCGGCTATGAGAGCGATAAGTTCCGGCTGGTGGTTTTTGACCGTTCCGCCAAAACGATCCAAGATTTGCTGCCTAAGTTTGATAACTGGGTCGATGAGTTCGCATGGGGAAAAAGCTCACGGCAGATCGCGTTTGCAAGTGGCGTAAGTGGTGAGGAAGACCTCTACATTACTGGTCTTGAGCATCATGCGGCGACGCAAATTACAAAGCATGGCGAATTCAGCGAGTTCCATCTGCTTGCAATCCCTGATCGTCCGGGAATGATCGAGAAGGGAGGTATCGGAGCCATTGTCGCCACAAAGATGAAAGTTGACCAGCCCTCTGAAGTAGCTCTTATCCAGATCGGCGATACCTCCGAGGTTGTGAAAGATCAGCCGGGCGTCGATGCTGAAGATGATTCTCCTATTGCACCTATCACCCACCTCAACGACTCTCTCCTCGCCCAGCTCGATCTCCCCAAGATGCAATCCTTCTGGTTTACAGCCAAGGACGGCACTAAGCTCCAGGGCTTCGTCATCCCGCCGCCCGGCTATGACCCGCAGAAAAAATACCCGGTCAAGTTCCTTATCCACGGCGGGCCGCAGGGCGCGTGGGGAGACGACTGGAGCTACCGCTGGAACGCCGAGCTCTTCGCCGCCAACGGCTACGTCGTGGTGATGATCAACCCGCGCGGCTCGGTCGGCTATGGCCAGGCCATCGTGGATGGCGTCAACGGCGACTGGGGCGGCAAGCCCTTCACCGATCTCATGACCGGCCTCGACTACGCCGAGCAGCACTTTCCTTTTATTGACAAGACGCGCGAGTGCGCCCTTGGCGCCAGCTACGGCGGCTACATGGCCAACTGGATCCTGGGCCACACCGACCGCTTCAAGTGCATCGTCTCTCACGACGGCATGTTCAACGCCGAGTCGGCCTTCGGGTCGACTGAGGAAGACTGGTTCAATATCTGGGAGTTCAAGGGCCATCCGTGGGACTACTACGGCAAGCCTGACAGCGAGAATCCCTTCCGCAAGTGGTCGCCGTCCGTCTATGCAAAGAGCTTCAAGACGCCCACGCTCGTCATCCACAGCCAGCTTGACTACCGGCTCGACGTGAGCGAAGGATTCCAGCTCTTCGACACGCTGCAACTGCTCGGCGTGCCCAGCAAGATGCTCTACTTCCCCGACGAAGGCCACTGGGTGCTGAAGCCGCAGAACTCGCAGCTCTGGTACAAGACGGTGAACGACTGGGTAGACCAGTGGGTGAAGCCTCAATAGCTGTAATACAAGATTTTCATTTGTAGTACACTTGATCTATGAAGACAGGCAGCGTACAGGCAAGGCTGGATAGCGAAACTCAGACTGTGCTGGACCAACTGGTCGAGCAACATGGATGGACGGCCTCTGAGGTGATTCGCGAGGGGATTCGACTGGTCCATGCACACCACGCTCCCGCGCCGTGCCGCAAGCTGATCGGGATTGGCAAATACGATAGCGGTGTGCCGAACCTCGCAACCGACAAGAAATACATGGAGGACTTCGGTCAAAAAAGCATGGGACGCCCCCGGCGGAAACCCGCGAAAGGCTCAGCTGAGTGAAGCCGATTCTTGCGGATACAGGCTTCCTCGTGGCGGTTTACGACAAACGTGAGCCATATCATTCTCTGTGCCTGCGCGTTTACCAGAAATTAGACAACCCTCTTGTAACCTGTGAGCCGGTTCTGGCAGAAGCGCTCCATATGCTGCGCTTCACATCCGGAGCCGCCAATGACCTTCTTGCAAGCGTAGAAGAAGGAATTCTGGAAATTCCTTTCAAGCTAAGCAATTCCACGGCGCAGATTCGCAAAATTATGAAAAAATACAGTGATATTCGAGCAGACTTCGCCGATGCTTGCCTAATTCAAATGGCCGACGAACTCGACACTGGCGACATTCTGACGCTGGACAGCGATTTTCGGCATTATCGCTGGCGGCGCAACAAGCCCTTTCGACTCTTAATTCCGCTAAAGTAAGCGCATGGCCTTCAGACGAGCCCCAAAGCCGCGTACCTTTCTCAACGAAACCGGCCTCTACGATTACGCCGTCAAAACCCTGGGCCGCCGCATGCGCACCGAGGCCGAGTTGCGTCGCCTGATGCGTTCGCGTGTCGAGCCGGGCGAGCGCGGCGAGCAGGTTATCGCCGCGGTCATCGCGCGGCTCAAAGAGCAGCGCTATCTCGACGACGCATCCTACGCCGAAACCTACGCGCGCCTGCGCCAGGAAAACGAGAAGTTCGGCGCGCGCCGCGTGCGCCAGGACCTTCGACAAAAAGGAATTTCGGCCAACCTCACCGAGCAGGCCGTCGACGCCCGCTACGGCGCAGCCAACGAAGAAGCCCTGGCCCGCCAATATCTCAGCCGAAAACGCATTCCAAAACCGGAGAGTCCGAAGGACACCGCGCGCGTGATGCGCCGCCTGGTGGCCGCCGGCTTTTCTACCGGAGCCATCTACAAGATCCTGCGCCAGTGGGACGTGCCCGAAGAGTCGCTGGCCGCGCTCGACAATCTCGACGCCGAGCCGCGCGAAGACTGACGCTCAGCAACTTCCTCTTCGCGGGTCGCCGCGGCGACTCTTGGCCGCCAGGTTGGGACCACCTCACCGCCCAATTACACTAAAAGAGCCATGCAATTCCGCTCAGGGAATGAGATTCGCGAGCTGTTTCTGCGCTTTTTTGAGTCGAAGGGGCACCGCCGCGTGCACTCCTCCTCGCTGGTGCCTGCCAACGATCCCACGCTGCTGTTCACCAACGCCGGCATGAACCAGTTCAAGGACCTCTTTCTGGGCGCGGAGAAGCGCGAGTACAGCCGCGCCACCACCTCGCAGAAATGCGTGCGCGCCGGCGGCAAGCACAACGATCTTGAAAACGTGGGCTTCACGCGCCGCCATCACACCTTCTTTGAGATGCTGGGCAACTTCTCCTTCGGCGACTACTTCAAGCGCGACGCGATCCGCTTCGCCTGGGAGCTGGTCACCAGTCCCGAATGGTTCGGCATTCCCAAGGACCGGCTCTATGTCACCATCTTCGAGGGCGCGGCCTCCCCCGGATGGAATGTCCCGCGCGACGACGAGGCCGAGCAGTGCTGGATCGAGACTGGCGTGCCCAGGGAGCGCATTTATCAGTACGGCCTGAAAGATAACTTCTGGCAGATGGGCGAGACCGGCCCCTGCGGCCCCTGTTCCGAAATCTTCTACGACATGGGCATCGAAGCCGCCGAGCAGACCGGGCCCGATGGAACGAAAATTGATAAGCCCTTCGGCCACGATGACGCGCGCTACGTCGAGATCTGGAACCTGGTCTTCATGCAATTCGACCGCTCGGCCGTAGTCGATCCTGCGTCCAAACAGACCACCTACAAGCTCACCCCGCTGCCCAAGCCCTCCATCGACACCGGCATGGGCCTGGAGCGCGTGGCCGCCGTGCTGCAAGGTAAAGTCAGCAACTTCGATACGGATTTGTTTACGCCGCTGATTCAAAGAGCAGCGGAGTTAGCGGGGTTAGCGGAGCAAGCGGAGTTAGAAAAGCTCACAGGCAATGCCAGCCTGCGCATCATCGCCGATCACGCCCGCGCGGCGACTTTCCTCATCAGCGACGGGGTGTTGCCTTCCAATGAGGGCCGCGGCTACGTGCTGCGCAAGATCATGCGCCGTGCGATTCGGCACGGACGGCTGCTCGAGCAGGAAAAGCCGTTTCTCTACGAGATGGTCTATGCCGTGCGCGACGAGATGAAAACCGCGTATCCCGAGCTAGCGGATTCAGCGGATCGTGTCGCAAAAGTCGTCGAAGCCGAAGAAAAGCAGTTTGCACGGGTGATGGAGGAGGGGCTAAATAATCTTGAAAAGAGCTTCGCGCCGTATATAGAAGCGAAGGAGACATTCGATGCCTATAACGGGTTAGCTGATGAGCTCGAAAAGCTTAAGGCTGCAGGAAAGCAGGGAACAGAGGAATATAAATCAAAGCTCGATCAGTGGCAGCAGAAACTTGGGAAGTTTGCTGAATTGGGGTTCGATGATCGCGATAAACCGACAGGTCGCACTAAACCAATTTTTTCGGGCGATAAGGCCTTCCATTTGTACGAGACCTATGGCCTTCCTATCGATTTCATGCTCGACGCCGCTCGCGATGCCGACATCGGTTTGGACATGGCCGGGTTTGAACGCGCTCGCGCCAAAGAACAGGCCCGCGCACGCACATCATGGAAAGGTGGCAGCCAGAAGACGGCAAGCCCCGCCTTCCGCGATCTGCCCAAGACCGTCTTCGAAGGCTATCGCCAGCTCAACTCGACCAACTGCGAGGTTCTCGCCATCGTCAAGAATGGCGTGGGCGTGCCTGCTGCCGCAGCCGGTGATGAAGTCGAAGTTGTCCTCGATCACACCAGCTTCTACGGCGATTCGGGCGGCCAGATCGGCGACACCGGATTCTTCACCTCAACCGACGGCAACACCACCATCGCCGAAATCATCGGCTGTGTCCTGCCCGTACAGGGCGTCCGCGCGCACAAGGCGATTCTCAAGCAGCCGCTTACGGTCGGCGACCACGTGAACACCGTCGTCAACGGCGAGCGCCGCGACGCCATCCGGCGCAACCACACCGGCACGCACCTGCTCCACGCCGCGCTGCGCCAGGTGCTGGGCACGCACGTCAAGCAGGCCGGCTCGTCCGTCGAGCCGGGCCGTTTGCGCTTCGACTTCTCTCACTTTGCGCAGGTAGCCGACGAGGAACTGCAGGAGATCGAGGACATCGTCAACCGCGAAGTGCTGCGCAACGCCAGAGTCGAGACGCTCGAAGACGTGCCCATCGACGTGGCCGTGAACGAGTACCACGCCATGGCTCTATTCGGCGAAAAGTACGGTGACAAGGTGCGCGTGGTGCGGCTTTCTGACGGCTTTTCGACCGAGCTTTGCGGCGGCACGCACACCGCGGCCACCGGCGAGATCGGCCTGCTCAAGCTCACCAGCGAAAGTGCTGTTTCTTCCGGCGTGCGCCGCATTGAGGCCATCAGCGGCCTTGGCTCGCTTGACACCTTCCGCCGCGACTTTGCGGTGGCCCAGTTCGCTTCGCAAATCGCGCCACCCGCGGCCGATGGCGATCTCTCCGGCGCGCTGCGCGCCAGGCTGTCCACACAAGAGGACGAGCTGAAGCGCCTCAAGCGCGAGCTTGAAGAGATGCGCATGAAGTCCGCCGCCGGCGAACTCGATGCAGCGGTTGCCGCAGCCGTCGAGGTGAAGGGCGCAAAAGTGCTCACGCATCGCGCCGACCACCTGGAGCGCGGCCAGTTGCGCACGCTCGTCGACAACCTGAAGCAGAAGCTGGGCGAAGGCATCGTGGTGCTCGCTTCGGCGCAGCCCGAAGGCAAGGTGGCCATCATCGCCGGCGTCACGCCGGGCCTGGTGAAGCGCATCCAGGCGGGCAAGCTTGTGGGCGCGGTGGCCAGGATCGTCGGCGGCTCCGGCGGCGGCAAGTCCGAGATTGCAGAAGCCGGCGGCAAGGATCAGTCGCAGATCGACGCCGCACTCAAGGCCGCGCCGCAGATCGTCGCCGAGCTGCTGGCTTGAGCAATCCGCCGTGTGCAGAAGGTTGCGCGCGCATCACGCTTGACATGGCATAATCTGTGACCAATGACCGGGCTAAGGGTTAGGGCAGACCGCGAATCTCCAAAGATCGCACGGCAGCGCCGGCGCCTGCTGGCGTGGTATGACAGCAACCGCCGCCACCTGCCCTGGCGCGAGAGCCGCGACCCTTACGCCATCTGGGTCTCGGAGATCATGCTCCAGCAGACCCGCGTTGCGGTGGTCATCGAGCGCTATCAGGAGTTCCTCGCCCGCTTTCCCACTATCGCCGCGCTGGCCGCCGCGCCGGAGCAGGATGTGCTCGCGCTGTGGAGCGGGCTGGGCTATTATCGCCGCGCGCGCATGCTGCACAAGGCGGCGCAGTTTGTGGTCGATCACTGCGGCGGCGTAATGCCTGCAACCGCGGAAGAGCTGCAGCAGCTTCCCGGCATCGGCGCCTATACGGCCGCGGCCATCGCCAGCATCGCGCATGGTGAGCGTGTTGCCGTGGTCGACGGCAACGTGGAGCGCGTGCTCTGCCGCATGGAAGGCCTGGAAGCGGAGAACGGCGCAGGCGGCGCGGCGGCGCTCAAGCGCGCAGTCTGGACCCTCGCCGCGCAGCTTGTCGATCCCGCGCGCCCCGGCGACTTCAACCAGGCGCTCATGGAGCTGGGCGCAACCGTCTGCCTGCCGCGCAATCCGCAATGTCTTACCTGCCCGCTGGTGAAAGACTGCATCACCCGCGGCGAGCACAAGCGTCCGCCGCGCGCACCCATGCTCAGCCGCGAGATTGCGCATGCGCTCTCCGTGCGCGCCGGCGGCAAATCGCGCGAAGTGCTGCTCGAACAGCGGCCCGCAACCGTGAGCGTGATGCCCGGCCTGTGGGAGTTGCCCAGCCTGCGCGAGGCCGCCGTGCCTGAAAACGAAGTGCGCATGACGGTGCGCCACGCCATCATGCAGGTCAACTATTACGTACGCATCCGCACCGTATTTGAGGACGATGTCGATGCGCTGACCGTTGCCGGCGGCGAACGCCGCTGGGTTCCGCTCAGTGAGGCTGCGAACATGGCGCTCACCGGCCTGGCGCGCAAGGTGCTCACCCGCGCGCATCTGCTGCCCACGCTGCTGCTCGACGCGATTGCGCTGCAGCACAACGCAGACGTAGTCTGAAGATTTATATGGAGAATCCATGATGCGCAAGCCGATGTTGATCGCCCTGGTTGCCGGCGTTTTTCTCAGTTCTCACCTGCGCGCGCAGCGCGTTGCTGCGAGCCCGGTTCCCGCCATCCAAGGCCTGCCAGCGGCGGCACGCGCAGCGGCCGAGTCCATCAATCCGGAGAAAATCCGCGCCCACGTGCGTTTTCTCTCGCTCGATCTGCTCGAAGGCCGCGGCCCCGGCACGCGCGGAGGCGAGCTGGCCGCCGAGTACATCGCCACCCAGTTTGCGCTTGCCGGCCTCGAGCCCGCCGGCGACAACGGCACTTACTTTCAGCGCGTGCCGCTCTACGCGGTACACACGGTGGAAGACAAGACGAAATTCTCCTTTGTGCCCGCAAGCGGCCAGCCCATCGATCTCGCGTATGGATCGGAGATCGTCGCCAAAGACCAGACCGGCCAGCCTACCGCCGATATCGACGCCCCCATCGTCTTTGTCGGCTACGGCATCCGCGCGCCCGAGTACCACTGGAACGACTACGCCGGCCCAGACGGCAAGGATATTGACGTGAAAGGCAAAGTCGTCCTGGTCATCGTCAACGAGCCGCCTTCGGACGACGAAAAATTCTTCAAGGGCAAGGCGCTCACCTACTACGGCCGCTGGACCTACAAACAGGAAGAGGCCGCACGCCGTGGCGCCGTGGGCGTGCTCGTCATTCACCGTACGGATCTGGCCAGCTACGGCTGGGACGTGGTGCGCAACTCGCAGGCCGTCGAAAAGAGCTATCTGGAAGGCGACCCCACCGCAACCCTGCGCGCCGCATCGTGGATTCAGCACGATGTTGCCCAAAAGCTCTTCACGCTCGCCGGCCTCGGCGATCTCGATCGGGCCATCGACCAGGCCGGCAAGCCTGGAGCATTCCATGCGGTAGAGCTTCCGGTGCGTCTGCGCGCGCATATTGAAAGCCGCGTGCGCCGCTACGAGAGCGCCAACGTCGTAGGCCGTGTGCGCGGCGTCCGCTCGACCGGCAACGCGGTTCTCTATACCGCGCACTACGATCATCTCGGCATCGATCCCGACGCCAAGGGCGACAACATCTACAACGGCGCGGCCGACAATGGCACCGGCTGCGGCATCCTGATGGAGATGGCGCGGGCTTTTGCGCAGTCTGCTGCGCGGCCGCCGCACGATATGTACTTTGCCGCCGTCACCGCCGAGGAGCAGGGCCTGCTGGGCTCGCAATATCTCGGCATGCATCCACCCGTGCCTGCGGGCCAGATCACGCTTGACCTCAACTACGACATGCTACTGCCCATCGGCATTCCGCGCTCGGTCAACCTGGGCGGAGCCGAGCGCATCGACTTCTGGCCCACGGTCGAGCGCGTCGCCAAGGACTTCGACCTCGCCATCGAGCCCGATCCCACGCCCGGCGCCGGCCACTACTACCGCTCTGACCACTTCTCGTTCGCCCGCGTGGGTATTCCTGCGTTTTCTGTCGATGAAGGCGAGCTCTTCGAGGGGCATGACCAGGCCTGGGGCCGCGCGCAGATGGAAGACTTCGTTGCGCACCACTATCACCAGCCGTCCGACGAGTACCGCGCCGACTGGGACTTCCGCGGCAACGCCAAACTGGCGCGCTTCGGTTTCGTGCTCGGCTGGCTGGCCAGTGAGCAGCCCAGGCCCATCGAGTGGCAGCCCGGCGACGAGTTCGAAAAAGCGCGCAAAGCCAGCGAAGTGTCCCACTAGTGTCCTGAGTCTAGGGATGAGTGAATGACTAAATCGGAGCTTCCTCAGTAATAATCCGCGCAGCTCAGGTAGTAGCCGCAGCAGCCGCACACCAGCTTGCACCTGTGCCCGGTGAGCCGGTTGCCGCAGGTGGGGCACACCTGGCAGTGGTGATCGATAGATGGTGGGGAGGGCTGTGTGCCGGCGGTGACGGCCGCACCACGTTGTGAGAAATCCGCATGAAAATCAGGGGCAAATTCGGGGTCCAGGCTGGTGGGCGTCTGCGGCAGCATGCCCGACAGATTAGCATGGAGAAGAGGTACCCTGCCGAGTCACAACCGGGCAGGTGCCTGATGCATCAACACAAGCGCGGCGCCACGGCTTCCCCGAGGCACGCCGAATCGACAAGATCGATTTACCAGGATCGAGAGAAACATCCCCCAAGGAGGGACTATGGCAAGCAAAGCAAGTGCGGTTTGGATCGGATCACTGAAAGAAGGCAAGGGCACGATCTCCACGGCGACGGGCGTGCTGAACCATGCCAATTACTCGTTCGCCACGCGTTTTGAGGGCGCCGCCAGCGGTACCACCCCCGAGGAGCTGATCGCCGCGGCTCACGCGAGCTGCTTCTCCATGGCGCTGGGCGCGCAGCTTGGCGGCTCGGGGCTCACCCCGGAGTCGATCTCGACCGAAGCAGCCGTAACGCTGGCCAAGGTAGACGGTGGATTCGCCATTACCAGGATCGCACTCACCACCACGGCCAGGGTGCCCGGCGCGACCAAGGAAGTCTTCGATACCGCTGCCGCCAACGCCAAGGCCGGCTGCCCTATCTCCAAGCTCTTTGCCAACAACACCGAGATCACCCTCGACGCCAAGCTTGTCTAAGCGTCCAACCGCCGAGTCGTCGCAACCGGAGGCAACCGCGTAGACAGCGCGGCTGCCTTCTTGTGCTTTTGGGGCTTTGTCGGCAAAGAGCAGTGCCACGCAATGCGCTGTCTGGCGCGTGTATTACGGAATGGGCGGCATGCGGACCTGCTCTTTCCTGAAATAACGTAACGGTTCAGGGCTGTCCGCGCAGGACCCAGATCGAATTTTGACAGGCCACGATATATTGGGGTTAACGATTTTGAGTGCTTGAATGGAATCCAGCTTGAAGCATTCCAGCGATCAGCTCATCAAACACACACTGGCCGACATGCTCCGGACCGAGATCATAAAAGGAACCTTGCGTCCCGGAGAGCGGATCGTCGAGGGAAAATGGTCGGAGAAATTCGCGGTTGCGCAGGGCTCGATCCGCGAAGCGATCAATATTCTTTCTCTTGAAGGCTTTGTCACAAAAAAATCGGGCCGATCCGCCCGCGTGGTGTATTTCACCGAGCGAGATGTAGTCCAGCTCTACCAGATGCGCGGCGCAATTGAGGGCTTGGCCGCGCGCCTGGCTGCCTTGGCGAAGGCCGATGTTTCCAGGCTGCAGCGGGCAGTGGATGGCATGCGAAAGGCGTCCGCTGCCGGGCAACGCGAGGTGCTTCTTGACAGCGATGCCTCGTTTCACCTTACGCTGTGCGAGATTTCGGAGAATCCGTTCGTCCTGGAGCATGGCCGCAGAATTCTTCTGCCGTTTTTCGCTTTTGTCCGCATGCGCGTGATTTCTACGCAACAGGAGACAACTGTCTGGTCAAAGGACCTCGAAGCGCATCAACGCATCATCGATCTGATTGCAGACGGCGAAGCGGAAATCGTTGAGCAGTATTTGAGGAATGCCATGGATCGATTTGCCCGGACAGCTTACGAGAACTGGGAAAGATGTGGCTCCCGCCCCAAAACGCTTTCCCATCCTTGATGAATCACAAAGGTACAGGAACTTTCGAGCGCAGATTACGCACTGCATATCAATAGAAAGAGCATTCCGTGTGATTAGGTTGTATCGACATATAGATCGTCGCTCAGTTACTGATGGATCCACGCAAGCACTGTCATCTTGAGCGCAGTTGGGAGCGTTCTTTGCTCCCAACGGAGTCGAAAGTCGACGATCCGCCGTGGCCGGACCTGCGGTTCGCCTCGTGCTGCACCGATCCTCTGCAATACTCAGCAATTTTGCCTATCGGTCAATCTGCTATATGTCGATACAGGCTAAGGAAGCTCTGATGCAGTCGCCCTTTCAAAGCTCTTGCCTTGCCCAGGCGAGTTTTTTCGATAGGTTCTAAGTCCCGAATGGAGGATGACCGATCAGGCCTGGATCGTAAGCATGCAGCGCAGGCAGCTTGTCTGCGGGCACAAATGGATCCCATTGCAGAACGCACTCCGGCTCGGCCACGCTCGAATCTGTCTCAAAGTGCAGGGTAACAATCTGTTGCGGACGAACTGCAAAGAGGTAGCGGGAGGCTTTTTCCGCGGTCGATAGGCGGCGTCCTGCCAGGTCGGTAAATGTAATCCTGCTGTGCGGCAGCAGCAGCTTCAGCTCCGCCTGCCCCGATGTGCCGAGACACTCCGCGAGGCGTATCTCGATGGAGCTTCCCTCGCGGCGCATGGCTTCCACAATCACGTTCTCTGATGTCGTGAGAAACGACCGGGCCTCGTTGACAGTCCGGCCGGAGATCGGCACAAGATCGCTGTTATATTCCCACGCGGCGCGGGGCACGGCAGCCTGCTCCCAGGCTTCACTGTGCGGCAGCAGCGCGTAAGGCATAAGATGGCGCCCTTTTCCGCTCAGCCAGGAGTTTGCATAGCCCCAGTATTTGTCTTCGGCGTTGATCAGATAGAGGGCTGGAGTGCGCCCATTCAGCTCGCGACCGCTTAGCCCGCGGTCGAAAAGAGCGATTCCTCCTCCTCCTGCCAGCGAAAAGTCGATCCAGCGCACGGCCGGGACAATCCCTTTCGTCCATCCATGAAGGGTGGGATTCGGAGCTGCCCAGGTACCGTGGGAAAAACCGTAGGGAATTCCTCTTCTTACCTCTGGAATCTCTTCAGACAAAGGAAACTCGGCGAACACGACTGTGTAATTGGGAACATCATTCAGTTCTGTTTCAAAATCGATGCGAGGATGGTTCTTATACAAGCGGATGGTGCGGCGCAGCGCGCCGCCGCCGTAGAACCGGCCCGTCACCTGCACCGTGATAGCCACCGGACTCTCCATCACCTCGATGTTCGACGGACCATCGGCCGATGTGGCCAGCCTCTCCCGCTCAGGGATTGGCGGCATATGGTCGGCGGCGTCATCCGGTTTCTTCCTGGGGCGTTCGGCAATGATCCGGTTCCCGGCGCCAGAGAGCAGCTCCCGTCCTGTCGCTTTCATTTTGAGCCTTGCAATGTCGCCGCTTGCGCGATCGATCTCCAGGCTGTAGTACCTCGTTTCGATCGTTCCTGACGGCTGAATGACCATCGGTGCTGAAGGCGCCTCATCGGAGAGCTTCCAACTGTCCAGGCCCATCGAGGGCATCTCAAGCCGGCAGAGGACGGAGCCGTCCTCCAGCTTTTCGCACGGCACGCCCTCCAGGCTCTTGCCGTGAGGCAGGCGCAGTATGACTGGGCTACTGCGCTTCCAGTTGAGAGGGTTGAAGAAGGTGGCTTCGTTGTCGGCTGCGCTGGTCAGGCTGGAGCCGGCAGACTCGAACACGGCATCTGTCGTCTTCTTTACCCGGGCAAACCGATCCTGCACGTCCCACGACTGATCGCTGACAAAGACCATTCCGCCGGCCGATCCCCAGAGCGTGTTCCGATCCATATTCAGGCACATCAGGATCCATGCATTCTGCAGCTCCTGGGCGGGATACTCATACTGCGCGCGCAGGCTGGCAATGGTGGCCAGCGCTTCGGCTGCCTGCAGTGCGTGCTCGTCGCGGCGATACCACTCCTTGACTGTCTGATTCTCGATCCAGAATGCGTGGAAGTCATACTCGGTTCCGCCGTAGAAGACGGGAATGGAGATGCGCCCCGACTCGATCTCTGGCCGGATAACATCGATGTATTTGCTGAGCGTCGTGAACCGGACTTTTCGCCCGGGCTCGACCCCATCCCACTGCCGCAGAAACTCGCTCGGGTATCGTTGCACGGTGGGAGCGAGAGAATAATCCCCACTGCCGCCCAGCAGCACCAGCGGAGCGCCGGCGGGCGTGATTCTCTCCTTCTCTTCGAAGAAGGCCTCCAGCTCATGCATCTGTGGTGCGGTCAAAGGAGCTTTTGCGGAGAAGATGCTGCCTGCATCGGTATAACTGCCGGGACACAGGGTTAAAATCCGCGAGCCGTCCGGCGAGACGCTCCAGTAGAGGGTCTTGCCGGTGGGATTTTTGCGCGTGTAGACCATCGCTTCAAGCCCCAGCCCTGAAGCAATCTGCGGCATCTGGTCGTGTACGCCGCAGGTATCGATATTCCACGCATAGCGCGGAGTCTGTCCGAATATCTTTCTATACCAGCGCTGCCCCATGACGGCCAGGCGCACCAGCGCTTCTCCTCCAGACAGATTGATTGTGGACTCGAGAAAGAAACCGTTCACCAGTTCGACCCGCTTTTCCGCAACGCGCTGTTTCAGCTCCGGAATGCGCTGCGGCTGAAAATTCAGGATGGCAATGATGTTGTTGACTTCCGAAAGCACAAATTCATAGTTCGGATCGTCTCTGACGCGGTCCAGATGGTTCAGATAGCTGTTCGCGCAATAAATGCGTTCCTTTGAGAAGGTAGTGAGCCAGCCGCAGCTTGCCGGGTGAAAATTCGGAACGATATATACGTCGCGCTGCGTGACGGAAACGGACGGCAAGGACTTGCCGCTCGCCATCTCCGCAACCGCGGCGGTCGCCATCGCAGCTACGAACTGGCGGCGGCTCCAGGTCAGGTGTTTTTGTTGGTCCGGCACTTTCGTCTCCTTGGAATGCGGCTTGAAAATTCGCTCATCATATTTACATATAAATAAGCGTTTGGATATAAAATCATCGATGCTGTCAACTGAGTATAATTTCCTTCCGTATGCGTTCGAGCGGCTGCGCCACTCCCATCGGCTTTGCCGCTGGCTCGCGAGCAAAGCTGCGCAGCGCTGCTGCCATTGCGTGCGAGCATGGCGGCCTTGCTGTTTGTCTTCTGCAGCGCTTTTTATTGAAGCCGCAGGAGCTCATCCTGCGGCTTCCACTTCGGCGTTGGAATCAGCGTGCCTGCCGCCTACAGGGTTCTGAGCATAATCACGCTCACATTTGCATCCGGGGCCTGCGCAGGAAGGTCGATTTGAAGCCCGGCTTCTGACTGCCGGAACTTCAGTTGCTGACCGGTCGCCATCAGATGGGCGGAGATTACTTTCTTCTGCAGCCCCAGAATATCCAGGGATGTGGAGGGCCAGTCGAAGACATGAACGAAGATGCTTTCCCGTTTCGCAGTTGTCCTGATTCCGCTGGCTCCCTGGATCGGTCCGTAGGTCGTGCCGTAGATCGAATCGCTGTTGACGGCCATCCAGTTGCCGATGGCCTGCAGGCGTTCCTGGAACTCAGGCTGAATCTCTCCATCGGGTTGTGGACCGACATTCAGCAGGAAGTTGCCTCCGCGGCTGGCCACCTCGACAAGGCTGCGTATCAGCAACTGCGCCGATTTGTAATTGTGATCGTGCATGTTATAGGCCCACGTATCGTTGATCGTCATGCACGTTTCCCACAGTTGAAAGTCTTCCGGCCGCGGGACTCCCAGTTTCAGCTCCTGATTGACGCGCTGGTCCGTGCCGGCGAAGTGAGCCTGTTTGATGGGAATCTCCTTGGGGATGAACTGCTCCGGGGTTACGTAATCGCCCGGCACGCCGATGCGGTCGTTGACCAGCGTTGCCGGCTGCAGCGCGTGAATCAGCCTCAGGAAGCGCTCGCCATCGTACTTCTCCTGGTGGTTCAGGCCGTCAAACCAGATCAGCGCTACAGGGCCGTACTTTGTCAGCAGCTCGGTCAACTGGAGCTGCATGTAATCCAGGTAGAGCGGCCACTGCGGGCGCTCCGGCTCGCCGTTCCAGTTCTCGCTTGCCGGTTTCGACGTATCGCGAAAGTTAGGGTTGTGCATATCCGGCGGCGAGTAGTAGAAACCCAGGCGCATGCCTCGCGCATCGCAGGCGCCGGACAGCTCCTTGACAATGTCCTTTCCATAAGGAGTGTTCACGATTTTGTAGTCGGTATAAGACGAGTCAAACATGCAGAAGCCGTCATGGTGCTTCGTCGTAAAAACCATGTACTCCTGCCCGGCCGTGCGCGCCAGGTTGATCCACGCATTGGGGTCGAACTTCTGGGGATTGAATCGGGACGGCAGCGCGCGATACTCCGCCTCGGTAATCCCTCCAGGCTTGGGCCTCATGATCGGCCAAGAAGCCTCGACGCTGGCGAGAGAGTAAGGTCCCCAGTGAATGAACATGCCGAATTTTGCATCACGGTACCACGCGGTCCGTTCGTCCTCGAGTACCGACCCAAAACTGATTCGGGGAAAAACCGATGCCGCAGATGCGGCAAGCGCGAGCTGAAGAAAGTCACGACGGCTGATATTTTGAGCGCTCATAATAGTAAAGAAACTAGCGCTCAGGAAATAGGAGTGTCAAGTGGTTTTAGGTATAATATCCAATATTTATGATGAGATTATGCAATGTTTTACAGTTATAATGGATTTGCCGGTTGGCGAATTTTGAGTGCTTATTTTGGCGGTTCTGTCAGGTCAATCTGCCGAGGCTTGATCCGTGTGGAGATGGGGATGTTCATCAAAACAGTCGGTACGCGCGACGCGCGCTTTCAACTTGAGCCGGGCGAAGGTTCGGACGCGGTGCACTCCACGCCACAGTATTCGTTTGCTGTGACCGAGGTCGGCCTCGATTCCGGATTGCAGGGGACGGGTCTGGTTCTGACCATGGGCACGGGAAACGACCTGGTCTGTCGGGTGATCGAGTTGTTGGCGGAAAGGCTGGTCGCCTCTGACCTGGAAGAGCTGATGGCCGGTTATGGCACCAGGTTCCGCGAGATGGCGGACGACCCTCATCTGCGCTGGCTGGGCCCGCACAAGGGAGTTGTGCACCTGGCACTTGCCTCGATTACCAACGCCTGTTTCGATGCGTGGGCGAAGGCCCGGCGTGAGCCGCTGTGGAAGCTGCTCCTGGGCCTGTCGCCCGAGGACTTTGTCCACCTGCTGGATCTCAGTTATCTCGAAGATGTGCTCGACCGGGAAACAGCGCTCAATATACTGCGCGAAGAACAGGCCGGCCGCGAGGACCGTGCCGGCGTGCTCGGCAGGGGCTATCCCGGCTACGACACCAGCGTTGGCTGGTACCACTATGACGATGCGCAGATTCGTGAGAATGTGCGGCGCAGCCTCGACCAGGGCTTCGGCGCATTCAAGCTCAAGGTGGGTGGATCGCTCGAGCGCGATCTTCAGCGCGCCCGCGGCCTTCGTGACCTGGTAGGCCGGGACGCCGCGATCATGCTGGATGCGAACCAGCAGTGGTCCCTGCCCGCTGCCATCCCGGCATGCAGAGAACTGGGGAGCATCAATCCCTTTTGGATCGAAGAGCCGACACACCCTGACGACATCCAGGCACACCGGAAGCTTGCAGAAAAAATTGCTCCACTTTCTCTGGCGCTGGGTGAGCATGTGCCGAATCGCGTGGTGTTCAAGAATTATCTGGAAGCCGGATGCGTAGCTTTTCTGCAGCCCGACTGCACGCGGCTGGGAGGAATCAGCGAGTTTCTCACCGTCAGCCTGCTGGCGCGCAAGTATCGGGTCCCGGTTGTGCCGCATGTGGGCGATATGGGACAGATTCATCAGCACCTGGTGCTGGTAAACCATATTGCCCTGGGACATCCGGAGATCTTTCTCGAGCATATCCCTCATCTCAGCCGCTATTTCGTTCATCCGGTGCAGTTGTCCGCAGGCCATTACCGCACGCCGCAGGAGCCCGGCAGTAGCTCCGATCTTCTATGAGCGGCAACCTGGCCGGCATCGTCATTGCCCTGCTCGGAGGCATGTGTGCCGGCAACTGCATGTTGCTACAAATCAATGAGGCCTTTAGGCCCGGAGGGATGATTCTCAAGGAAATGGGCAGGATAATCAATTTTGTCCGCAGCCTTTAAAGCCGTGCTCTGTCTATAGCATTTTCGGAATTGCTGTCGACCGAAAGTACACACTCAAGTGGCTTTTTTTTCAAGAAAAAGCCACCTTTCACACATCTCAAAAAGTCTACGTGTATTCCGAAAAATGCTCTAGACTCCTGCCTTGCTGGTGTCCTGAGTCAGGAGTTGACATCACAAATAAGCTGTCATCCTGAGCGAGTCGCCGCGGCGACGAGTCGAAGGTCAAAGATCCGCCGTGGCGGGACCTGCGGTTGTTCTTCAACGAACTTCTAACTCACCACACTCGGATGAGTTTTTAAACAGCCTCTAAGGAATTCCTCTACGGAGCCATGAACATGAAACTCTGCACATCGCGTTTCGGCCGGATACTTTTGCTGCGCCCGTTCCTCCTCTCGGCGCCCGCGCTGTTTCTCATCTTGCTTGCTGGTGCCATGCCCCTGGTGGCGCAGGCTATCTCCCAACCGGAGGAAATCGAGTGGACCTGGGAGGTGAGGCCGCTGCATCCAGACCCGAAACTGCCGAATGTGCTGCTGCTGGGCGACTCCATCACGCGGAATTATTTTCCGCAGGTGACCAGGGACCTGAAGGAAGTGGCCAATGTCTACCTGCTGGCGGCTTCCACGTGCGTCGGCGACCCGCGGCTCCCCAATCAGATTACGGAGTTTGCGGCGATGGAGAACGTTCGGTTCCGCGTCGTTCACTTCAACAATGGAATGCACGGCTGGGCTTACACGGAAGCGCAGTACCGGGATGCGTTTCCTGACTATCTTCGCTCCCTGCGCCAGACCTTCGGCAGCGAGACGGCCCTTGTCTGGGCAACAACGACGCCGGTGCGGGCCGACGCCACAGGCGGCGCCACAAACGCGCGCGTGGATGCCCGCAATGCCATTGCCAATGCGCTGGTAAAGGCGCTGCATATCGAGATCGACGACCAGCACGCGCTGATGCTGAAACACCAGGACCTGCACCAGGACTCCGTTCATTTCAACGCCGAGGGGTCTGCGCTGCAGGGAGATCAGGCAGCGCAATCCATTCGTGCCGCGCTCGCGCCGACGCGTTAAGAAAGCTCTGAATAAGCCATGTTTTGAATGGGCAAAGCCTGAAGAGCTTGCTGAAAAATATTTCCCAGCAGGCACGAAGTTGTCCAGTCGAGACTTGCTTTGTAACAGGGCACGACTTCAGTAGGGACGAAAACGCGCAACAAAATTATGATATAGGAGGGCTTTATGGATTCCTGCATAAGTAATATCCTTGTCATCCTGAGCGGAGCCCGCCGCGGCGGGCGAAGTCGAAGGATCTGCGGTTGTCTTTCTTCTTTGCTGACAAGACATTTATTTTGCAGCTTTCAATAGCCGCCGCGGGATATTTCAGTCGCCATATCGACTTTTTCAGCAAGCTCTTCAAGCCCGCCCTTGCGCATAGTCGAACTCGTTCCTGCGCGCGTTTCGCTCGGATATCAATCGAGCTTCGGGTGCAGCTTTTCGAATCCCGTTGCCTGCTGATACGCGCCGGCAAAGGCCACCAGCTTCGCCTCCTGGTAGTGCCCGGCCAGAAACGTCAATGAAACCGGCGTTCCCGGCCCGCCAATGTTGTCGTGGTCGCCGTCGTCGATCGCAGGTGGCTTGGGCGCATCATCGCCGCGCAGTCCATTGGGCAAAATCAGCGCCGGATGCCCGGTAAGATTGGTGGCCATCAACTGCGCATCGGTGGAAGGCGTCACAACGATGTCCACCTGCTCGAAGAGCGCGGAAACCTGCCGCACTGCCAGCGTGCGCGCGCGGTTGGCCTGGATGTACTCAACCGCCGGATACAGCCGCGCGATGCGAAAAGCGTTGGGCCAGTCTTCGGGCCCCTGCTCGGTGAGCAGCCGGTCGCGGCCGGAGCGCGTCAGGTCATCAAACGCGGCCGCAGCCTCCGCAGTCAGCAGCGGAACCATCGCGTCCCAGGGCAGCTTGGGCAGCTCTACCGGGATCAGGTTCACGCCCATGGCGCGTAGTTTGTCCAGCGCGGCCAGGTTGTAGCGCCGGTCATATGCGCGCCGTGTCCGGTCTGCCTCTGCCTGCGCATTGCGCTCCTCGCGTTTCTTTTTCTCTTCCTGGGACTCGCCTGCTTTCGCCGCTTCCAGCTTGAGCGGCGGCAACGGATCGAACTCGCTCTTGAGATAGCCGATGCACAGCGTGCGCCAGTCGAGGCTTGAGTCTGGCTCGTACCGGATCGGCGCCGCCGAGAGGTCCTTGCCATCCGGCCCGCTGATCGCGGCCAGAATCAGCGCGCAGTCCGCGACGCACCGCGCAATCGGACCCAGCTTGTCCATCGTCCAGCTCAGCGCCATCGCGCCGGTGCGTGGCACAAGTCCGAAAGTCGGCCGCAGCCCCGTCGTTCCGCATCGCGTGGAAGGAGAAGAGATGGAGCCGAGCGTTTCCGAGCCAAGCGCAAATCCCACGCATCCTGCAGCTACCGCGCTCGCTGAGCCGGCCGATGAACCGCTCGATCCCTGCGCCGGATTCCACGGGTTGCGCGTCCGCCCGCCGAACCACTTATCACCCATGGCCAGCGCGCCCAGCGCCAGCTTGGCCACCAGCACCGCGCCGGTTGCGTCCAGCCGCTCCACCACCGTCGCGTCTTCATCGAACCTCTGATGCTCAAAC
>JASHPJ010000071.1 GCA_030038195.1 Acidobacteriaceae bacterium
GGGTGGAAGAAGCCATCGCCGCAGCCGGCGCCAGCGTGCTCTATCTGCCGCCTTACTCGCCCGATCTGAACCCCATCGAAAACTTCTTTGCCAAACTAAAAGCCCTGTTGCGCAAAGCGGCCAGGCGGTCCACGGAGACCCTATGGGAGGAAATCGCCGGCCTGCTCAACTCGGCCTCTCCCGAGGAATGCTCAAACCATTTCGAGGCTTGCGGTTATGTGTACACTTAAATCGAAAATGCTCTAGCAGGCGTGCAAGCGCCGGCTGCGGGTTTAGCTACGGCTTCGCTGCCAAAGTAAAGGCGATCGGATGCGCAGAAACAATGCCTTTGCCTTCCTCGATTACGAGCGACTGGTTGGCGGCCACGTGTGAGAGCGATTCTTTGCGCCCGCTGGGCCACGCGATTTCGAGATTCACTTCCTGGATGTTTCCAGGCTTGCCCAGTCCGAAGGTCAGCGGCAGTTCGCTCTGTGACAGGTAGCTTGATCCGGACTTGACCATGGCAAGCTGGCGCATGCCGCCGGCGGCGGTAAGAGTGACTTTTGCGCCGATCGCGTCGCGGTTGGATTGCGTGCCGATGAGCTTGATGCGCAGCAGGTCGTTGCGATTGCCATGGTCATTGCGGAACAGGTGCGCGGGACCGTTGTTGGCGTTGACAACAAGATCGAGGTCGCCGTCGTTGTCGTAGTCAAGGTAAGCGGCGCCGCGAGCCACCATGGAGCGCTGCAGCGCGGGGCCCATGCGCGCAGATACCTCTTCGAATTTACCCCCACCAAGATTGCGAAACAGCAGCGGCGGCTCGGCGTAGTGAAGATTCGGGCGCACCACGCTGATGTCGTCGGCGACATGACCGTTAGCCGCAAAGATATCGAGCCGGCCGTCAAGATCGTAGTCGAAGAAGAAGCAGCCGAATGTGAGCGATTGCGCGGATGGCGAAGCAATGCCTGAATTTGCCGCCTGGTCGGTGAACAGTCCCGAGCCGTCGTTGTGATAAAGCGATATGCTCTCGTCCGTAAAGTTGCCGATCACCAGGCTCTGCCGTCCGGAGCCGTCGTAGTCGCCCGCGTCTGTGCCCATGCCGGCGCGCGCGCGACCGGCATCGCTGAACGCAACGCCGGCCGCGAAGCCGGCCTCGGAAAACGTGCCATTGTGATTATTGCGGTAAAGCTTGTTGGGTTGCGTATCGTTGGTCACAAAGAGGTCGAGCCAGCCGTCGTTGTCATAGTCCAGCAGCGCGATACCCAGCGACTTGCCGGTGGGATCGTACAGCCCGGCGCGCTTGGTCACGTCTTCAAATCTCCCGTTGCCAAGGTTATGGAAGAGGCGCGCGCTCTGCCCTTTGTAGGCTTCCGGGGTGCAATAGGACTTGTGCTTGCCGTCGAGCGAGCAGAGCTGGTCGGTCTGCTGCGACCACTCGACGTAGTGCCCGACGAACAGATCGAGTCGGCCGTCATTGTCGTAGTCGAACCATGCTGCGCCGGTAGGAAAGCCTGAATCCGCGAGTCCTGCCTCCACGGTAACATCGGCAAACTTGCCGTTGTGCAGATTGCGGAACAGGTGGCTGCCGCCGATGGCCGTGATGTAGATGTCGTCGTAGCCGTCGTTGTTAAAGTCGCCCACGGCGCAGCCCATGCCATACATCTCGATAGCCAGCCCGGCTTGGCGCGTGACGTCGGTAAACGTGCCGTCGTGATTGTTATGGTAAAGCGCAGGATAGGATTTGCCGCTTGCGTGGCCGGGCCAGTCCATCGAGTTGACGAAGAGAATATCCTGCCAGCCGTCGTTGTCGTAGTCGAGAATGCACACCCCGCTGCCCATGGTCTCGGGCAGGTACTTTGCTCCGTAAGCGCCGCTGTTGTGCTTGAAGTGGATGCCGGCCTGCGCAGTGACGTCGGTAAACGTGATCGGACCGGATGGCCGGGCTGCGGTGGCTTGCACAGCGGCAGGCTCCGGCGTTGCGCGCGCCGGTTGCGCAGGGCCGCCTGGCTCCGTTTGCGGCGCGGGCCTGGACTTGCAGCCGCTGGCGGCGACGAATGCGAAGAGCAGGGCAATCCGCGCAGCGCGCGCCGGGACAGGATGCTTGAGCAGCAGACGGAGCGGGATCTGGGGCATAAAGACGCTAGGCGCGGACGGCTTTCTGATCGGCGATTGCAGGCGTGCGGATGGCGCGCGCGCGGCGCGCATCGATCCACATCTCAATGAGCAGCGCCACCGGGCCTACCCAGAAAAGAGCATAGAGCGGCGCATAGATGCTGCTATCGAGCCGGAAGAAGAATTCGAGCACGGCGACGGCCACGGCCACGATGCACTGGCCAAGGCGCGAGCGCACCGTGGTTTTAGGATCGGTGATCATGAAGAACATGAAAAGCTGGTACATGGGGCCGGTGACGGGCGAAATCTCTGACTGCCAGGGATCGCCGGTAATGTGCGCGCGCAGAAACGACAACGCGATAAAGCAGGCGACGTAGGTGAGCGTGATGTGGAAGCGGCGCGCGCGCAGCACGATGACTGTGCCCAGAACCCAGATCACGATGAGCGATGCAAGATTATTGCCCCACTGGATGCTGAGCGAAGCCACCGACTGCGACGCAAGAATAAGCATGGCGCAGATGCCGAAGTTGGAGGGATTCCAAATGTGGCGATTGCGAAAGCGCAGCGCGTACTTTGATGTAATCGAGAGCGCGCTGCACAGCGCGTAAGGCCAGAATGCGGGCGAGCGCAGCAGAATGCCCACGCTGATGCCGCTGATGTAAGCGCTGGCCGGATGCGGCCACTTGTGCAGAAAGATGCGGCCGAGCGCTATCTCGGCGGCAATGGCGGTGACGATGGCCAGCAGTGTCTTCGAGTAGCTCTCGAGAATGCCGAAGGAAAGATTGCCAACGAGCAGGATGAGCGTGATGAAGATAGGCGGAAGGAATGGATTGAGGCGGCTGGACAGGGGTGTCCATCCCCGGAACTGCGGCGTGGCTGCGTTTGCGGGTAGCGGCGAATGAGTTTGCGTCGTTGGCTGGCTCATGACGGTTCCTTCACGGTGTAGAGGCGATCGGGCGCAAGATTGTTGAGTGTCTGCACGGTTCCCGAAGGCCACCGGATCACTGCCTTTTCAATCTGCGGATTCCTGCCCAGGCCAAAATGCACGCGGCGGTCGTTCTGCGAAGCAAAGCCGTTGCCGCCGGAGACCTGCTGCAACTGCTCCTTGCCATCCCAGTACAGGGTAATCTGCGCGCCGATCGCGCTGCGATTGCTTTTTGCGCCTTCGAGAGAAAATTCGATCCAGCCGTTGCTCGGCGCGACGGTGTTCTTGTAGATCAAAAGCGGGCCGCGCTGGTTGGCCACGACCGCGTCGAGCGCGCCGGTATTCCACAAATCGGCTAGCGCCACGGAGCGGCCGTCGTAGGTGTCGGTGGCGCCTACGGCCTGCGCCACGTCAACGAATCTGCCCTCGCCATCGTTGAGCCACACATGCTTCTGCTGGTAGCCGGAGAGGCTGCGCCCGTTGAATGCGGGCCAGTGCGCGGCGTCGCCGATGATGGAGCTGTTGCCACCGGCGACCTTGGAGAAGTCGTACCAGTAGCTGCGCTGGCGGTCGAGCGAGATGTATCCGTTGACCAGGTAGAGATCGAGGTTGCCGTCGTTGTTCAAGTCGCCGAACTGGGCGCCAAAACTCCATCCGCCAAGCTCCACGCCCAGGTCGCGCGCCAGGTTGTCATACTTGAGCGCGGAGCCGGCCTGCGGCACCCAGAGATTGTTACCCTGGATGAGCACGTCCTCTTCGGAGATATTCGAGACGTAGATAGAGAGCTTGCCCTGGTCGAAGATGTCGCCGAAGGAGACATTCATGCCGCTCTTGGGAGCAAAGCCCACGCCTGCTTCCTTGCCGGCCTCGTGAAAATGGCCGCCATCGTTCAGGTACAGCTCGGAGACGCCGTAATCATTGGCGACGAAGAGGTCGGGATACCCGGTGCCGCGCAGGTCGGCCGCCGCGCAGGCCAGCGCCCAGCGGCGGCTGTCGATGCCAACCTGCGCGCTCACCTCTTCAAAGCGGCCGTTGCCCAGGTTGTGGAAGAGGTATTTGCGTCCGCCGTTGTTGGCGTACTCAAAGCTGTTGGGCATCATGCGCGTATTGCGCAGGTGCCACAGGTTCACGTCCTCCGGATAGTAGCCGCCGATGAAGAGATCGAGCTTGCCGTCGCGGTCGTAGTCGAACCACACGGCCGTGTTGGCGTTGATCCACGGCGGTAGGCCGGCCTGTTCGCTCACGCGCGTAAAGCCGCGGCCCTGGTCGTTGTGAAAGAGTTCGGGCCTTCCCCACTTGATGAGGAAGAGATCCTCGTAGCCGTCGTTGTCGTAGTCGCCCCACACTGCGCCCATGGAAACGCCGGTGCCGGGCTGGTTGACGTCGGCGATGCCCATCTGCTCGGCAACGTCAGTAAATGTGCCGTCGCGGTTGTTGCGGTAGAGATGATTCTTGCTGCCGATGGCGGAGTTGGTGACGTAGATGTCGGGCCAGCCATCGCGATTGTAATCGACAATGGAGACCGATGCACCCATGGATGCGACCTCCGGCATGATGGGGGCCAGCTTGGGATCGAGCGTGGGCGCCTGGTGAACAAAGTCGATGCCTGCTGCGTGCGATACCTCGCGCAGCGAGAATCCGTAACGCGCGCGCGCGGCCTGCGCATCAGGACTGGGAGCGGTCTTTTCCGCGACGGAGAAATGCCGGACCATCCACGGCACGCACAGCAGGCCGATGAAGAAGATGGTGACGAGGATGCGGGCGATGGAAATTTTCTTCATGGCGTCGCCGGGCTGCGCAGCGCGTTGCGGAACGTGTCCGTGGTAACGTAGCGCGTCTGATAGTTTTGCCAGTCCTGTGGGTGATGGCGATAGACCCACTCCTCTTCGAGCGGTCCTGGAGGCGTGTCGTACTCGGCGCGCGTGTGATAGGGCAGCGGCTGCACCGTGCGCGAGAAAGTCGAGTTGTAGTCGCCGTCCTTGATCCATCCGTCGCCGTCGATCACGTAATCGCGCGCCCATCCTGCCGGCGGAGGCGGCGGCGAGGCAAACTGCAGCGCCAGCTCGTCGCCGGCGTTCATGATCACGTAGCGGTCGTCAATGCCCGCCAGCAGAGCGCGCACGTCGCCGTAGCGCGTGTAGTAGCCTTCCAAGTCGCGCCAGATCTGCGTGGTGGCGGCGAGCTGGTTGTAATCGGGAATCTCGGGCGACGACGCGTTGGCCTGGTGAATCACAGAAAAACCGCGATAGTGCAGATTGGCTGTCTGCGGCGCGAGATGCGTGATCCTTGTCGGTGCGTTGGGCAATCCCTGCGCCCATTCGATCTGGTCCCAGTAGATTTCGAGATTGGTGCGCAGCCGCAGCTTGTGCGGCGCGCCTGCGCGCAACAGGCTGGTCAGGTCGATGAGGCAGGTCTTGTTGCGGCCGGCCGGGAAGCCGAGGTTGGCGCGCGCAACCCTCCAGCCGCCGTGGCCGTCGGGCACTTCAAGGCGCAGCGGCTGTGGATGCACTTTGCCACCCTGCAAGATGGCCACGTTGATCGATGAGTCAGAGGGATGGAGCCAGCCGCGCGCGATGAGCCAGAGCGGGCCGCTGGCGGGCAGATCCTTGCCAAGATCGATTTCAACGTAATGGTCGCGTGTGACGCCCTGGTACTGTCCGCGGCCAAATGTGTCAAGATAGTTGCCGTCAAGGTGGCGCAGCGTCTCGGTCACATCGTTGCCTAGGTCGTCGACCGCGCGCGCGATTGGATGCGGCTCGGCAACGGTAGTGATGGCCAGCTTGACGGGCGGCACGTTGAAGCGCTCATCGGTGAAGACCTCGGTGCCGGCGGGGTGATCGACGGTCATGAGCGCGAGATAGTCGTAATAGTAGGTCTCCCACAGCTCGCCGGTGATGCGCAGATCGAGTGAGCCGTTGCGCGGGACGAGTGCGCTGCCGGGAATCTTGTACCACTCCTCGGTAGCCGCAATGCGCGCAGGCCCCATCGAATCGATGCGCAAGCCCAACGCGGAGCCCCACGGTACGGTGTCTTTCACAAACTGCATCGACTTGCCGTTCCACGCAAAGAGGAATGGGCATGAGCCTTTGAGCCGCTGTTCGGTAAGCACTTCCTGGTCGGCCTTGAGCGCGAACTCCGCGCGCACGGTGCCGTTGGGCCACACCAGGCGCGCCACTTCAGCGCCGGTCTCATTGCCCAGGCCAAAGTGAAGCTGCGGGCTGTTGATGGGCTGCATCTGCACCAGCAGGCCGGAGCGGATTTCAATCTGGCCGCCGATGCCGAACGAATTGATGCGCTGGTCGCCGGTAGCCTGGTGTGCGCGCGGGCGGATGATCTGCCAGTGGTAGTTCTTGGTGGTGCGATTGACGGCGTCGATTGCGCGCCCGTCCGCGGTGAGTCCAAGGAGATCGAGCCGGCCTTCGCTGCTGACCGGTGCCGCGTCAAACACGCGCGGCGGTCCCTGCGGAGACGGCAGCAGCGTGAACTGCCGGTGTTCGTCGGCGAGCCAGACGAGCGCGCCGGCCGCGCTTCCGCGTGTAACCGGGCTGACTGGAGCCAGAACCAGGTCGAAAGCACCGTTGTTGTCCAAATCGGCGATGCGCAGGCGCACCTCGCCGGCCAGCGTGCGCCCAGCGTCGGGCACTTGCACAATCTGCCCAGTGTTCCATGCGCCGTTGCTATTCGACAGCCGTACAATCGTGCCCCTGGACTGCACGGCGAGAAGATCGAGCACGCCGTCGTGGTTGGCGTCGGCTGCGGCGATGGCCTGCACCGTGCCAAGGCTCGCGGGCAATGTGCTCTCCGCAAAGTTGCCTGAGCGCTGATTGAGAAAGACATGCAGCCGGCCGTCGCCATCGATGAGCGAAGCATCGGGATTGCCGTCGCCGTTGAGATCGGCCCACGCAAACTGGCGAATTCCCGACACGCCGGTAAATGGATGGATCGCTTTGAATGTGCCATCGCCGTTGTTGCGCAGCACAGTGGGCAGCCCGCTCGCCGACCCGAGCACGATGTCGAGATCGCCGTCGGCTTCGATGTCCACCGCCCACGCGCCGGTGTAATGCGTATTGACAATCTCTTTCGGCAGCTTTGTTTGCGCGGTTACGTCGGTGAACTTCGCAGGCTCGTCCTGGCGCAGGAAGCGCACACCGCCCGCGCCGGCGAGCACGAGATCGGTTTTGAAGTCGTAGTTGAAGTCGACAGGCAGAACCGACTCGGGCGTTGGAGGCGTATTGGCCGCGCCGCTGGGGAAGAGAAACGATGCGCCGCTGGAGAGCCGCACTTCGTGCGCGTTGGCAGTAACCACAGTGGGTGTTCCCTGGCCGTTGAGCGAGACAGCGCCAACCCACTCCCATTTCCCGCCGGATGGATTCGCGAGCGGCTGGTTGTCGAAGCGCAGCGCCATGTCGGGCGGCGCCGGCTGGCCCGGCGGCGACGCCAGGCGCAGCAGATGCGTGAAGGGCTGCGCCTCGTCACCTGGAGCCGGCTTGATGGCGGCGAGATTTTCACGGAATGCGGGCACCTGCATGAGCACGTTGCGCAAAAAAATGCTGCGGATGGCCGCAGCCGCGGGCGGGCCGGACGTGGCCGCGGCCTGCAGTTGTGCGAGCTGATCGCGCGCATCCTGTGGCCAGTTGGCAGACTGCGCCGCGATGCGCGTCACGGCTGAGCGCAGCGTTGCGCCGTCCTCCCGCTTGGCGGCGACGCGGCTGAGCTCGAGCAGCGCGGCCAGGTTGCGCGGCTGCGCGGCGAGAATCTGCGTGATCCGCAGCTGGAACTCGTCCTCGCTGCCCGGCCCTCCCTGGCGCTCGATTTCAAGCGCGAGCTGGTACTGCGCCTGAAGGTTCGAAGGATTCAGGTTGACCGCTTCGCGAAGATTCATAATCGCGCTCAACGAGTCGCCGCGGTCGCTGCCCAGGATGCCGAGCAGGTAGTAGATGTGGTCGTCTTTGGGCTCGAGATTGTGCGCGCGTTCGAAGCGCTCGGCGGCAAGATCGAAGTTGCGCTGGCGCAGCGCGAGGATGCCCCAGTCGGCCCACGCCGCAGGCTCTCCAGGCGCAAGCTGCGCGGCCCGTGCCAATGAGCTTTCAGCGCGCACGTCGTCGCCCACCTGCAGCGCGGCCAGGCCCACGTAAAAAGAGGAGATGAACGCGCGATAATCCGCTGAAGACGGCGCCGGCAGCCCGCGATGGCATCCGGCAACGAGCGGCAGAGCAGCGGCGAGAACTGCGGCCATGAGCCGGGATGCGATGTGGGTAGCGCCGGGTTTCATCTCTTGAGTGCTGGTCAAAATTGTATCGAATGCTGCGCATGCCGGCATACCTCGGGTTATTGCACGACGCCGGATCGCTGCGTTCTTGCGCGCGCCCGTCGTTTGCGCGTGTGCCGGACGCTTGCCGCTTTGAACCACAGCACGCCGATGCCGGCAAACGGCAGCAGAAAGAGAAGCAGGTTCCAGCGGCCCAGCAGCGTCGGCGTCACCGGTACGTCCGTATCGGCTTCGCCGCTGGCCGTCGAGCTTGCGAACAGGATGCGGATGTGCCAGGTCTCTTCCTTGTCGAACGGCACGAGGGTCTTGAACTCCACGTGATCGAGCAGCTTTTCGCGCCATGCGCCGTAGGTGGCCGGGGGCAGGCGCTTGCTCACCGGCTGCACGATTACCTGCACCTTCATGTCGGAAGGCACGGTGATGGAGCTGCCTTTGGGTGGATCGATGATCACGTAAAAGCTGCCGGTGCCCACGTCGGGATTGCTCCAGACCTCTACATGGAAGGGGCCGATCCTGCGGTTCTGCATGATGGGGTAGGGAGGGCCGATGTGCGCCCAGGCGGAAGCGCAGGCGCAGAGTGCCAGGAGCGCAAGCGCAGCGATTGCACGCGGCTTTTGCCACGCGGCAGCCATGATCGGGTGCGGAATCCGGTAGAGAGGCATCGTTCTTATCCAGCCATCATGGTGGCGCGCATGTCCATGGGCTGATTCATGAGCCAGGCGCAGCAAACAAACAAGACCAGGCAGAGCACGCCCCACGGAGCAAAGGCGCGCACAGGATGCTGCTCCGAGTCGTCTTCAGCCAGCCGCCACGCGACCAGCAGCGAGCCGGCCAGTCCGAGCAGCAGGAAGCCGAACTCGATGGGCTCGACCACCGTCTTGGGCAATCCCACCAGCGTCCAGCGCGGGTCGCCGAGAATCGGCCAGCCGATCTCGGCAAAGGCGTTCTGCGTAACCGGAACGATGGTGTAAAGACCGGTGAAGAAATGGAATCCGTAGTGCGCCAGCCACATGCCGAAGCCGAGCGGCGAAAGCGCATAGGCGTAGCGCACAGCGATGGCCAGCCATCCGTTCCTCACGCCGGCCCACGCGCGCGTGATCCAGGCGGCCAGCCCCAGCAGCAGCGCCGGCTCAATCACAATAATTGCGGTGAACAGGATGCCGAGCACGGTGGCCTGGCTGTCGAAGTGAAGAGTGTGCTTGAGCCAGCTTTCGACGGTATATACGGGGCTCACCATGCCGAAGGCGTTCATAAGCGCGCCGAAGCAGAAGACAACCACCAGAGCCGCAATGTCATTGCGACGTGAAAAACGGCCGATGCCGGAGCGATGCGGATCGCTCATCAGCTCGCCGGCGGGCAGGCGGCTGAGGATGCCGACATTGTCGTGCGGGCAGGCGTGGACGCAGTCGAGACAGAAGGTGCAGTCCATGTTGCCTATCTTGGCAGGCTGGAAGAGCGCCAGCTCACAGCCACGCTGCAGCACCACAAGCGGTGAAGATGCGTCGCGCCGTCCGCGGATGCAGTCTTTCGTGCCGCAGCTATCGCAGACCTCCGGCTCGCGCACGGCCACCTCGAGCGGCGCGGCAGTGGCGGCGATGAAGTTGAACTGCCCGATGGGGCAGACGTATTTGCAGAAAGTGGCGTGCGTGAAAAGTCCGTCGATGATGAGCACGGCGGCGAAGTAGCCCACGATGACCCACGCGGTGAGCCATGGCGAAGCCCACAGGCCGAAAAGCTCGTAGCAGAAGAGCACCAGCACGAAGAGCGCCACCGGAATCCACTTGTTGCGCAGGCTGCGCGGCCAGGTGAAGCGCGGGTGAATCCAGCGGCGCATCATGTTGCGCGCCAGCATGAACGGGCAGGCCATGCAAAAGAGGTTGCCGGCGCACAGAATGGCCAGCACCAGCGCTCCGCGGAAGTGAACCCAGGTAAGCACCGTGGCCATGTTTTTTGGCGAAAGCGTGGGACCCAGCAGTCCCTCGAAGATCATGACGACGCTGACGGCAAGCAGCGGAATCTGCAGCAGCGTGCGCGAATGACGCCACTGCAGCAGCCGCCCGATGACCGGCGCATCGAGAAGATCGAATGGCTGGGACTCGAGGAATTCCCCGTCAAATTCCTCGTCGTCGAGCCGCTCAGCCTCTTCCGCAGAGCGTATAAGCGCGACTGGAGACTTGGTCAACGCGATTCGACTCCCTTCACATCGATCTGCTCTTCGATCTTACGTCCATCGGCGAGCGTAATGTGGAACAGCACCACCCAATCGCCGCCCATGGTAAAGGCGAGCGGCGCCCGGTAGCTGCCCGGCGCGGTTTCGGCCGCGTCGCTGAAGACCGGCGCCATGCCGGGGTGGCTCATGTCGCCTTCCACCTGGATGCGTGCGCGGGAAAGCGGATGTCCCGATGCATCCGCAAGACGGATGGAGACCGTCTCATCGCCCGCGCGGACGGGCTGTGGCGCAATGGACGCCTCAAAGGAGATGGCGCGGGAGATCGCGCGCGCGGAATCGGCCCGCCGGTGGCATGCGCTGGCAGAAAGCGCGAGCGTGGCGGCTGCCAGCGCCAGCGCCCGAAAATGCCGAGAGGCCGCCCTGCGGCGACCTCTCAAACTCAACCAACTCATCTTGAGTGCCCCGGTAGAGAGTGTGGGATCGTCGACCAATCTTATGCCGTGCAATCCGCCTCGTCACCGGCCTTGTCCTTGTACCAGGAGCAGGTGCAGTTGGCCAGATGCTCTTCACCCTCCGGCGGAAACATGTGGTAGTACATGGCAATCACCATGGGAATGAACACGATCGCGTTGTAGAAAAGGTGAAGCTGCACGCGCGGAATAAAGAACTGGATGACGCTGTACGGCACCGGCTTGCCCATCAGGTTGTGATGAATGGTGGCCTGAGTGATGAGCAGCAGATGCTCGATGTGGTGCCAGAACTGGATCCAGAAGGCGACCATCCACCAGGTGTAGCTGCGGCCGGCGAATCCCTTGCGCAGTACCCAGATGCCGATGAGCATCACCAGCGCGTAGCCGTAGTGCAGCGCCTCAGACTTGATGAGCCACGGATACCACAGGCCCAGAATGCCGTTGGCCTTGGGGGCAGGCCAGCCCATCACCCAGATCTGGTAAGCCTGGGCCAGGTGCTCGCCCCAGTGGGCCAGCACGATGAACATGAATGCCCACAGCGCGCGTTCGTGCCACTGGCTGTTGAGCTTTTCATAGAAGGAGGGGCGGGTGGAGGAGGGCAGGACATGACCGTCAAGATTCGGGATGGATGCAGCCATAACGGTTGACCTCGCTGGACTGAAAGGATTTTGAGGAGTCACTGAAACGCTGACCAGTGTACCGGAGGAGCAACTCCTCTGAAGTCAGTTTGAAGTGCGAGGTTTGCCTCCACCTTTAGTTGGAGAGGTTTGGGTCGTGGCGAGAATGGCGGATTTGCGACGGGACCCGGGCAACACCGCTCCGCAAGCCGCGTGTCCGACTGGCGGCCAAAGTATATAGAGGGAGTCCACCTCGTAAACTAGAGTTTACACTTTAGTGGATAGCATTTCTGCAACTTATTGACTATCAATGTTTAGAAGATTTACAAGAATGGTTACTTTCGTGCATGAGAGTTTGGTATGATTCCAGTCAGTCGCTGGACAATGCAAACGCTTGCCATGCTGCCGGTAGGGCAAGGGGATCAAGTTCCTGAAATCTGACCGGGGGACGAATGAGCGAACGGGCCGAGGCGATTCGGACAATTCGTGGCGGGTACTCGGCGCGCGTGCCGCGGCGCGGCTCCTCGTTTATCTCTCCCATCCTGGCCGGTCTGGCGTTGGCGGTGGTGCTTGGCGTGCTAGCACCTCACATCTCCCAGGGACCCGGCTTTAATGAGATTTTGATCTTCGCCGCCGGCGCGGCGGCAGCGGTCCTGGTGCTGCGCCTGCTGGTGCAGCGCGAGCGGCGCGTGGCTCTGCAACTGGTCATGAGCGAGATCGTCGGCGAAAATACCTCGCCGGAGATCGCCGCCATGCGCATTCTGGAAGCCCTGTGCGTCTCCCAGGGCTGGGATGTGGCGCTCCGCTGGGAGCTCAACTCCGATGAAAACCGGCTGGAATTCTGCTCGGCGTGGGGTGCTCCGGGCCGGCGCACCGAAACGCTGATCCAGGAAAGCATGGGGCTCAAGCTCACCAGCGGCGACGAATTGCCCGGCCGTGCCTGGCAGGACGGCCGCGCCGTGTGGATCGCCGATCTGGGATCGCTGCCGGCCAGCCCGCACACCCGCGCCGCGCAGCGGCATGGCATGGTCTCCGGCTGCGCCGTGCCGGTGCGCGTGGGCAATAACATTCTGGCAATCCTCGAGTTTTATTGCCACTACGGCCTGCGCGAGAATCGCGAGGCCATGGCCGCCGTGGAGACCGTGGCGGCTTCTCTCGGCCAGATGCTGGCCCGCTCCCATGAGCGGGACCGCGCGGAAAAGCTTTACCGGGAGCAGGAGATTCTGCTGAACTCGGTGGCCGACGGCATCTGCGGGCTGAGCCCAGACGGCTTCATCAGCTTCGCCAACCCGGCGGCGGCGAACCTACTCGGCACCGATCAGGCCAGCCTTATCGGCAAGCCGATTCACGATCTGCTGCACGGCGCCGCGCCCGACGCGAATCGCTGCGGCGAAGACTGCGCCCTGCTGCGCGCCACCGGCAAGCTGCGCCGCATGGCCACCGCCGGCGAAGACTCATTCTTCCGCGTGGACGGCGAGTCCTTCCGCGTGGACTACACGCTTACCCCCATCCTCGACCACGGCCGGCTTACGGGCTCGGTCTTCAGCTTCCGCGACATCAGCCAGCGCTACGCGCTCGACCGCCTCAAGGACGAGTTCGTCTCCACCGTCAGCCACGAGCTGCGCACCCCGCTCACGGCCATTCGCGGCGCGCTGGGCCTGCTTTCTTCCGGCAGCCTTGGCCACGTGAATGAGAAGAGCGCCAACCTGCTGCGCATCGCGCTCAGCAACTCCGAGCGGCTGGTGCGGCTCATCAACGATATCCTCGACCTCGAGCGCATCCAGAGCGGCCGCGAGCCGCTCAACTTCCGCCCGGTGCAGCTTGCCGAGATCGTGCGCCAGGCGATTGACGGCATGCAGCCGGTAGCCGACCAGGCCGGCGTGCAGCTCATCCACGATCCCACCCAGGTGGAGATCGCCGCCGATCCGGACCGCCTGCTGCAGGTGCTTACCAACCTGCTCTCAAACGCGATCAAGTTCTCTCCGCAAAACTCGACCGTCTCGGTGCTCCTGCGCCCCGACGTAAGCGGCGTAACCATTGCGGTCATTGACGCCGGCCGCGGCATCCCGGCCGACAAGCTCGAAGTGATCTTCGGCCGCTTCCAGCAGGTCGATGCCTCCGACTCGCGCCAGAAAGGCGGCACCGGTCTGGGACTGGCCATCTGCCGCACCATCGTACAGCAGCACTCCGGCCGCATCTGGGCTGAGCGCAACGCGGTGCGCGGTTCCACCTTCCGCGTCTTCCTGCCCTACCAGCCGCTCCCCGTCGGCTCGCCGGACCTGGTCATCGACCAGGAGATGGGCCGCGGGCCGGTGCGCCTGCCCGCTCCGGTCGCCTATCGCGGGCGCGGCTGAGCCGCCCTTTCCGCTTGACAGCCCGCGTGCGATTCACCGACTCGTCGTGGCCGCTGCTTTCTCCGCTCAGCGAAATAGATTCGTTCGCGCGAGGTCGATGATCTCGTCTCCCCGGCCGTTCAGGATTGCGCGAATCATGTACAGGTTGAAGTCGACGATCTGATCGAGCTTGAGGGAAGGCGGCATCGCCAGCTCCTGCCGGTTGACGGCGATATCGACGAGCGCCGGCCCGTCATGGGCCATGGCCTGCTCCAGGGCCGGACGAATTTCCTCCGGGTCTTCGACGTGCAGGCCGCGAATTCCCGCGCCCTCCGCAATCCTGGCGAAATCGGGATTGACCAGGTCCGTCCCGTGCTGGATGAACCCGGTTGCCTTCATCTCCAGCTCGACAAATCCCAAGGAGCTGTTGTTGAAGACGACGACCTTGACGGGGAGGTTCAGTTGGCGCAGCGAGAGCAGATCGCCCATCAGCATGGAGAAGCCGCCGTCGCCGGAGAGCGTAACCACCTGGCGGCCGGGGTGGGAGCACTGGGCTCCAATCGCCTGCGGCAGCGCATTGGCCATCGATCCGTGATTGAACGAGCTTAAAAGCCGGCGCCGGCCATTCATGGTGAGATACCGCGCCGCCCAGATGACCGGGGTGCCCACGTCCACCGTGAAGATGGCGTCGGGAGCCGCGACCTCGTTGAGGATTTTGGCCACGTATTGCGGATGAATGGGCCGCTGCCCCGGCTTTCCGGTCGCTAGGTCGTCCAGGCCCTTGCGCGCTTCGCGGTAGTGCGCCAGGCATGCATCGAGATAGGAGCGGTCGGTCTTCTGCGTGATCCGCGGCAGCAATCCTGACAGGGTCTCAGCGATGCCGCCGGCCAAGCCGAGATCGAGATGGCTGCGGCGCCCTAGTTGTTCCTCGCGAATGTCAACCTGCAGGATACGCGCATTCCTGGGATAGAACTGCTGATAAGGAAAGTCCGTTCCCAGCATCAGCAGCGCGTCGCAGTTCATCATGGCGTGGTAGCCGGACGAGAATCCAAGCAGACCGGTCATTCCCACGTCATAGGGATTTTCGTATTCGATATATTCCTTGCCGCGCATCGCGTGCACAATCGGAGCCTGCAACTTTGCGGCGGTCTCGATCAGCTCCGCGTGAGCCCCTGCGCAGCCTGCCCCGGCCAGGATGGTGACGCGCGTCGCGCGATTAAGCTCCGATGCAAGCTGCTCCAGCTCTTCAGGGCGGGGAACGACGTGTGGCTGGGCAAACGTGAAGTGGACGCGCCGGTCGGCATCCTCGGCATCCTGTAAAGCGATATCGCCAGGCAGCACGATAACCGCAACGCCGCGCTTGGAAACAGCCGTTTGGATTGCGATCTCAAGCGTTCGCGGCATTTGCGATGGGTTCGAGACCAGTTCGCAGAAGTGGCTGCACTCCTTGAACAGAGATTCCGGGTGTGTCTCCTGAAAGTACCCGCTCCCAATCTCCTGCGAGGGGATGTGCGCCGCGATGGCCAGCACCGGCACCCGGCTTCGATGGGCGTCGTACAATCCGTTGATCAGGTGCAGGTTCCCCGGTCCGCAACTCCCGGCGCAGACTCCAAGTTTGCCGGTAAGCGCCGCTTCGGCTCCTGCCGCGAAGGCCGCAGTCTCCTCGTGCCGCAGGCCAATCCACTCGATTCCATTCCGCCTTCGAACGGAATCGGTGATACCGTTCAGGGAATCCCCTGCAACTCCATAGATCCGCTCGACGCCTGCAGCGGCCAGAATCTCAACGAAAAGCTCCGCGACACGTTTTGCCAATGGTCGAAATCTCCCTGTCTGTTCTTGTAGATGCAGAGAAATAGTAAGAGATGCCGGTTATCCTGCCTGCCGCATCGCCAGAGTGGCTAACAGCATATGGATCAACATATGGATCGACGCCGAGGAAGCTCTGCTGCAGCCGTGCCGTAAATACCGTAAGATGAACGGCCCTGGGGGTGAATGAGCGACTGAGTCAGAGCTTCCCTAACGCCCGTAGTGCTTGGCATTGATTTCAGCGAAGTGCTTCCATTTCTCAGGCAAATCGTCGGCTGCGAAGATGGCCGACACCGGGCACGCCGGCACGCATGCGCCGCAATCGATGCATTCAATTGGATCGATATACAATTGCGGCTCCGTCCCAAATGTTGGTTCATCCTTCCTAGGGTGAATGCAGTCCACCGGGCAGGCATCTACGCAAGCGGTATCTTTCGTTCCGATGCAGGGTTCAGCAATGACGAATGCCATGATCGCCAACCTCCCGCCTCCAGGATAGGAGCAGAGAATTGGATAGAACAGTGATCAAAGTCATTGGCGGATACAGGCCGGATGAGGTGATTTGAATGAGTCCATCGACTTGGCCGCCGATGGAACGTATTCCGCATCTCCCAGCCAGATGGCGTGATGCTCTAAGAACCTGTTTAAAAACTCTTCAGAGCGAGGCAAGAGCCTTGAAAGGGTACGGCTTCAGCCATGCCATCCTACTGTCCTGAGTCAGAAGTTTGCGCCACCAATACACTGTCATCCTGAGCGTAGCAAGCCGCGTTTTTTGCGGCTTGCGGAGTCGGAGGTCAAAGATCCGCCGTGGCGGAACCTGCGGCTCGAGACTTTGACTTATGCTACGAACTTCTGATTCACCACACTAGAGCCGATCAACTTCTCTGTTTCACCCTCCATTTCGTCCGCAGGCGAAACGGAGGGTGAAATATCCATCAAAAATCGCACTTTTTGGCACGGCTGAAGCCGTGCCCTTTCAAAACATCAAGTTTTTAACGGGTTTTCAGGAAACTCTGATTCAGTCACCCTTTCATCGCTCTTGTCTTGCCGTGAGAGGAATGGAGCTTGATTGCGCTCTCAGGCAGAGATTCCCATCCATCTCGAATGACTTAAGTCACTGCAACCATGCAGCAGATCGTCCACCCTGGAGTGGCAGGCTTCTACCATGGGCTTTGCCAGGCAGCAGGCAGGGAGTTTCCTGGCGGGATTTATAATACTCTCGGTGTTCTGTCTGGTCTGCCTGGCAGTGCTGGTAGCCGGTCGCCAAAGCGCTCCTGCATTGACCTCCGTTGCTTAAGCTTAAGGATAATGAAGAACACGCTTGCTTCCTCCGTCCGATCGGATACTGCGCATGCCACCCTGTGGGGCCTCGCGGTTGCCGGGATTTTAATCGCGGGAATCTTCGTCGGCAGCCGGGGCCTTCGCGACTTTGATCCGGCACTCGTATCGTACGCAGGAGCCTCGGTGCTGGCCGGCTTCGGACTCGGCTACCGCTATGCCATGTGGCTGCGCCGCCCTCCTACGCGGCTCTACTGGTATCGCGGCTGGAAGATCTTTCTCGCGCCGCTCAAGCTGCCTCGCAATCTCGCTCACCTGGCGCGCATCTTCTGGAATGCAGTCGTTCTTCAGCGCTTCATCGAGTGCCGCTCGCACCTGCGGTGGTCTGCCCACTGGTTCCTGGCCTGGGGATGCCTCCTGGCGGCGGCCATCACCTTCCCGCTGTCGTTTGGCTGGGTCCGCTTCGAGAGCGCCCTTGACAACCAGGAGGTCTACCGCGCCTTTATCTTTGGCATTCCTCTGGGCAGTTTCCATCTGGGAACGCCCATTGCGGAGCTGACATTCAACATTCTCGACATCGCCGCCGTGATGGTGCTCATCGGCGTATTCTTCGCCTTCTGGAGACGCGGGCGCGATCACGGCGCATGGTCTGTGCAGCAGTTTTCCAACGACATGCTGCCGCTGATCCTGCTGTTCGCCATCTCCATCACCGGGCTGTTCCTCACCATCTCAACGCACCTGATGCGCGGCATCTATTACGGCTTCCTTTCGCAACTGCATGCGGTCACCGTCATCCTGACGCTGCTGTATCTCCCTTTCGGCAAGTTCTTCCACATCTTCCAGCGGCCTGCCCAGATGGGCATTGATTTTTACAAGCAGGAAGGCGCTCGCGGGACGCAGGCTCTTTGCCGTCGCTGCGGACAGCCCTTCACCAGCCGCATGCATGTCGAGGATCTGAAGCAGGTTCAGGCCGCGCTCGGCATCCAATACCGGCTTGCAGACGGTACGCACTACCAGGACACCTGTCCGGCATGCCGGCGCAAGAACATCGCCCTTACGCAGGACGGCCTTTGGAAAGCGCAGGCGCTCGATACGAGAGGTCAATAGAAAATGGCAAAGCTCCCGGCGAGCATTCCTGAGATCGTCGCGCAATTCGGGCCCACCCTGCACACGATTCCGTCTGGAGGCTGGATTCGCAATCCGCAGGACGAGAAACTGGTGAAAACGCACTGTTGTTTCTGCGGCCAGCAGTGCGGCATTCAACTGCGCGTCAGCAACAATAAGGTCGTCGGCTTCGAACCCTGGGAAGACTTTCCGTTCAATAAAGGCAAGCTGTGCCCCAAGGGCGTAAAGCGCTACATGCAGGATGAGCATCCCAACCGGCTGAAAACGCCCCTGCAGCGGGTGGAGGGCCACGGCTTCGAGCCCGTCGGCTGGGAACCGGCGATGGAGCGGATCGTCAGTGAGATTCGGCGCATCCAGGCAGGCTACGGGGAAAATGCCTTCGCCATTCTGACCGGAGCCTCGCTCACCAATGAGAAAGCCTACCTCGTGGGCAAGTTTGCCCGTGTCGCTCTGCAAACCGCCAACATCGACTACAACGGGCGCCTGTGCATGGTGTCGGCAGGAGCGGCGTCGAAGAAGATATTCGGCATTGACCGGAGCGCGAATCCATGGAGCGACATTCCGAAAGCAAAAGTCATCCTGGTGGCCGGCGCAAATGTCGCAGAGTGCGCGCCCATCACCACCAGCTACCTGTGGCAGGCGCGGGAAAACGGCGCCAAGCTTATTGTGCTCGATCCGCGCATGACGCCGATCGCGCGCAATGCGGATCTGTTTATCCCGGTTCGTCCCGGCGGCGACATCGGCGTCTTCAACGGCATGTTGCGCGTCATGATTGAGCGCGGATGGATCGACCGGCAATTCATCGCCGAGCATACTACCGGGTTCGATGCGGTGGAGGAGGTTGTTCGCAGGTACACGCCGGAGTTTTCCGCGAAGATTGCCGGCGTCCCCGCCGACAGGATAGTCCAGGCAGCCGAGTTGTGGGGACCTGCGCCAAGCAGCTTCCTGCTGCACTCGCGCGGCATCGAGCATCACTCCAAGGGCGTTGACAACTGCATGGCCGCGATCAACCTGGTGGTGGCCAGCGGCCGCATCGGCCGTGAAGGATGCGGCTACGCGATGATTACCGGCCAGGGGAACGGCCAGGGCGCGCGCGAGCAGGGACAGAAGTGCGACCAGTTGCCGGGCTGCCGCGATATCGACAATCCTGAGCACCGCCGGTTCATCGCGGAGATCTGGGGCGTTCCGGAAGCATCCATCCCAGCCAAGGGGCTGTCGGCGGTTCCGCTCGTCGAGGCCATTCACGATGGCCGTATCAAGGGGCTGATCTCCATCTGCTTCAATCCGGCTGTTTCTCTTCCTGACGCCAACTTCGTCCGCGAAGCGCTCTCGAAGCTTGAGTTCTACGCAAACATCGACTTCTTCCTGTCCGAGACGGGCCGCTACGCCGACATTGTTCTTCCCGGCTCGCTGATGGAGGAAGACGAGGGAACCACAACCAACGTGGAAGGTCGGGTCATTCTTCACCGCAAGGCCGTTTCCCCGCCCGGTGAAGCGCGCGAGGACTGGAAGATCATCTGCGACCTTGCCGTCCGCCTGGGAGCGGGTGACAAGTTCAACTACGCGTCGCCCAAGGATATCTTCAATGAGCTGCGCCGGGCCTCGAAGGGCAGCGTCTCTGACTATTCGGGCATGACCTGGGAGCGCATCGAAGAGAAGAACGGCCTCTTCTGGCCATGTCCTGACGAGACGCACCCCGGAACTCCCCGGCTTTACGAGGGCGGGAAGTTCGGCCATCCGGATGGCAAGGCGCACTTCATGCCGGTGGAGTGGAGATCCTCCGCGGAGATGCCGGACGATGAGTACCCGATCGTGCTGACGACGGGAAGAGTCGTCTCACAGTTCCTTTCCGGCACGCAGACGCGCCGCATCGGCGCGCTGATCGACCAGTATTCCCAGCCCCGCTGCGAGATGCATCCGCGCCTTGCAGAAAAGCTGGGAGTCACCGACGGCGATTTTGTGCAGGTTGAGAGCCGGCGTGGCAAAGTGGTTGTGCGCGCGATGGTGGTAAAGACCATCCGGCCAGACACCGTGTTTGTCCCGTACCATTGGCCTCTCGATCGCTCGGCAAACAACATGACCGTTCGCGCTATCGATCCGGTGTCCAACATCCCCGAGTTCAAGATTTGCGCCGTGCGCGTCAGCAGGACCGAAGCTCCGAACGATGCCATTGCGCAACTGGGCCCCGAGGCCGGAGGCATTCGATGAGTGAGCAGCATTTCTTTATCGACTACTCCCGCTGCATCGGCTGCCAGTCGTGTGTGCAGGCCTGCGCGGAGTGCGACACCCATCGCGGCACCAGCATGATCCACCTGGAGACCATCGAGCGGATGGACAGCGTGCAGACAGCGCCGCAGGTGTGCATGCACTGCGAGGACCCGGTGTGCGCCCGGGTTTGCCCCGCCGATGCGATCAAGAAGACGCCGGATGGCGTGGTGCAGAGCTCGCTCAAGCCACGCTGCATCGCCTGCTCCAATTGCGTGATGTCGTGCCCGTTCGGTGTTCCCAAGTACATGGCCGAGTTCGAGCAGATGATGAAGTGCGACATGTGCTACGACCGCAGCAGCATCGGCAAGAAGCCGATGTGCGCCACAGTCTGCCCTTCGGGAGCCCTGACCTTCACCACGATGGAGGAGATTCAGCGCACCCGGCGCGGTATCCCGGTGAACTCGTGGAAGTTTGGCGGTGAAGAGGTGAAGACGAAGGTGTATGTGATGGTTCCGCGCGAGGTAGAACGGGTCGAGGTAGAACTCATCCAGATTCAGCCGACTCCCAGCTCGTTGCCCGCCGACCCATACGATGTCGCACTCATGTTGGAGGATGAATCGTGACTCAGCAGATCGAATCGGCTGCGAAGCCGCAGGGATGCGCTGCATGCAGCAGGAATGCCCGCCATCAGCAGGACTTTCCCATCGAGTGGGAGGGCGATCACTATGTCAGCCGGCGCGAGATGGTGAAGTTCCTCACCCTGGGCTCTCTGCTCCTTGCCATCGCGAACTGGGCGACGGCTTTCGCAAGAAAGCTGGTTCGAAGAGAATCCAGCCAGGTAAAGCTGCTGGGACCGGCGCGCGACCTGGAACAGAACGGCTACATGCTCTTTCGCTATCCATCGGCCGAGTCGCCCTGCATCGCGATTCTCACTCCTGAGAGAAAGCTCGTAGCCTACTCGCAGGTCTGTACGCATCTTTCATGCGCGGTTGTCTATGACCGGAACGAAAACCAGATTGTCTGCCCGTGTCATCGCGGCGTCTTTGACGTGAACCAGGGAACTCCTGTCGCCGGGCCGCCGACCCGCGCGCTTCCACGCGTCCGGCTCGAGCAGCGTGGCGACCAGATCTATGCCACAGGATGGGAGGCTTAAATGAGCCTGCGCACCCAGGGAACGACTCTCTTCAGTGCAATTCTTGTCCTGGTGGCCACCACCGTGGTCCTGCAGTTGTGGCTGCTCACCTTCTCAATGGAGGCTCTGCTGCGCGGCCACTTCTCGACGCTGGTGCCGGCGGCGATTGCCTCAACCGCTCTTCTTGCCATCAACGCCGGCCTGCTCCGCTATATCTTCCGCTTCGACCGGGAAGCGCGACGGAACCTGATGCGGTAACCCCGGATTTGCGCTGGTTCCTGCAACCCGGAAGCGGTTCCCCCGTACTCCGGAACCCCCGATAGGCCTGGTCGTATAAGCGTTGTCTTGAAGAGCCGCTGCTTCAGAGGCACCGCAACATCCGCTTCGCAGCTCACGTCACTGGTGTCGTCCCGCGGAGGCACGGCTTCTTTATGTTCCTGGGTGATGCGCTTCCGTTCAAACCGGATCCCAGCGCGCCGCATGAGTTGGAAAGCGCTATCGCGTTGTTTCGACTCGGGCAGCCGGTGGAACGCTGCCAGTTCCACGGGATCCTTGGGGGCGAGCAGGTTGGCGGTAGTGCCCGGAGTTTCTCCCAGGAACTCGGAAACGACAGCGTGCTCCATCGCCTTTCCTTTGATATCGGACCCCTGGCCTAGTTTCATGATCAGCCTGGTCGGAGCCCCCCCAAGCGTTCGTCTTCACGCAGCTTTTCCTGTTCGAGTTTAAATGATTCTGGTCCCATCGACACCTCTGTAGCGAATGCATTGATGATGAGCGGATAGATTTTGAGATCGGCTTCGCGGTTGAGAACAGCATTGACAGTGTCTTCCTCAACCCACTGGGCTACGACGACATTCCCCAACTTGGTGATGTTTCCCTGGAGATCAGTCTCTCGATGCACGATTTCATATCCGATGCCCCATTTCTCGTCTTCAGGCTTGTCTCCCCCGACCCCTGAAACGTGAACAAGACTCAGTGTGTACTCGCCTCCGACTGTCCTGCCCACTACGGTTTCAGGTTCAGTCTTGGAGCCAACCAGCGGAATGACATCCATGAAGTGCTGAAATCTTACTTCAATCGCCTGTTTTTGGGTCCTTTTGACCTGTTCATCGTTGAATCCTGTTAATTTCCCTCCAACCTCGGCTCGTAACAGGGATCTATCAAAGTTCTGTGTCATGAAGAGTTCGAGCAGTTCCGGCTCCGACAAATCCGGATTGAATAAGATGAGGTTTCTCGCCTGATCCAGCAGATGTGTGTCGTTCGTTCCGCGCATCTCATCTTCAATCCGATCCAGTAAACGTTGGACCTGCTCGGCTAATCCGGACACCGCGCCGACGTCAGCAGGCTTTGACGCGGTCGGAGGCACAGCGCTCGCCGCGACTCCAATTCCGACCATGGAGACGACAAATGCCAACTCTGGCGCTTCTCCGAGAAAACAGGCCACCGCCCAAATCACATTACCTAGTAGACTTTGGAGAAATGCTTCCTTCGTAAGTCCTGCCTTTCGCAATGAATCGATCCGCCTCTCCAATTCCTCATTAACGAAATCTTGTATTCCCCAATCTGCCTGGTTTTTCCAGTGATCGAGCTCACGAGCCATGTCTTTGGCCAGTGTCGCTGCTCCGCGATCGATCTCATCCTGTGTGCGAATCTTCGGTGGATGCAATGGCGATCTCTGTACTAATCCGTCCAAACTGGAAGCTGCGGCGGACGCGCGCAAGCCTGACCGCGTGACAGGGTCTGATGCATAAACAGGGAGCGACCCGACCGGGGGCTTCCCGCTTGCCGCGGGCGAAGCGGATCCCTGTTGCACCACGTGAGCTAATTCATGCGCAAGCAGGCGGCAGCCTTCGGTGGTGCGGGGTGAGTAGCGTCCCGTGGCGAATGCGATGTTGTTGCCGACGGTGTATGCCACGGTCTTGACGGCACTGGTCGATTCTGCGGCCTGCCCATCGGTATGTACGCGCACGCTACTGAAATCCGCTCCGAAGCGAGGCTCGAAAAAGGCGCGCGTGCAGGTGTCGAGCGCCTGACCGGGCGAGCGCAGCACCTCGTGCACGATTGGCGGCGCTGTTGCCTCGCCTGGCGACCCCTGCGACTTGCGCTGCAGGCTAGTCTCTTCGTTGGACGGAGATATTCGCTGCGGAGCGATCGCGGATTCCGGCATGCGCATCACCTGTTCGGCTACGCGGTCGGCCTCCTGCTCGTATCTGTCTCCTGGCTCATTAACAGCCAGTTTGGTTTGCAGAACCGGCCGCCGACCGGACATCATGCGCAGCACGGCCTGGTTACCCATTGCGCTTTGCAGTGCAGCGCTACTCCGCTGCAGCCGTGCGCTCCGCGCCTGCGCGGCAAGACTCAACCCACCGGTGGGCGTAACAGGATGCAGCTCGCGGCGTGGCTCCGGAGCCTTCGCTGTGGAACTCGCCCTGCTCATTTCCGGCGATTCGGTTGTTGGCGTCTGAAGCAACGATCCTCCTTGGCGATTGGCCCATTCCAAAAGCGATGTTGAAGGGTCCGAGCCCGTATCAATACGGCTCGAACTTCAATCGGCTACAGTTCAAGCCGATTGCTCTTTTTCTTTTTCCCCCGATACCTTGCGGGAGAATCCGGACGTTCGGGACTTATTCGACGTAGTTATACGTGTCCCAAGTTGGCAGGGTGCTGATACGCCTCGGCGGAAGCGTGACCTGTCCTGAGAGCACGTTCCCAGTGACCGCAGTGATCGCCAGGTTGGCTGGCGCAGTTGTTCCGCCTGGAACATAGATCACGAGACTGCTGTTTTTCTCATTCCCACTCTGGTTAATAATGATGTTTCCGGTTGCAGTGCAGGCATATACCATCAGCGCGGCGGTCGCGAGAGTGCCCGTGCTTCGCATCCGGTTACTGGTGAGTGTCAGAACGCCGAACAGGGTTTCTGTGTTGGGTCCCGGACTTCCGCCGGCTGCTTCCACAATTGCAGCGAGATCAACGATCATCAAAGCCCACAGACTGGTTCCAGCAGTGGCAAATGCGTCAATTGTATTATTGGCGAACTGAACGTTGAAATCCAGATTCAGTCTCGGCCCCTCGTAAGTGATTCCGACGGCAAAAGAACTGGGGACCCTGGCCAGAAGCTGCGCGATGTTGGCAGTCAGCGGCTGCTGCGTTTGCAGTTTCAAGAGTGTGGGTTGAATGATGACCGGGGGCGGAGCGGGTTGGACTGGCTCCGGTGTTGGCTGGATTGGGGCAGGCGTTGGCTGGACCGGCGCCGCGGTTGCGGCTTGCGCCGTGGCCGAGACACGTTCTGCCGCGACAGAGCGTGGCGCCGCTACGGCTGCCTCGGCAGTCACCTGCGGAAGCAACGAAATCTGGTTGATTGAGGTAAAGATATTCCGGTTCAGCTTTGTCGAAGATCCCTCGGACGGAGAGCCCGGCTGGCCGCTCGGAGGTGTGGGCTCGAGGACAGGCTCCGAGGACAGAATGATCTTGCGCGGAGGCACATAGGAGGCCGGACGCGGGTAAGCCGCTGCGATCGTCATTGCGCGCTGCATGGTGGCATTGTTCAATGCCTGCACCCTGACATCGTTCGCGGCATATTCCGTAGTGCCTGCCAAGGAGGCCACCAGCGGCAGAATGGTGAAGCCGGTGAGGCTGGAGGTGATGACATTGTTCTCAAAGTTGGCCCTGCCCAGCGCAGTCGCGATCAACACAGGCAGCGTCAGGTTCGAGAAGCTGTTGCCGGAGAAGACGATGTTATCGAGCGAAGACGGAATGATCGTTGCGCCCGAGAAGCCGCCTTGATTGGTTTCAGTCGAACCGGATGTCACCTGCAGGCTGTCGACCTGGATGTAACCCGCCGTCAAGGCGAACGAAAGCAAGTTGTCGGTAACGCCGGTCAGCGTAGACAGGGCTGGAGGTCCGGCAAACTCATTTCCGGTAATCGCCATGCCGGTGCAATCGGACCCGGCAAAGATCGCGGCGCTGAACAAAATCTCGTGAATCTGCATCGCCGGATAATTGAACGTGCAGCCGGTGACCGTGAGACCGCTGCATCCAGAGACCATCAGGCCGATCGATCCAACCAGGCTGATCAGCAACCCCTCACCCATTGATTCAAGGGAGCTGGCGTTCAACCCGCCGAGTGTGCTGCCGCTTTGAAATACCGTGACCATCGGCATGGTGAATGTGAGCCCGCGCAGCGTGATGTTGCTGGCGCCGTTGAGCTGGAACATCCCGGTAACAAACTGCTTTGGCGATTGCGCAATGATCGAAGCGCCATTGCAAGCCTCAATGGTGATGTTCGACTGTTCCGGCCCGAATACGACCGGACGACGGAGAGGATAGGTCCCCGGCTGCAGGCAAATCTTCACGGGGTTCCCGAAGATCGAGGCCTGCGCAGGGGTAGCGTTGGAGCCGGTGGTGGGGTCGGGTTCGGTTCCACCACTGAGCTGAGTGATGCCAGCCGAAGGAAAAGCAGGCTGCGCGGTAGCCGGCGGGCTGGCAAGGATCTCGTAGCTCAGGCTATTTTGAATCGTGGAAAACAGCGTGGCCATGGTCACGCCCTGGATGGTCTTTTGCCAGGTGACGGTCAGATCGAAGGTGGGTGGCTGCACCGTCTGGTCAAGATTGAAGAGAGTGGCTTGGGTCAGATTTCCGTCCGCGCCCTGGTTTCTCGCTTGCAGCGTAAACGCAAGGTTCTGCGAGGTGCCATCCATCACGTTTGCTGTAGCGCTTGCGGTTGCCGCGCCCCCGTTGAACGCGACCGACTGGTTGTTCCCAGGCACGAGCTGCGGGTTGACCGAGCCAACGAGAATGTGGGCTAGGCCGTCGTTCGGCCCGCCTTCCTCGTCGCCGATCACAGCCTCGATTCCGGTATCTCCGGTGGCCATGGTCAGGCCGGTATAGGTGTCGATCTCCGTCACGATCAGATCGAAAGCCGGCGGCGAGACATCCAGTTGGAGGTTTGCGATCTGCACGGTGATGTTGTTTCCCGGCGCTCCCGGATTGGCGGCATAAACCACCATTGTGGGCCGCGATGCCTGGTTCACATAGCTCTGCAGTGTTTTGCCTGCCGCAAGGTCTTGCGGGCTCACTGAGATCTGGCAGCAGCCCGGCTGCCGCTTCGTCAGGCCAACCAGGTTGCAGAACTGGTTGCGGCAATCGGAAGCCAGCGTCCCCTGTCCGTCATTCCAGGCGATCACGCCCAGTGGGCAGGCCCACAGCCGCGGGCCTTCAGCAGGCTGCGCGAACTGCTGATACCGCTCCGGATACACACTCTGCGGAGTGGCCGGACGCACAGCAAACTGCCAGTAGTCGCCCACATGAAATGTCTGGGCGGTTTCGAGGGTGACCAGCACGCCGGTATCGCCCAGTGCTATGGGAACGCCCGGAGTGAACACCACCTGGTTTTGCCATACGCGCAGGAACAGCGGGGATGGAGGCGACGAGGTCGAATCCAGATACTCGGGCGGCAGAGAAACTCCGCTCGGCAGCGTGATCGACTGCGTGTCCTGGTCGTAACTCTGGTTGAGCGTCACGGGAAAACCGCTGAGCGCTGCGACATATCCTCCATTGGCAAGCTCGGCTGCGGCGCGAAGGACCTCCACCGTCTGGCCCGATACCGGCTGATGGTTGGTATCTACCGGAGCCGACGCGAACTTGAGCGTTACCGGATCGGTATTGGTAACGCTGATGCGGTAGAGAAACGACGCATTATCGAATCCCCACAGAAATGTGGGGTTGCCTGTAATCGGGTCGATACCCGCAACCTGCACGCGAATGAGCTGATTGTCGGGGTCGAGATAGCCTCCTTGTGCCTGGGGCTGGCAGGGCGTCGATTGTCCCTGGTTTGAAAAACTGACCAGAAGTGTATCTTGCGACTCGAGCTGCATCGTCGAGGAATTGAAATAGAGTCCCTGCGCAGCCCACTGCGCTTCGGCGGCATTCAGCCCGGTCAAGCAATCGGCACCCTGGCAACCGACGCGCACAATGTGCTGGAGCAGGCGCGTGCGTGCTGCGGTATCGGGTCCGCCCAGGGCCACGTCCGCCAAGTCTGGATCTTCGACCGCGCTCACCTCCTGTTCGCGCAGATAGAGATAGACAAACTCGTCGGTGGCGCCTTGAGCGCCAACCCCCGTGCTTCCGCCGGGATAGACCGGCGCGGGTGAAGTGGGAGAAACCCAGTCCACTGCGTCGTCGCTCAGGTCCTGCGGATCGAGAGGATCGCTGTAATTCAACCAGTCGGGCTGACTGCTGTAATCGATGGCCTGTGAAAGGCTCGCGCGGATACCGCCCACATACATGGTGCCGCTGCCGACCGAGAAATCGTAGGACGACGAGGGATCGGGCAGAATGATCTCGTAGCCGTTGTCGGCAGTTCCGCAAGGTCCGACAATGTCCAGCGTCTCGAGCCGCTGCTCTTCGCCGGCGATCACCTCCGCTTCGTTCCAATCCGCTTCAAGCGTCACGCGTCCTTGCTGCATGACTACCGAGCGATACTGCTGCCGCGGATCGTAAGTAACCCGTGCTCTATCGCTTCCCATAATTCCTCCTCGCAACCTGTATCCAGCGGCGTTTCGCATTCTGGCGCCGAGTCATTCCTGAAGCTCCCTAAGTTACATGAATCAAAACAGGATTCAGTCCCAGCGGCATGTACTCCTGGTACTTGATCAGGAGGCTCCGCTCCTTGATAGGGTTTTGCTGCGATGCAAAGGCGCCCATCTCCGAGCCATCTGTCGCTCCCTGAGAAATGGTCGCGCCCTGCGCTCCACTGAGGATGGCGTTATCGACGTTCTCAAGCAGTTGCGCATATCCCGGCTGGCCGAAGTCGCGCGACGTAAACAGCGGCGATCCGGCCGGAATCTGCACGCTCTCGTACTGCCGTGGAATCACGCTCCCGCTCGACCACGCGCTGAAGCGCACGCATCCGTTCTGGGTGTTGTCCACAACAAACACGTCGTCAAGGATGCACTCGCTCGCCTGCAGCTCGTGTACATAGGCCTGGCCCATCACCGTGCACCGGCTAAGGCTGGTCGTGCCGGTGATGAACGACAGGGCAAGATCAGGCAGATCGGGTCCAAAGGTCTGAGGCGGCGCGCTCGGTTTGACGGTCGGTATTGCCTGAATAATGCTGTTGGTCACCGTCATGGTCTCCACTTCGCCTCCTGCACGCGTGCGAATCGGCCCAAGAATGCAGCGGTCAATATTGAGTTGTGTAATCTCAGCCTCGATCCATAGCCGCGTGGGAGCCAAGTCTCTACCGTCAATGGACCGCGCAAAGAGAGACTGCGCATGTATGGCCTCTTTGCTTCCCGCCTCGACGTTCGCGGCCGTGCCGGGATCGAAGGTGCAGCAGGTGAGCGTCACGGATTCGAATTTGCCGCTCAGCACGACGTCGCATCCACAAACCAGCAGCCCCTCCAGCACCAGGCTGCCGTCTTCAGCGCCGTTGAAAATCCACTCGTTTGGTCCGCCGTGCCCCGGCGGGCGAAGCCGTATGACCGGCCGTGCCTGGTTCTCGGCTGTCACTGTGAGTTGCTGAATATCGGAGACATTGAGCACCGCGGTGTAAGTCAGCGAATCGTTGATGCTCACGGTACCGGTGGGAGGGATCGATCCAAGCGCCGCGATGCCGTTGCCACCGCCGAGGACATTCGACACCGGCGCAGGCGCCGGGTTGGGAGTCTGCCCCAGCACTCGCCGGTCATAGGGGCCAGCTCCCATGGGCGCGGAGAATCCATACTGGTACGTGACGGTAATCGGGCCATCCTGCGGCTCGAGCACCGAGAAGGCTCCGGTCTCAGGGAAGACCATGATCTGCGGCGCGGTGTTGGGCGGGATGGGAAACGTGGTGATCTGGGAAACATCGACCAGCTCGTAGAAGCTGCCGGGAAGCGTAAAGATTCCCAGCGAGTTCTGGAGCACACTGAGCCCGTCCGGATCAATCGACGCGTAGAGCGGAATGGTCTCAGGATTGGCAAGCGCGGCCGTCAGCAGCGGCGTGCTGATCGGCGTGGGGAGTTGCCACTCCTGGGGCGAAACCCAGGCATCGTAGGGCGGGCGCGAGGAAGCGGCGAACAGCGGAATCTGCCGGCCGGTGGGATCGAACGTGTAGCAGCTCCCGTTCTCAACCGGCGTAGTTTGATTCACGGCGAAGCTGATGAGCCGCCACAGGAACACGCCCAGCTTGGGAATGTTGTACCAGCCGGAGCGGCCTGTGCCGGCGCGAAAGTCGGCCGTATGGAAGTACTCGTCAAACGCTGACGGCGGGCGCGGAGAAACCGCAATGCTGTTCGGTCCCTGCGCCTGCGAAGCGCCGTACGCATTGCGCAGGTCGGCCCATCCGCCGATCATGCTGTGCGTCCAGTTGCCGGTCAGGCCCTGCGCAAGCTCCAGCGTCAGGTTGTCGGCCGGCGTGTCGCTGCGCACGGCGATTGGCAGGTCCAGGTTGTGCCGCGTCCGGCTCAACCGGCGAAAGAATTCGACAACCCGCGCCTCCCATCCGGTAATGTCCGCCGCGATCTCTTCGAGGATCGCCACCGTTCCCTTGCGGCGACGATAGTAAATCGTGTTGTAGACGTCGAGCCGCTGGCCACGTGCATCCAGGCTTGCAACCAGGTTCGTGGCCAGAAGGTTGCCGATGTAGGAAATCACCCAGTCGTCGCAGCTCTCGATCGACTGGTCCTCCCACAGGCGGTCGATGCTGCGCCGCACGGTGGCCGCCTGCGCGCCGATGCGGTTGACCAGCTCGCGCAACGGGCCGTTGGCGTTATAGACATCGGTATCCAGAGTGCGATAGATCGCCGGGATCAGGTTCCAGAGCTTGTCGGCGTAATAGATCTCATAGTGGTCGAGGTCAGCCATTTGCGCTTACCTCCGCAGTGATCGTCAGATTCTTGCCCGTCAACTGGAGGAAGAGGCCTTCACCCGGGTTAAGCTGAAAATCAGGCCCGGAGACAGGAATGCCTGTAACCTCGAGGTCGTGCACGGCGATTGCGCCAGCCACGCCCAGGCAGGCTTTGTAGATCTGGCTCGCGTAGATCGTCTGGCCGATGCGGATCACGTTTGTGCCGAGCAATCCCAGGTCTGGATCGATCAATGCGGCCGTCGCCGCCGAAACGACATTTGCAGCCACGTAGGCGGGATCCGTGACCAGGGTGAGCGTGATGCCTATCTGGACAGCTACCGCCAGGATCACGCTCAACTGCCGGTTGGGATCGCAGGCTCCGGCAAGCGCGCTGTCGGCGGCGGCAACGGCGTTTGCATCGTCCCCCACGTAGACCTTGGTGAGCATTCGTTGTTGTGCCGGGTCCCAGCTGAAATAGGCGCGCGCGCGCGCCACGCCCGGAGCTTGTGCGGCGATTGTCTCGTAGTCACTAGCCGAGATCGCCCGCCCGAACGTCAACACCGACTGTGGCGCGTAGATCTTGATCTGTTGCGGCGGATCGGGATCGGCTCCGCCGCCCACCTGGACCGGGTTGAGAATCGAATTGAGGCCCGGCCACGACTGAAGGATGACGGTCAACGATCCCGGATCGGGAGCGTCCGCGCCGCTGCCATAGCGATAGTTGGCCACGACATTGTTGACGCCGGAAGGGAGGCGCGCGCCGTTCACTCCGTCTCCGAACTGAACGTGGGTCATGTTTTGCGAATCTTCGCGGGTGACGAAAACCTGCGCGGTGGGAGATTGCCCGTAAAAGCTGGGCACCTCCTGCCATTCGACTCCATTCACCCAAACCTGGAGAGTGCTTGAGTAATCTTCACCGGATGTCGAGTTGGAATTCTGAAGATAGGTCAGCGGGGACTTCTGAAGCACGAACTCCTGCCCGGTGACGATCGTCGCATCACCGCTTCCGAGAATCTCGCCGGTGACAGTCTGTCCCCGCGTCACGGCTAGCAGGTTGAAAAGAATATTGAGCGGCGGCGTCAGAGTGACGGCCGAGTCGCTGAAGCTCGAGAGCGACAGGCCCACCGGTAGTCCCGAAACGTAACTTGCTTCTGCCTCCACTCCGTTGCCGTTCGCATCGTTGATCAGCACGTCCTGTCCGTTCATCGACTGCATTGCGGTTGGAAGCGGATTGTTCGATGTAACCGGAGCAATGGCCGGGGCAGTGCTGAAGCTCGTAGCCGGCGTGCTGATGATGGTTCCCACGCTCTTCCATGCGTAGAACACCAGTGCCGCGGCGCGCTCGGACTGCGAATCGCTGAGCCCGTTGAGTGCAGGCGTAAATTGCAGGCTTGTGTGCGGAATGGGAATCGCGACTTCGGCCGGCGAGACAGACGGCGGCTGAGAAGGACTGGATGCGTTCGCATTGGCATACCAGATCGTCTCACTGTACTGCGTAACAGAGACGAGCTGGTACACATGGGCGGCGATATCAGGCAGCGAGAACAGAATCGGGCTGCCGGCCTGGATGCTGCGCGTGATCGATTCCAGGTCGACATGATTCGCCTGGATAACCTGGTCTGCCGGATACTGCCACACGTGCGCGGACTGCGCGCTGCGCAGCAGGCTGTAGCCCGCTGCCATTGCGCTTGCAGGTAGGTTTGCGGGCGGCGCAGTAAAGGCGATACGGGTATTGGTTTGCCCCTGCGGGTTCTTTTCCGCAGTTACGCTGGCGACCGTCACCGCTGCCCAATGGTTGTCTGTTCCGTTCCATCCTGTTTCCATCAGCAGAAGCTGTTCACCGATGGCCACTGAGCCGACCACTCCCTGAATCAGCACGCTGGCGCCGTCTGCCCCAATCAGATTCCCGCTGGGTGGGGCCGTCACCGGGACAACATCGGGAGCCTGCACCTGTGTCGCCGCAGTCAATTCGAAGATCTGCGGCTGCTCGCCCGGTCCCGGCTTGCTTTGGACCTGAAAGCCCTGCGGCAGAGTGAAGGACTTGTTCCCGGTCATCACCGCGGCCAGAGTTCCGGTTGCCCCAATACCTGGACGTGGCCGGTAACCCAGGATACGAATCAGCCCCTGTACGCTTTGCGGCAGCATGGCGGTGAGCAGGTAGCTCTCATTGGCGATGCGCTCGTTGTAGAAGGTGAGAATGTCGCCGAGATAGGCCCACCACTCGATCATCTGCACTGCCAGGTCGCCCGTTGCGCCCGGCCGCCAGTTGGCGAGTTCCACCTCGCCAGGGCGCGCCAGCAGCAGCGCGTAACGCATGGTGAGAAAGTCGGCCACACGGTAGGAGATCGATGTCCTGCCTGGTGGATTGGTGATCGTCTCCGGGTACACGAAGGTCTGGCACGGGCAAGTGCCTTGCGCGCTCGCCTGCGCCGATGCTCCGCACGAACAGCCGGTCGATGAGCCGCTCATTTGCCTCCTTCCACAATGACCTGGAGCGTCCCACGCTCCGGATAGTTGGGGTCGTTATTCACACGGAGAATCTGGCTGGGGCCGAAAGCGAGAGTGCCGGGCAGATCGACAAAAATCGGCGTCACGCCGCGCTCGCGGTATTGCACTGACAGTACCCCGGCCACTCCATATGCCCCTTGGATCGCGGCTTCGAGCGCGCTGCGCTCGAGCGGGGTGCCGAAGGTGAAGTTGTCAAAGTAGAAGAAGCCGGTGCTTCCGTCGGGGTTCTTCGCATCGCTCAGGGCCAGCAGCACGGCCGATTCGACATCGCCCTGGAAAGCACTCGAACATGCGCAGACGGTGACGATCAGGTCGATGGATACATAATCCGGAGCCGGTACGTAGGACTCATAACCGGCCATCCTGTAACGGTTGAGCAGATTGATAAGCTGGACCTGTTCATCGACCGTGATATCGTCTGTGCCTTCGGGGTCGGCTGTAGTGAAGACTGTCAGCCAGCTCCCCGTCCAGCGGAACTCAGTGCCCGCGCGCATGACCCATGGCAGCGTCTCAGCCGCAGCCTCATAGTCCTCTGGCCTCACGGCGCGATACTGCACCGCGCGAAATGCCTGCGGCGCGCGCCGCGCAATTTGTTCGTTGGTCTCCTCGTCCTGGCCGCCGGTTGCTGGAAACGGATTGGTGACTGCAGTGACCAATCCCGAACCCGGAGAAGCGCCCGCCGCTGTCGCAACCACGTTCGTGATCGTATCCGCGGCCACGTTGCCCACGCTGCCGCCGCCCACGCGATATGTAACCGCGAAAACCGAGCCGGACTCCGGAACCCCGCCGAAGACGTCGTCTCCAAAACGGATCGTAGCTCCGTCATCGTTGAGGTAGTCGTAAGAAATCGATCCGTCGGAGTTCTTATGGGTGCGGGCATAGTTCATCGGGTCGATGGTGTACGACTCTTCGAATTCCTGCGCTTCCATCAATGTGCTGCGCCACATCCAGCTCACCGGGGGCAGGGCCTGATCCTGCGGCTGCTGGACAAGGATGATCTCAGGGAACGGGGCCGGCTGCGGATCGTTCTGCAACAGCCACACCAGTGGCGTGTTGGCGAGCGTATACAGGTACTGCTGCGATGCGTTCGGGCCGGTGCGCTGGATAGCGAGCGGCATTTGCACGCCCGCCGGCGTCTGGTCGATGGCGAACGATTCCACGTAACGGCGTCCCTGCGTTGCCGGAACAAGATTGCCGGCCAGCAAGGTTCGCGTCAGATCGTGATTCGATGTGACTGGGCTCTCGAAGACAAGCTGCGTGACTTGAGTTTGAAAAAGCGGATCGGTCTGCTCCGCGATGCTCTGGAGCACGACGATCTCGCGAATCGGAGGATCAACCGGATTCAGCGCCGCGGTGTCGATAAGCAACTGCTGGCCGGCATAGAACCCGAAGCCGTGTCCGACCACCCACATCCCGGTTGCGCCCTGTTCCAGGCATCTCTGGCTGTCATCCCACCAGTAAGGCACAATGTTCGGCGAGCCGCTTTTGCAGCGATTCCAGTTCGGACTTACCTGGTAGGTAGCCGTATTCAGCAGCAGCGTAGTGGGATCGATGAGCCCCGTTCCGGTTTCGAACTCGATCGCCGTTCCGTCGGGCCCCGATGCACTCACCAGCAGCCCTGAAGGAATCGGGCCGCCGGTCACGTCGAATTGCAGAAGCACCGACGCGGCGATTGCCGGCTGCGGCTCGTAGTCGACAAGCCGTGCCAGCCGCACCAGCGATCGCCGCTGCGTCGCTGTGTCGATCGAAGCCTCTGCCGCGATGCGGTCCTGCGTGTAACTCAGATCGTCGGCCAGGCTGCACAGCGCCTCCATGAACATCACGCCGAAATCAGCTTCCGATCGCTCCTGCCACGCGGGATATTGAAGAGCCGAAAAGTCAAAAAGCGCCTTGCGAAAACTGAGGAAGTCCTTGGCAAGATAGGTGATCGGCGGCGGCGTTCCGGTCAAAGGCGGGCACGGCGGAGCTGGCGGTGCGCAGTCGAGAGCCGATGGGCACAGAGCCTTGAACGTAAACTGCACCTGGCTGTAATACGGGTCGAGCGCCTGGCTCGAAATACTCATCGTATAGAACGAAAAGTCACCCGGTGCCGGAACCTCAAGCGTGAGCAAAGGCCTGTTCTCTGCATCGTACGACCAGCTCGAGGCGCTGATCGGATCCACCGTTACCGTGGGAATTGTCTCTCCACCGGTAATCGTGGGCGTGGCCGTCAGTGTGCCTTCGAGCGCTACCGTGTTGAGGAAGTGAACGCGAAGCGTGGTCTGGGCAGAGCTGGCGATCTCGACGAAGTCGATGCCGTTCAGCGTCGTGTTGCCTGGGTCGAGCAATTTGCTCAGCCGATCTTTCGGTTCCATATCAGCTCACGAGGATTGTGACTTGCTGGTTCGATTGCGTTTCAATCAACAGGTAGTCGATCTCGATCGATATCTGGTTCTCCATGCCGGCTGAAGGGGTGGCGACGGTGACCTGCTGAACCGTGATCTGATCTCCCAGCCACTGGCTGAGCGCCTGCTGCACCATGATCTGCGTGGTTGCGTTCAGCGCGTCGGAGTTGGGCGCAAAGACCAACTGGCGCAGGCCGCATCCGAACTGCGGCAGATCGGCGCGCTCGCCCGGAGACGTAAGCAGCACCTGCCGGATCATCTGGTCCACATGCGCCGCATAGCTGGTCTGCGCAGCCTGGCCCGAAGCCGGATCGATGCGAAATGGAAATGCGTAGTCGCTGCGGTTCACGTGATCCCCTTCCTGCTTACATGCCCGAAACGCTCGGCTGCGTCATCATGATCAGCACCGTGCCCTGCACAGCCGCGTCTGCAGCGATGCAGAGTCCAACGCTCTCTTCGCTCAGCGTGAAGCTTCCGCTCACCTGGCTTGCGCTGTCGGGCTGCACCCATTGCACCTGGACGCACGGATGGGGGATGATCCCAACGACAAATGGGCAGCCCGCAACAAGGTAAGTGTCGGTGGCAAGGATGCAGGGATCGCCCGCCGCCATCACTTGCGTATTCGCGGTGATCACGCTTACCGTGCCGCCGTGCGGGCACATCATCATGCTTGATACATTGAGCAAATTTGCCATCGAGCTCCCTCATGCTTGCTGCGCCGTCTTTCTCCGCCCGCCTTATGGTGGCGGATCGGGACACAGATCGGTGCGTTGGCCCTGGATATCCGTTCCTCCCACAACCTGCGCAAATCGCGCGTAGCACTCCGCCGTACCCTGGCCTCGCCTGACCGGATCCTGAATAAAGAAAGCAAAGTTGTGCGCTGACTCGTGCAGGACGGTGCCGGCCTGGAAGGCCGCGCTCTCGGTCCAGAAGCCTTCGCAGAAATCCGTCCGGAACGAGCCTGCGCAGCTCACGGCATTCGCGTTCTTACAGAGATCGCCGGAACAGACTCCGATGGTCCCCGACGGTGGGCCAAGACACGTGAAGAAGAAGCTTCCGCTCCCGATGGTCCCTCGAATCGCGCGCAGCCGCCGCAACAGCAATGCAGCCGTGCCAACGCCGCTGTCTTTCCACACGCGAGCGCTGTTTGGATCCAGCCCCATCAGCCTCAGGCCGAAGCCCAGAGCATCCGAGATGGCCGGCCAACCGATCGCTGCGCCTCCCAGTATCCGCCGTCGCGTCGCATCGAGCTCCGCGATGGTTTGATCAAGAAGCCGGTTGGCCCCATTCTCTGCGGCGGTAATGACTGCCACCGGATCCGGGATCACTCCGCCGCCGGGCAAGTGAAGCGGTCCCGGCGCACAGCTCACCTTCTTTGCCGGAGTCCGCTGGAGAGAAAGCGCGCCGGTGCTTTGTGCCGGCACAGACGCAGCATGGCCGCCTTCAATATGCCTTGCGACGCTCTCCGCTTCGCGCTCATGCGAGTCATTCTCCGGCCCGATCGTTTGCGCCTGCGCGTTCCTATTCCCCCGTTGCTGCACCACGTGTGCCAATTCGTGCGCTAGCAGATGTCTCGACGTGGCTCCTGTGCCGTAGCCGTTCCGGCCAAAGACAATGTTCCGGCCTACCGTGTACGCCTGCGCATGGACTGCCTCTGCTGATGCCGCCGCCTTTGCGCCTGTGTGAATGCGCACGTCGCTGAAGTCGTATCCAAAGCGCAGCTCCATGAAGTGGCGCATGCCGGCATCGAGCGGTTGGCCGGGCGAGCGAAGCGCCTCGTGGACTACGGGCGGCACATGCATAACGTTTTTGCATCCAGTTGCAGCCTTGCGCTGCAGCCCGTTGTCTTCGTGCTTTTTTTTCTTGCACTCGGCGTACTCTGGTCCCTCGCCTCCGCAACTGCATGTACGCTGTACCACCCCTGCCGGTCCTGCGGCCGTGGATCGAGATTGGAGAAGATGCAGCATCGCCTGATTGCCATACGCCGACTGAATGGCCTCAAGCGGCGTGTGCCGGCCACTCAATCGTTCAGCAGGCGGAGCGCTCACCGGACGCAGGCTTCCTCTGCTGCCTGCATTCTTTGTCTGTCTCGACACGGCGTGAAGCATGCGTCTCTCCCCGGCTTTCAGCCGGCTGTCACTTCCAATGCCCCGTCGTTCACGTTCACTTCAGAATCGCTGACCTGCAGGGTGCTGCTACCCCGGCTCAACGTGATGCCCGATGAATCCAGCGTCACCGTGTTCTGGTTCGAATCCGAGATGGTGATGGTTCCCTGGTTGTCGTCCAGCAGGATCTTGTGCGGCGAAGCGGTGACAATCGCCTTTACCGTCGGCGTGGCGTCGGAGGGTTGTTCGCCACTGCGCCAGTAGCAGCCCACCCAGATCGGGTACGAAACATCGCCCCCTTCAAACTCGATCCACACTCCCGAGCCCTGCTCGGGAAGAAATGCAATGCCCACGTTGTTTCCGGCATAGGGAACGCACGGCATCGCCCATCCCGTGGGCTGTGTTCCCAGCACGGAAGGCACAGTCGCCTTGATGCGCAGCGTGGATGCATCCACATCCGTGACCGTGCCGCGGTACTTGCCATAAAACCGATTGCGCACCCGCTCCAGGATCTCGAGCACGGTTTGATCGTTGAGAGCCTGCATTACAGCCCTCCAATCAGGCTGCTACTGCCCGAAGGCGGCGAGCCCACGGCATTGCGCACCAGCACGAACTTCATCCTGTGCGCCTGCTTGTCAATCGTGTGGCGCACGCTCCACACGAAATACTTGCCTGAGTTCAGGGCGCCGGCGCCGTCGATCTGCACCACGGTGCCGGCGCGGAGGACGGCATTCAGCCGCGCGACATCCGCTTCTCCTTCGCAGCGCACAAACCATCCGGCGTCGCGCAGCAGTGACAGCGCGCGCAGGCCCAGCTCCTGTGCATCGTCAACGGTTGTGGTCAGCAACACTTGCATGCTTTTTCCTGAGAATTGCGAGAGCGGCACGTCGCTGAGCGGGTCTAGTCCGGAATCGGTCTCATCCACGTTCACGCCGTCCTGGTCCGAGTCAGTGAAGAGCGCCTGCCACGCCTGCACCTCGGTCGGCCGGGTCACATCCCAATCGAGATTGAGTGCGTCTACGGTCCACGCTTCGGGATCGTTCAGAACCATGGTCACCACCGGATTGCCGTCTACGCTCGGCTTGACAAAATACCCGGTCCGTTCTCCCGGCGTGTCGGTGCAGCTCACGCGGCATAGCTTGCCATTGCGCCGGGCAAGGCTGCGCAGAAACTGTATGTCGCTCGCGCGCTGCATCAGGGTATGTCCGTCTTCGGTGTGCGATGGGGAGTCGTCCTCCGTGTTGTCGCTTGCGGGCGTGATGCCGTAGTCTCCGAAGATGGAGTTCGCCACGTCGGCATCGGTCACATCGACCCATTCCTTCACCTTTTCCTTGAGGTTCATCAGCCAGGAGGCGTCCTGTCCCCATACGGTCAGCGTCGATCCGGTGGTTCCTTTCTGCAGGCGCAGCTTGTTGGCCAGCACGTAACCGTCGAAGATGCACTGATCCGATTGACCCGAGGGCGTCGCCACCACCGCCAGGTTGACGAAGGGCTGAAAGCGCGGGTCGTTCACGAACGTAAGATCACCCGAGCCATCGCTGTCGACGGGCAACGTCAACTGGATCGCGCCTGGCAGGTCGACGTTCTCCTCAACTTCGAGCGGACCCATCACCGCGATCAGCTCGTCATCGGCCGGCGTGCCGTTGATCAGGAATTGGTAAGTGCTCGAAGCCATCGTCTCAGGAAGAAGCAGCCGGAATTCCGACCGCGGGTTGAACCGCCAGCGCATCTGGCACAGGTGTGTTGTTGACGTTGCAGAGCTGCCAGAACGCGGTCGCATCCGACAGGAAGTAGTAGGCAATCTGATCGAGGCGCTGGCTGTTTTGCCGCGGAAAGCTGCCCAGCAGCGGTCCTTGCACGGGCAGTGGCAAAGTTGTCACAGTGACCGTGGCGCCGTTCTGCAGTGTCACCTGGTATTGCGTCATGTTCGCGTATCTCGAGCCTGGGAAAAACATCCGATCCCTCCTCAAAGTTCATCCGGCAACGCCGGCTCATCCAAACGGCAGCAGGCCTATGATCGACGATGCCGCGTAGGACAGATTGGCCAGCGCCATCGCCTGCCGGAAGGCCTGCGAGTAGTCGTAGGCTGCAACTGCCACTTTCTTCAACGAGTCGCTGAGCGCGGTCACTTCATCCGGAGTCAGCACTTGTATCTCCACCGTCGCCTCGGCATGAATGGGGTTCAGCAGCAGTGCATCATAGAGCTTCTCGGTGATGGTCAGGCTGGTCACCCGCACTGGGACAATCCGCCCTGGGCCCCAGACAAAGAGAACCGTTGGCATCATGTATTGCGGCACGGTTGGATTGGTCTGTGAAGACGATCCCGTCAGCGCGGAGCTGATCGCCGAGGAAACCTTCCCCAGGAGCTGATTCGAGGTGAACGATCCGCTCGGATAGAGCAGCATCTCCAGCGCTGAAAGCCGCGAATAAAGGCCGGTTCCCTTGGCCAGATCGGCAACCGCGGCATTGCCGTCGGCGATGGTGTCGTTCGAATCCATCATCAGGGTGAATGAAAAGCTTTCGCCGGGCAGTCCCTCCACCGCCAATGGATTCGGTTTGATACGCGAATCGGGCGACACCTCGGGCGAAGAAGGCTTCCAGGTGTGGGTCATGGTTTCAGGGTTGTACTGAAAGATGATCACGTTGGGCAGCGGCACCAGGAAGGTGGGCATAAACTGCACAAACGCGCCTTTGAGATACAGTCCCGACATCGATTCGTTTCCCTTTCCCGCACCGGGCGGCGCAACAATCGCGCCGCCAGGGCCATCAAACCGTTCCCTTCAACTGCCGAACCAGGTCGGCAACAATCCGGTCGGCCAGCGTGGTCACGTTGCCACCTGGGACCATGGTCGCGCTGGCCTGCATCGCATCGCGCTGCACTGCGCCGCCGGGCGCCGGTGCTGCCGCCAATCCCTCGGCAACCCGCATCGCCAGCAGCCGTCCCTGGTCTTCCGAAAGTCCGGAAAGCTTGAGACTCAACCGGTCTATTTCAATTCGCGGCATTCGAGTTCAACGCTCCCAATCCCCGTGCCTCACGGCCACGGCTTGTTTGTTCATCTCCCGGCGGGCCGCGTGCAACACGTGGCTCATGCCGATACGCCGGCCTTCGGCGCGCGCCAGGAACGCCGCTCCAAGAGCCGCCGACGTGATCGCTGCGCCGGTCATCACCAGCTTGTTCGCCAGCAGCTCCCAGTCGATGCCGTCCAGCAGCTCCTCGCCGGCAGCAGAACGCGCCGTCAATGCGCGGCGCCACAGGATATGTCTCTCCGCCGGCCCAGGCGGCTGAAAATCCACCACAAATCGAATGCGCCGCATGAACGCCTTGTCGAGATCCCCTTTGCGATTGGTGGCGAGAATCGCCACCCCGTCGAATTGCTCCATGCGCTGCAGCAGGTAATCGATTTCGATATTAGCGAACCTGTCGTGGGCGTCTTTCACCTGTGTACGCTGGCCAAAGAGTGCATCAGCTTCATCGAAGAACAGCAGTACATTCGCCCGCTCGCACGCATCGAATACCTGCTTGAGCCGTTTCTCCGTTTCCCCGATGTACTTGTTGACTACCCCTGCAAGATCGACGCGATAGAGCTTCAAATCGAGCGATCGGGCCAGCACCTGTGCCGCCATCGTCTTGCCCGTTCCGCTTGCGCCGGAGAAAAGCGCAGTGATGCCGCGCCCCAGTGGACATAGCCTCTCGAATCCCCATTCTTCATAAACCTGCCAGCGCAGCTTCACCTGCTGCTGCAGCTCCTTCAAGTGCTCGCGCACGCCCTGCGCCAGCACAATGTCGTCCCATGTAAACGGGCACGGGAGTGAAGTGAACAGCTCGCTTGACGGCAGCCGCAGATTCTCCTGGCAGCTTTCGGTCACTGCATCCATCCCTGCCGGAGCCATCTGTGCAGCTTTGGCGATCTCGCCTAGCGTCAGCAGGCCTTCCGTAATCACTTGCGGCGGAACGCGGTCGCAGAGCCGCTCCCACAGCGCAATGCGCATCTCCCGCTTGAGGCGCGGCAGATGGATGGAACGCTTGTAGGCTGGCACGCCCGCCGCCGCCGGGCTCACTGCCGTCGATCCGAAGAGTGTCACGCCCGAGTGGCGCGCAAGAACCTGCCAAACGCTCGTTTGCACGCCCTCGCTGTTGCTCCAATACACAAGCGCATGGTTCAACTGCGCCATGCGCATCACGCGAATCATCCGCTCGCTCGCAAGGGCCGGCGGTATGTCTCTGTTCAGGAGCGTCTCCGCGTTGGCGCAAAGCAGACCGGCATGGAGCGCCGCGGCGAACTGCGCCGCCAGGGTGCGTTTTCCGCTCCCCTCAGGGCCCACAAGCTCGATGACGATTGCGAGCTTGGCGCCGTTCTCTCTACCATTCGAAATGGCTCCAACAAAACCGGCGATCTCCTGCAGCTCGTCGGGATAGAGGCAAAGTTCGGCACCTTCCTTGTGCAGATCGGCGAACTCGACCGCGCCAGCGAGTGCCGGATCGGCCGTATTCTGGCCCAGCAGCCAATGCACGATAGAAGGGTCGGCAATCCATGCAGCGTCCACGCCCCAGCGATTTCCCGCGTCTTCTCTGGGCCGCGCCATGCACCACTCCACCAGCGGACACTGCGGGCCCAGCCGTTCATCCGCGTCGTGTTCGAACAGGCGTGCAGCCAGCCATTGCGTGGGATGCGTTGCACCGGCGTCGTCGTTCAGGTACGCATAAGCGCGGCGCAGCATCGGGTCGATCTCAATCGCGACAGCTAAATTCAGCAAGTCAAGCTCGAACCGGGAAAGACCGAACCACCGGCACAGCGCCTCGCAAGCCGGATGATGGAAGAGCGCTTCATCCGCCGCGCAGATCAGCGTGGAGAGCCTTTTCGCCTCGGCGTCAGAACGATAAAACTGCTTCTCCTCAGCCGCCTGTTCCCTGGGATCTTCAAGGATTCGCTCCACCTCGGCATGAAAGATCGCCATGCTGTCTGTTACCGCCGCAGGTGACACCGCCGAGGCCGCGCGCACCCACAGCGCCTGTCTCCGCGCGCGCAGGCGCGCGCGATCCAGCCATGGGCCCGCTCTGTTCTGGCCGGCCGGCGCCGATTTTACGGTTTGTTCCTCGACTTCCACCATCATCCCCATGCCTTGCACCATTCGTCAGAAACGGCGTTAAACGCTAATCCACACCGTCGGCGGAGACTCTACTTCGTTGACTCGCACGCGCACGCCGTATACCCCGCTGGGCAGATTGGCCGGCGGCTGAAATAGGATCGTCTTCGCGTCTGGCACGGCAAACTGTCCTGCGCCGGGCGTGCCCGTGACATAAGCGAGCGGCACCGTCTCCAGCAGCACTTCGGTATTCCCCGGAATGAATCCCAGGCCAGTGACGGTATACGTCTCTGCCGCTGGAATCAGCACCGGATCCGAGGGCGACGCGGTCGTGTCCACTCGTGCAGCGATCGAAAAGGGAGTTGAATTGGTTCGATTCGTAATCTCGTCGGGCGGCGCCTGGCTGCCCACGCGTAGCGAGTAAACTCCGGCAGGAGGCGTGTTCGCCGGCAGCGATCCCAGGGTGCCGGGAAGCGCGAGTACAATGCGCGAAGCCGTCTGAACCGGATTCTTCGGGTCGGCATCCGGGACCGCCCACGATGTGACCTCCTGCTCAGTCTTGTAATCCGGCGGCAGCAGCAGGTACACGCGATACGAAGTACCCGGATTCGGCGCCGGGCCGGTGTAGTCCGTGCCCTGGTTCAGTCCTGCGCCGTAAAGGAAGAACTGCTGGCCCGGCGTCACCGTGGCTGGCGAGTAGTCGATGCTGACCGGAGAAGCTGCGGCCTGCGAAGTTGGCGGCGCAAGGAATGTTGCCGTTGAAGACGTGCCGAAGACCTGGCCGTTCTGCGCAAACGGAAACGGCGTGGGATCGACCGCAAGCGTGTATTTCACCACCTGCTTTGCAGTTGCAGGAGGAGCGGGCGGGGTGAGGAAGACCACCGCTACCCGGTACATCAGCGAAAGCCGGAAGGGAACTGTCGTCGCCTGCCAGAAGCGCGAGATGGAGTCGACGGATTCGATCTCCATCGTTAAAGTGAACTCTTCCTGCACCGCTTCCGAAGGCGATCCGGGAAACACGACGTTGGTGCGGATAATCGGGTTCTCATGAAAGCATTTCAGTATGATGCTGATGGCCTGCTGCTCCTGCACGCTGGCGTTGTTCGGGTCGGCGGAGTAGGCAGTTACAAAGTAGTAGAGGTCGAGGCCCAGCGGCAGTGCGGGGATCATTTGTGCGCGGGGTGCGGGAGGGTTGGTTACACCCGGCGGCGTCTGTGGGTAGACAAAGTTCCGCTGCGACCGGTTGGGCTCAAGATGGACCAGCGTAACCGTAACCTGGCATCCGTCGTCCTTGCGAACGGCGTCGGGCGTGAGGCCTGTGACTTTCGGAGTGAAGAAGGCTTCCGAGACCACCGTCTCCCACAGGGGCGATTCACTCCAGGCAGTATTGATGGCCTGGATCAGGAGCTCCGTCACAATCGAGAGGTCAAGTACACCCAGCGGATTCAGCGCCATAATGCCTCCCGTTCATCCTTGCCTGAGACCGAACGAAGAGAGGAATCCGCGTGCAAGTGCGGCTCCCGAATTCGCGGGCATCTGCCGCATGGTCCGCCGCGGAACAACAGGCGCTGGCGGAGGAGTGATGTGGATGTCGATCTTTCCGATATGAACGGTATTCTGCGGCTGGGCCCCTCCTTGTTCCCGAGAGTATGCAAATTGCGCAGCGCCTGTCGCCGCCGGCTCTGCAATGATGCGGTCGGCAATCGGCGGAGGCTCGAGCTGGATTCGCGTGGCTGAGGCTGGCCGCGGTGGCGTATTTCGTTCGGGCCGCTCGCTGATGTCGCTGGTAACGCTTGTGGGGCGGCTGGCTCGATAGGCCCGATGCACGGGACTCTTCTCAGACGGGACCACCGCGTCGCCCAGCGAGGGATTACCCCTCAACGGGGCTGCGGAGTGCGGTATCCCCGGTTGCGTCATAGAGCCGGAGCGCATCGCCGCGCGGTTCACATCAGCCTGCGGCCCACTCCGATGTGGCGCATGCGGCGTCTCTTGCGCCAGCAGTTCCTGGTGCGGTGTGCCGATCTCCGAAAGAGCCATCGGTACAGGCTGCAATTGTTCCCGGTTTTCTCCGCCCATCTGCGCCGGATTCAGTGCCGGCTCGGCTCTGCGAACGCTACGCGTCGATGCAGTCCTCCCGGTTGCCGCATGGGCAGGCGGGCTGAGTGAAAATGGCTCGGCAACTGCGTTCGTGATCGGCTCGACCGGATCGCTCATGCGAGTTCTTTGCGGAGACACAGTCGCCGGCGCAACGCTCTCCGCGAACGATTCCATTCCCACGCTGCGCACCGGCCACAACGGCGCTGCGGGCGGGCGAAGTACAGGAAGCGTGGAGCCGGTGGCGCCATCGGTCATGGAGCGCAGATAGGAATGGCGAGCCTTCATTAAGCCGCTACCCCCTGGTCGCGAAGCATCTCGGCGTATTGAATGCGGCGGCTCCTCGGCATCTCCAGAATCTGGCGCTCAGGCCACTTGTAATGGAGCGCCAGAAGATGGACGTCCTGATATACGCTCGCTGCGTGATTGCGCAGCTCGCGCAACACAAACCCATAAACATCGAAGTAAAAATCAAAGGCCTGGTTACACTCCGGGCATCTGCCTGTCATCGACTGCGAGAGGCGCGGAGCCATCGCCTCCATCGCCCTTTCTACCCGCCTTCTCAACCGCCCCGGAATTCCAGCCGGCTCAATGCAACGGTGAACCAAAGCCGAGCGAGGCTCATTCTCCAATTCGATGGCGGCCAGATCCGCACAGGTCGGTAACCGGAACAGCACGCTCTCGCCGTCGAAGCTGAACCATCCCTGCTTATCGCCCTGTCTCAGGCTTCTCCGTCTCCGGACCTTGTGTGCTGCCAGGCACTCGCTGATGTGAAAGTCCACATCCACGCGCGATGCGCACTCTGGCACAGCGCAACGGGCCTCGGCGCACACCAGGTCTCCCAGCGCCGCTCGCCGCAGCAACAGCAGGAGGGCTTCGCCATCGGCTGCCGGCAATTCGCCGAAGTCTGCCGGGATCCCGTTTTCTGCGTGCACCAGCCTGCCGAAGAGCTCCAGCGCGAGAGCAGAATCGGATACGCGCGATTCCCTGAGAAGAAGATCCTCCAAACCGGTTGGACTTTGAACGGTGACGCACCATCCGCTGACCGGCAGCCGGAATCGATCGCTCCTTACGTCTCCGCGATTTCTACCACTGTCAGGTCGCGCTCCCATCCCTCATTCTCCAGCTTGATATGTTCGATCGCGATCGCATTGGCTCCCGCATCCAGATCGGGAAGCGCCTGGTATTCCGAAACCCAGCATCGATGGACGAAAAACCGCAGCACGACCTGCCGCTCTTCATTCAGGAAATCGATCCGCATCTCCTGGCGGAGATTCTTCAGCGAGGTCGAGGGCGCACCCTTGTCGAGCACCTGGGCGGCATTGGCCCAGTTCTCAAAATCCGTATCGTGGGTAATGCCGCGCTCGAGCGTGATGGGCTCGTACTTGGTTCGGCCGAGGCCCTTCAGGATGATTGCGTTGCCGCCTTCCTTGTATTCGATAGGATCCGAGGACCGCTTCAAACCGGACACCTTGCTCACCCCCGCCACCGGCGTGGTGCTTGTGCCGAAGTACACAAGAAATGCGTAGGACTTGTAGGGATCGTAACGGTTTGTATTTACGCTGAAAGGCTTGCCCATGGATCCTCCTTAAGATTGCGACTGTCCGGCCAACTGCGCGATCTTCACCACGACGAACTCCGCGGGCTGCAAGGGCGCAAATGCCACAAGGATGTTGACGATGCCGTTGTCGATGTCCTGCTGCGTCGTTGTCGACGAATCGCAAAGTACCTGGAATGCCTGGCTCGGCTGATCGCCCTGGAATGCCCCCTGGTTGAAGAGCGAGAGCATGAACGCCTCGACTGAAGAACGAATCGCTACCCACAGTGGCTCGTCGTTGGGCTCAAAGACCGCCCAGCCGAGATTTGCGTAAAGCGTCTGCTCAAGGAAAAGCGCCATGCGCCTGACCGGCACGTATTGCCATTGCACAAAGGCCGGATTCGCGGTCACCAGCGTTCGCGAGCCCCAGATCACGGTGCCGATGTTGGGAAAGTCGCGCAGGCAGTTCACTCCGAGAGGATTCAGCGTTCCTTGCCGCGCATCGGTCATCAGCCCCGTATCGACGACTCCAATCGTGTTGTTGACGATGGTTTGCAGTCCCGCCGGAGCCTTCCACACCCCACGATTGTTGTCTGTCGTCGCATACAGTCCGGCCACAAATCCGCTCGGTGGCAGTTGCAGCGTGTTGCCGGTCAGCGGATCGTCCGACTCAAGATACGGAAAGTAGAGTGCGCCATTGGTGCTCTTGGGAATGATGGGCGACTCCATGTCGTTGGCGATCAGCGGCAGAGTGCCCCCATATCCGTCGGCCGAGTCCTGCTTCGGAGGATCCAGAATGAGGAACGCCAGCTTGCGCTCGCAGAACGCCTGGGCCTCGCTCCAGATGCTGCTGTCGGCCACGCCAGGAACCAGGACAAGGTTGAACACCGGGACCTTATCGAGTGAGCTGTCCTGCTGGAATACCGGCATGAAGTCCAGCTCGCTGAAAGTCGTCCAGTCGGGATTGGGCGCGCTGCCCGAAGAGTAACCGAGCGGCGCCTGTCCGATTGCGGTAAAGGCGCCGCTCGGCGTTCCGCTCACCGCGATCAGTTGCGAGACGGAATTGATGCGCGTGACAATGTAGTTCGGATCGCCCTGCTTCAGGTTGACCTTGCGGTACGTCTCTCCACGCGATCCGTAGCTGATTGCGATGTCGGCTGTGTCATTGGCGGCATAAGTGGTCTGCATGTTGTTGATGGTCACCGTCATCGGGATCAGGTCAATCGGTTGCAACGCGTTCAACGTCACCACCCCCACCTGCACGCTTGCCGCCGTCACCAATCCCTGGTTGTTGCCGCTCGAGTCGTAATAGGAGGGCTGCAGCGCCACCACGTAAGCGTTGGAGCCGCCGTTCAGAAAGAAGTTGTTTACCGCGTAGGCAACGTGTGACTCGAGAACGCCGCTCGTGTAAAGGCCGCCGAACTGTTGCTCGTAGTCGGTAAAGCTGAAGATCTCCACCGCCTGGCCCCAGTTTTCCGACTCGGTCAGAAACGGGTGCGTGTAACCGACAAACACCGTCACCGACGTAGGCGCTGCTGTAATCGGATGCGAGTTGCTTTGCAACTCCTGGATGTAGATGCCGGGATATGTATACGAAGTCGACATGCACGAATCTCCTGTCTCGCGGTCGCGAAGAAGTCAGCTTTTAAACTCCCGTGAAGAGCGTTGCGGAGGCGGAAGTTCCCGGCGTCCCTCCGCTGAGCGTGGAGCTCGCCGCGGCCGGAACCGAATAAGCTCCGCTCCCGGGCAGCGAAACCGTAATTTCATAGCCAAACTCGCTCTGAATGGTCGACACCAGTGTCGCGAGCGTGACGTCGTTGATCATCTTTGACCACGACGCAGTAAGAGTGAACGTCGGGTTGCTCGAGCTCGGCGGGCTGCTCGTATCGGGGCTGATATCGATTTGCGTCGCCGCGCCATCCGCTCCCGTCTTCTTGGCCAGCAGAGTGAAAACCACCGCCGGCGAGCCATCCCCGTCGACAGCCAGCTCCGCCGGGTCGCCTTGCAAGTTGGCGTTGGTCGTCGTATTGGGAAACCCGCTGGTGTCTACCGAGCCGGACTCAACCTGCACCAGTCCCGGCGACGTTCCTGTCTTGACCGGAACCAGAGTGCTGCCCGATACCGTGCTGCTTCCCAGCGTGCTCTCGATTGTGGCCGCGGTCAGTCCCTGGTACACATCGCTTTCCGTCACCGTGATGCTGAAGGTGGTTTGGGTCGGATCAGTGGCCGGTGAAATGTCGCTGATTGCAACCGTGATGTTGTTGCCACCCGTTCCCTGATCGGCCGCCTTGATGATCATGGCTGCAAAAGGCGGCGGCGCCGGCGCCGGAGTGATCAAGCCTTCTGACTGCGCATATCCCAGCACTCCCGTGTTCGGCTTCAGCCCCGAGGCCGCTGCCCAGGTGGAATCCACCTGCAATGTCCCGCTCCCATCGAAGTAGAGCGCGGAGAGAGGAATGGAGATCTGCTTGCCGTTTGCGTTCGTGAATTCAAGCGGGCCGTTGCCCGTAACCTGCGTCGTTGTGCCCACGATTCCTCCCCGTCCGCCTGTCCGTGATCGAAATCCTGTGTCCGCTTCCGGCCTCAGTTCGATCTCCGGTCCTTTGCCAGGCGATAGTGTGAATACCGGCCTGCGCCCAGCCTCTCGAGCAATCCTTCATCCGTTAATCGATCGAGAACCCGGCGCACTGTCTCGACATCCGAGCCCATCTCTCCCTTGGTCCACCACGCAGAGATCCCTTCTGCAGTGTCCATCGCTTGCGGATGTTCCGTTACATACTTAAGCAGCGTTTCGCGCAACACTTGTTCGAGCCTCTCGGGTTCCGGTGGGTCGCTCACTCGGCGTGGTCTCGTGCCAACCCTCCATGCAATCCGGGTTCCAACGGCTCACGCAGCTTCCGGTAATGAAAACAATGAAGTTTTACGTATTGCCGCATCTCGGCCTCGATGCGGCCGGGGGAAAAAGCCCCCACCTGCCGGCATCGGGCCGGCGGCGGTTGGCGCGTTTATCTTATTGAGTTGATAAGCACTCGCGCGCCGCGCGCTGTGTCATCCCCCGCTGCGGGAAAATCCGCCCACTTCCGCGCGAGACACAAGGCCGCATCTCTGCGGCAACGAAGCCCCGAAGCTCGGCAGAATGAGGTTTTGGCTGTTATGCGCAGGCCGGCGCTTCTGCCGGTGCCGATTCAAGGCTCGCCAGGATGCGTTGTACTCTTTGTGCCATTTCTTCTACTGGCGGCATTCCGCCGCGCGCCGCGGTGTAGCGAGCCACCTGGTCCCCACGCCCTATGACGCGATACTTCTCGATCTCCGCGTCCAGCATTCCGAAATACGCCACATAGGTTGGATCGGTAACGTGGAACACCTTCATGAGCGTGCACAGGAGCGCCTCTTTACCCACGGACTTGAGATGAGACCTTATCGCATGGCCAAGACAGAAGTACTTGGTCGGGCGAATGTGACGGCACAGCGAAAGGGCCGACTTGCGATATACCGCAAACCAGCCATCGATCGGCCCGTCGTGAAGTCCGAATTCCTCGCTGAAGGTCTGGTAGCAATCCATGGGAGGCCTGGCGCCGGTCGTGTACTCATCCTGCCAGACGTCAGCGGTCAGCATATCGACGTTTGGAAAGCGTTGAAACACGCTCTGCGCAGTCTCGGCAATGCGCGGTGAAACCGACACCACGTCGTCGTCGATCTGCGCGATCATTTTGAATCGCGCTTCAGCAAACAGGCGCGGGTACACTGTCATCCCGGCATTCTCGGGCGTGCGGCCAATGACCCGGATCTTGGCTCCTGCACTGCGCTTTTTCTCGAGAAATGCTTCGAACTCGCCATCCTTCACATTCAGCCATACGAGGATCTCGTATGGCGCGGTCGTCTTCGCGATCAGATCGGCGATCAAATGCTTTGCATACCTCGGCCGATAGCATGCTATGCAATACGAGATGCCCGGCTCCTCGCTCGGTGGAAGGAAATGCGGATACTTGGCCAGCCGGAAAAGAAAGGTATCGTCGTTCACGTGCTGCCAGCGAACGCCGTTCCGCATAAAACGCTCGATCATTCTCCAGTCCCACCCATATTCGGCGAACGGAAGTGTGCCGCCCAGGTATTTGTCGAAGAGCTCGCGCCGGAAAAGCGGCTGCCCGAGGTCGATGCGGCCGGGTCGGGGAATCGGCGATCGCAGAACAGACCTGCCGTCATACGCGCACGAGGAATAGACGAATCCAAGCCCGGGGTTGGCTTCCAGCATCGTAACCAGCTTGTTGAAGTGATTCGGCTTGTACCCATTATCGTCGGAGAGAAAGCAGATATATTTGCCGCGGGCCATCTCCAGTCCGCGTGCTGCCGGGGCAATTCCCCAGTTGTTCCTGCGCTTCTCAAGGCAGGCGAAGATCGGCTGCTTCCCGCCGTTGCTGGACTTCGCGATCGTATTCTTGATCTGCTCCAGCACCGGCTCGGGAGGCAGGTCCGCGACCACGATATGCTCGTAGTCCTGAAACTCAAGCGCCTTGACCGAGCGCAGGCATTGTTCGAGGCAGCCGACGCGGTCATACACTGTGGTGATGATGCTTACCGCAGGAGCGCCCTCGCCGGCGCGCGGAGATGTAACCACGGGCCTCGGCGGAAATCGCCGGACTTGCCTGCCAATGGGGACCTTCACGTACACATTCCGGACCTTTGCCGAACCGCCCTTCGCTCCAAGGAAGCAATAGCCGCTCGCAAGAGTGCGGTCTGTTGCCCTGGCCACTTCCGCGCCCGAGCGCCGCACGACCACCGTTCCGTCCAGGTACGAGAAACTCAAGGGAATCCAGGTTTCCAAGGGCAGCGTGATCCTGGCCAGCACATGGTTGTGCCGCGCAAGATATGCGCGGCTTCCCGAACACATCAGGTGGTAGGAGTTGCTGCCCTGATCGTTGGCATTCTCAAGATGAATCTTGGCGATGAAGCGGCTCGCGCGTTCCAGTTGCAGTTCGAACTCCAGGATGATATCTTCGCGCTTCTCCCTTGAAACTAGGCCAACTTCCGATCCTGGACCGTCTTCGCCAGCATGGGCGAATAGGAGGCTGTCATCGGCCTGCGCCTTGAAAGCATCTCCGTGTTTCTCCCAATCCATCGCGATTTCAGGCGGCAGCTCCTCGCCCGCCCCTGTGGTAGAGCTCGCCTTCACAACGGCCTCTTCCACTTTCATGGCCGCGCCGGAACGAATCTCAACCCTATGCGGCTCGTTCTTCATCGCAGCGCGCAGCACCGGCCGTTCCTCCTGCTCGCCCAGCGTGGCTTCGAGAACTGTGCCAAGACGTTCGCCGTAAGTGTGACTCGCAAGACGCCGGATGCACGCCTTTCGCACGCGCGCAAACAGCTCCTCATCCGCCAGAAAGCGCTCCACCTGCTGCTCCAGTTCTTCCAGCAACCGGAATGTGGGCAGCTCCGGGCATAGAGTGTCGGCCTCTGCCCGATGTTCGGAGATCACCAGTGCGCCGCACTGCAGGGCTTCATAGACGCGCGGGTTTAGTGAGACGGCTTCGATCTTGGCTGCGTTGTAATGGTGAGTCTTGCGAAACACGTTGATGACGATGCGAGTTTGCTGGTAGAGGCGCGCTGTTTCAGATGCGGGAATATTCTTCGATGAGCAAAGTTGAAGCAGCGTGCGATCGCGCCACGGGCCGCCGATTAGGTAGGAAAGCAGATTCCGTTTCGCCAGGCGCAGAAGCGCCTCTTCGCGAGCCGCATTGAATCCCCCGATGAATCCGACTGCATGTGGCCGCTGCTCGCCAGGGCGGTAGAAATGCGCGCCCGGATCGTAGCAGACGGGCAAATAATGCGCGTTGCGATGTCTCGCAAGTGTGCCGGGGTCGTTGATGAATGTTGTATCGAACTGCCGTGAGAACCGGCTCGTGTCGTCCACCTCATAGGGCTCGTCAAGCAGCCACACCGCCGATTTCCGGCCTTTGATCGTCGCGCCATGCCTCGCGCTGAACTTTCTGCCGTGCACGGCAAACACGAGATCCGGAGCAAACTCCTCGATCTCCTTTTCGAGCTGCGGCTTGTCCCACAACGCGCCCTTCCACGCGAGGCCGAGCTGGTTGGCCGCGTGCGCCAGTCCATCGCTGAAGACACTGCCGCAGCTCAGAAACTGGTAATTGACAAAAAATACCTTGCGCCCGCGAAACTTTCCTTCGCCCGCTGCCGGCCGCAGAAACTCCTCCTGCGTGATCTTCGGAAATGCCGTCAGAAGACTCTCGGGGCTTAAATTGAAGACCTCGATTCCCATGCGCCGGCAGCTTTCATAAAGGCGCAGGTATTCGCGATCAATCTGGCTGACCTCTGCGGAGAGCACGTGGCGGCCCGTGCTGGCAAAGAAGTGATTGGGAGTGAAGTCGACCCCAATCACACCGATGCGGCGCGCCCCCATGTGAATCGCAAGACAGAGCGCGGGGTATGGCGAGTTGCGCGTGAAGGGGAGAACGTCAGGATTCGCAAAATCCGTGCCGGCTCTTTGTCCAAGCCGGAATCGCACCACGTTCGGGTGTTTGGTGCCAAGATCGAGCTGCGTGAAGATCACCCTCGCCCGGCTCTTTTCGACGTAAGCAAACCTTCCCGCGCTGAATTGCGTTCGCGGATTGACCACGACCAAGTAGTCGGGGTCAAACAACCGACCCACATCATTCACACCGATCGTGATCGTCCGCTCCGGCGCAATCACCTGTGCCAGCGACGACCCGCATCCGCACACCAGGATCGTCTCACCGCTGTGAAAGCCCTTAAATGCCCGCAGACTTCGCGGAATTCCCGCATCCCCGTTCCCTGGCAGGCCGCTTGGCATCACTGCATGCATCTCCCGATAAGGCTACGGCTCTATGTATTCGCCATCGATAAACGGCATGGCAATCGCGCGATTCTGCGTATTGGTGGCGTCACTCTCATTCCAATGGATCGCTGAGGCGCGTACTTCCGCCACTTCGGTGTCGAGCTGGTACTTTTTCAGCAGCCGGCCCAGGTCACGGCGGTCCTTTCCCGCGGCGCGTGCCGCATGGCTGACGTTTCCCCTGTGCTCCAGCATCAGCCGGCCCAGGTATTCGCGCTCGAAAGCCTCCACGGCTTCCTGTTTGGCAGCCTTGAACGATTGTGGAACACGCACTTTGTCTTTCGCGGAATCCGGCAGCGTCAATCCGATGTCCTCCAGCTCGATGGTTCCGTTATGGTTCAGGTAGATTCCACGGATGATCGTGTTCTCGAGCTCCCGGATGTTGCCTGGCCATTCGTAGGACTCAAGCGCCGATTGAACTACAGGCGACAGCTTCATCGCTATACCCTTCGTCGGCGCATGCTTTCTGAGAAAATGCTCTGCCAGCGGAAGGATGTCATTCTTGCGCTCTCTCAGCGGCGGTAGGAATACGGTGAACACGCACAGCCGGTAGTACAGGTCTTCTCGGAAACCGCCCGATTGCACCAGTGGGCGCATGGCCCGATTGGAAGCGGCGATAAAGCGCACGTTGGATTCTCGCTCGGCTGTCGATCCCAGGCATCGGAACTTCTTGTCCTGAAGCACGCGCAGCAGGTTCACCTGCGCCTTCATCGTCAGGCTATCCACTTCATCCAGAAACAACGTGCCTCGGTTGGCCTGTGCGATCAGCCCATCTCTACGCGCATGAGCACCGGTAAAAGCGCCCCGTTCGTGTCCGAAAAACTCTGACTCGAGAAGTCCGTCGGGAAGGGAACCGCAATTCACCGCCATGAATGCAAAGGGAGCGCGCTCACTCAGATAATGAATCGCGCGGGCCACAAGTTCTTTCCCTGTTCCCGACTCGCCGCAGATAAGCACCCCTGCGTCACTCCGGGCAATGGCGGGAAGTTTCTCAACGGCCCGCAAAAGCGCTCGGGATTGACCGACGATTCCGGCTTCGATCTGGAAGTCCTCTGGACGGCGTTCGCGACTCATTCTCTTCTCTCCCGCGAGGTGGCTGCCCGTTGCGGATGTTCCCGTTGCATATCTATATAAAGTGATGCAGGTGGAATTTTTGTTACACGCGATTTTTTCCAATCTCCCTTTGAGCAAAAATCCCCCTTGCCAGTCTCAATGCCTGGATTGGGCCGGTTGGGGACTTGCGAACTTTTGAACGTTTCCTCTTGAAAACGACGGCGCCCCTCGGCCCCCAATGCGCAGCCTGGAGCAGAAGCAGAGAGGATGTCCCTTGTTGCCATTGCACCCTGGTCGAAGCGGCTATTCAGACCGGGGCAGCCTTGAAAAGCCTTGAGAGACCTTGAAAAGCACACACCCTCTCCGGCTTTGCCGTAATGCGACTGCGCCCTGTTCGATGTCTTTTCGTGGGCCCCAATATTCGTGTTTGTCAGCCCGGATTTTGACCAAGGAGTCGGCTTTCAATCCAACGATTGAAGCGAGAAGAATAAATTGACCAAGTTCAGTGTTGTCGTGAATGAGTAATACCGGTTTATTCAGTAAGTGGGCGAGTGCGCCGTCGTACACACGACTGTATGTACCTGGGGAAACACTCTTCGATCGGGAAAAGGAGTCAATTGCCGGTATCTTCCGGCAGAATGTCAGCTTCGTGAAGTGTCACGTAGGCACGAGGAGTTGTCAAGAAGAAAAATGCTTTTGCCGAATCTTAACTTTTGAGGTACTTGGTTTGTTTATATATGTGTTAATAACTGATATACAAAGGATATCCCGGCCCTGTCAGAGTGGCAAGCAGGAGCTTGCCAGGTAAGGAACCTCTGCACAAGCCTGGAATCCGCGGCCAGGCCGCTTCTCAATCTGCGGTGGCACAGCTCCCGGGTTTTGAATCAGCCGGTGTCCCAATGCACTTGCTGACAGGCTGAGGCAGATAAGGTTTTTTCGGCAGGCATCCCAGGGGCAGCCGGCCAACTGTGCCGGCTCATCGAGAAAATGTTCATGCAAAAACACCGATCAACCGTAAAATGATCATGACTCATCGCCCCCTTCAAACAGGAAAATGCCCTCATGACTGCGGCAGAGATAGTGCGCGAGTGTCTTGACTCGAACGCAGAGGCAGCCTGGACCCTGTTCGTCGCGCGTTTTCAGCCGCTCATTGCAGCCAGCGTGGCCCGCGTAGTGCGCCGGTATCAGGTGCCTGCCGCGGCGCTGGTCGATGATCTCACCCAGGAGACATATCTGCGCCTGTGCAAGGACAACTGCCGGGCGCTGCGCAACTTCAACGCCCGCCACGACGAAGCCATCTTCGGCTACATCAAGGTGATTGCAACCACGGTGACGCTGGACCATTTCCGCGCACGCTCGGCACAAAAGCGGAAAAACGAAATCAGCGAACCCGAAGCGCCCGTTGAGGCGGCCGTCTCGCCCTCGGGAATCGAAAAGAGCGCACTCTTTCAGCAGATTGATTCACGGCTGGCAGCCACCGAGAGCGAGCGGGACCGCGCCATTTTCTGGCTGTATTACAGACAGGGGTACACAACAAAAGACATTGCGGCGATTCGCGATCTTGGTCTCTCGGAAAAAGGCGTAGAGAGCTGCATTTACCGGTTAACTCAATCGCTGCGCGAGACGATTGCGTGCAGTGCCGCCAGGCAGCCCGGAGCGAGGGAAAAAGGAAAATCCCTGCCCGGCACGTTAGGAGTAACAACATGAGGAGTCTGGACGACCACTTGAGCCCTGAGGAGCTTACCAGACTTCCAGAAGACCTGGAGCTGCTGGAGCGCGAAGGAGCGGATCAGCCACTGCTGAGGCACTTGAAGGAGTGTCGCGCGTGCGCCGAACTGGCGCAGGCCCACGGCAAGCTGCGCGAACTCGGACTGCGGGCCAGCGCCGAGGAGGGGTCGTGTCCAGCGGGCGAGGTATGGCTTGAGCTGGCAGAAGGGCTATGCCCGGAGCATGCCGAACAGTTGCTGCGGCATGCGTCAAAATGCAGCGCATGCGCGCAGCTATTGAAAGAGGCGACGGAGTTGATGCAACCTCACGAGCTAGAAGAGCCACTGCCGGGCCTGCAAAGCTCTACGCAAGCCTGGCGGGTGGAAGTTGCGTCAAAGCTGGCGGCGCAAAATGACCGCCCCGCGGGAGACCGGCAGCGCGGCGGAATGTTGCGCTGGTTCAAGAGCAGCAAGCCGTGGGCGATTCCGTCGCTGGCCATGGTCTCGTGTGTGCTGATAGCGGTGGCAGGGTTCCTGGTCTGGCACAGCCAGAATCCAAGCGAGTCGCGGTTGCTGGCTCTCTCGTATAACCAGCAGCGGCGGATCCCGCTGAGGATTCCCGGCGCTGATCCGGTTCCGATGGTCTCAGAAACGCGGGGAAGCTCCGGCCTGGCCGATCCTGTTCCACTGCTTGAGCTGAAAGCGCGTGCCGAAGTGCACCTGAACAAGTCTCCCAACGACCCGTATTGGAACCAGGTGCTCGGTGAAGCGTATCTCCTGGAGCCGGATGGAAGCACCGCGTTCCGCTACATCGAGAAAGCATTCAATGCGGATGCCGCTCTGCCGAACATTCTTGCCGACCGTGCGGCAGCCAGATTCGAGATGGCCGAACAGTCCGAAGAGATCGAAAACGAGAGCGGAAAACCGCAGGAGGTCCGTGAGCTGTACGGTGAAGCAATCGACTTCTATGCGCAGGCATTGAAAGCCCGGCCCGGCGACCCTGCGCTGCTCTATTACAACCGCGCTCTCTGCTATGAGCAAATCAGCGCGTATGAGAATGCTCTTGAAGACCTGCATTCTGCACTGGGCCAGGAGAAGTCACCCCGGTGGCGGGCGGCGATACAAGCAGAAATCGCGCGGCTCACGGGCAGGTCGTCGGTTGGGGTGAATGGGAGTGCGGCTGCGACCGGGGTCCAGGCCCAGCCCGTTGCCAACTACGAAGACCAGTTGTCTGAAGCGACCGGGGAGCTGCTGCCGCTCTGGAGCAGCGACCCGTCGGCGCGCGAGCGAGTCGCCCGGATTACACGCGATGGCCCTGAGCACCATGACCGCTGGCTTGAGGATTGGGTGGCCGCCGGCCACACCGGCGCAAGCGAAAACGGAGACCGCCAGCTTGCTGCGGCGGTGCGCGACGCTTCGGCCGGCGACGAGGAGTCGTCGCTGCGAGAAAGCCGGGGTGCGCTGGCTGCCTACCGCGTAACGGGCAATGCCCCAGGGCGCGTTCGCGCGGAACTCGCCGAGACTTACGCCATGCAGCGACTGGGACAAGCGAAGGAGTGCCTGGCCGAAGCGCAGACATTGGAACGCGAGCCGCGCATTCGCGATTACTCGTGGGTATACACCCAGCTCACGCTTGAAGAAGCCATCTGCAGGTTTCTAAGCGGAGACTATGATTCGGCCCGGCGCGATTACGACAAGGCTCTACTCGCGAGCGTTCACTCAAAACTGGATTGGCTGCATCTGCGCGCCATGGCCGGTCAGGCAGAGATCCTGGACTTTCGCGGCTCGCCGCGGGGCGCCTGGGAGATTGACTCGGAGGCTTTGCGTTTGTGCACGCAACTGCAGTGTCCCCCGATCAGGAAGTATGCGTTCCTTTATGACATGGTGAACTCGGCCGAGGAATTGCATTTGAAGTACACCGCGTTGGAGCTGATGCGCGCCGGTGTGGACGTGGCCAGGGCTTCAGGAGACGCCACCACCTACGCGTATGCGCTGGAGAACCTTGCAATTCTTGCCGGACGCGCCGGAGACTACACGGCATCCAACCAGGCGTTTGCCGAGGCGCTGAAGGTTACGAGCTCGGGAACACCGATCCGCTCGGTGGCGATCTATCGCGCCGAGTGGCAAACGGACCGCGCCGAGATCCTGCTGCGCCATGGTGCGGCGCAAGCGGCCCTTGAGCTGCTGCGTCGCGATCAGGCGGCGTTGCTCGCGAGCGATTATCATCATGGCCGCCTGCACTTTTTCTCAGACATGGCGTTGGCCTGCCTGGCCATCGGCGACATTGGTGGCGCGCGCTCGAACGCCGTGGCCGCTGTCGGTGAAGTGGACAGTACGCTGCGCACGCTCCACTCAATCAACGAGAAGGAACAGTGGCAGCGGCAGAATGCCCCGGAGTACATGCAGTTAGTAAAGGTCTATCTGGGGCTCAATGACAGCCAGAAAGCCTTTGAGGTCTGGGAGAACTACCGCGCCCTCGCATATGAAACAACAGGTACGTCCGGCAACAGGGCCTGGCCTCAGGCACCGTCGTCGCTTAACGACGGGAAGAGCGTGCCCGAGCAGACCGTGCTGGTTCTGGCCGAAATTGACGACGGTTATGTGGGATGGGTCGTTGCCTCCCGCTCGTTGCGCGTTCTGCAAACGGAGGCGCTGGGCCACAGCGATCAGATACACCCGATGGTTGCATCCTTCTATCGTATGTGCTCCGATCCTGATGCACCGCTAAGCGATATACGAACCTTGGGCGCGCGACTCTACACTGCGTTGTTCAAGCCATTCGGCGTGCGCATGACATCGGGCGGCCAGCTTTGGCTCGACGTGGATTCGTCACTTGCATACTTGCCGGTGGCGGCACTCACAACCGGCGGCAAGTGGCTGGCTGAAGCAAGCACAGTAAAAATTCTGCCTGCGTGGTGGACCGTTCACCCGGAGGTTTTTACCGACGATGCGCCAGTGCAGAAGAGCGGCCGTTTTGTGGTGGTGAACGGTTTTACCCGTGCGGAGAACGATTACTCTGAGGCGCTGGCCGTAGCCGGGCTATTCTCTCACTCCGTGTTGCTCGACGGAGCCGCCACTGCGCACCAGGCTCTGGTGGCAGATTTGAGCACGGCCGAGGTCTTTCACTTCAGCGGCCATGCCTTGGTTGAAACCGGGTCGAGTTATCTCGTCGCCGGGGATACGGATGGCCGCCGGCGCCTGCTCGATGCCCAATCGCTTGGCTCAGTTCGAATGCAGCATTGCCGCATCGCAGTCCTTGCGGCGTGCAACACCACAGCTTCGAACCCCGAACGTGTTGAGCCGCCGGCCGACCTGCGGAATGCATTTCTCCGCGCCGGTGCGCACGGTGTGATTGCCAGTTACTGGGACGTCGACGATCGCAGCACTGGCGTATTGATGATCGAATTCTACCGGCAGCTCGCCGCCGGACTTCCCCCTGCGCAATCTCTTGAGCACGCCGAGCTTGCAGTTTGTTCACAGACGAGCTGGCAACACCCGTACTATTGGGCTTCATTTCAGTTCTTCGTGAACTAACAGATCGCCAAGGCAATCAGGAGGATCAGAATCATGAACTACACTCGCCGCAGTGTTCTGCGTAACGCTGCTCGTATCTCTATTGGGCTGGCCGCCAGCTCGTCGTTGCCGCTTCTCAGCGGCTGCCATCATGGCTGGGGGCCCGGCCATCCAGCGACCTTCAGTCCCGGCATCCGCATTTTCTTTATCGGTGCTTGGATATTCTGCACTGATCCGCTAGGCGATCAATTGCTGGCCGTCACAGTGGACATGGCGTCGATGAAGCACACATTCCCTTATGGCGTCTGGCCTGGTGACGAGGGAATCAATCAAAATGAGTCACTGCAGGCAAACCCATCCTGCGGGAGCCCCACGCAAAGGAATGCTTACCCGGTTACGATTTCCAACTTCAAGTCTAACTATCAGTGCGGCGGAGCGGTATTCAGTGATGCTTGCGATAACTTTCGTTTCAACTACTTTCAAAATGAAGGCGGAAAACTATCAATTCTCTTCAATACTCCCGGGATTCGAGTCGTGTCTTTCCCTTTCCCAACCCGCATGATTACTGCGAACACTTTCTTGAATTCCAATGTCACCAACCGGAGCGGTGCTCATTACTTCCACGTGAAAGGAGGCGCTACGACGAGCAACGTGTCAGACTATGTGGCGTCCGCACACATCTTTGAGTACGAAAATGCCAGTACACTGACTTTCAATGACGCGGTCATGATCGAACAAGGCTCAAAAAGATATCGGAGCGACTTCCACTTTCACACGGTACCACCGAAAGGCACTCAGCAATCCCACTCCCAGGATATGCTGAGAAACCTCCTTTCATCAATTAGCCCATTGGAACCTGGCAAGTTCGACCTTAACCTTCCGGATCAGGATGCGAGCCCATCAGCCGGCGCTTATGTCCCCAACTGCGTGGATGCAAGCGAGCTCACGCTTCCTCGCGGTTCTGAGGACGCATCAAAAGGGACTCACATCCCTTTCCACGCTGACCTTGCCAGTTGCGCCGCCCCCGGCCTGGGTATTAATGATCCTCCCCCTCCATCTAAGTCATAGTTGGCACTCCGAAATCTGACTCCCTGGCATGGTGATGTGCTAGGGAGTCTTTTCTTGGCCCATGAATCCCCCACTCAAAAATCTACTTTGTCTTAAAAGGGATTTTGCTTTGCGCGCCGTTCTTCCGGATAAGAGACGGTGCAGAAGATACTCAGCCGCTTATGAGTGAGTCAGCTCTCGTCTCCATCTTTCTCTGGAGGTGATTCCCATGGGATCTGTCCGCTCGTTCCAGCGTTTCGTCCGCGGCATTCGTGCCATTGCCTTCACTCTCGCCTGCTTCAGTGCGGTGACTGTCCTGGCCCAGTCTATCCGTCCTGGCACAGGCAGGTTTGGAACCGCGAAGAGCCGAAATGCACTCCAAAAAGAAGGTAAACTGTCGCCTTCAACCACCGGCCCCGCAAAGGCCGCTACTCCTGCAGCCGCCAAGGCCCCGGGCCCGGTCCAGGTGACGCAACAACTCGCCCCGTTTGAGGCGATGACCAATACCGACAGCAAGCCGCAAAAGCTGCGCTTGACCAACAACAGCAGGGAAACATACATCATTCAACTCGGCGAGCTGTCCGGGGCGAATCCCGCTGATTTCCACGTAGACCCGTGCGCCAACCCGACTTTGTCCGCCGGCGCTTCTTGTGAGGTGACCGTAACGTTTGCCCCGCATGCGCAGGGTTCAAGTGCGGCCACCATCGAATTAACAGCGGTGAGCCAGAATGACAACACGAACGCTAAGAATGAACCCATCAAGGTTGATGTCTCAGGAACAGCTTCCACAACTTGCATCCCGACGAAGTCATCTTTTCTTCCGCTGAACCTTGGCGGAGTAACCAACGCGCAGATTAATTGCTTTTATGGCACGTCAAGCAATCTCGCGTTCCTTACCCAGACGCAGTATCTCTACAATCCCGGAAGCAACGCAAACACGGTTAATGGAGATCTGACGTCGCTGCAATTCCCTGGCGGATTCCAGTTGACGCTTGCTGCGGCCGCCAACGTGAATTCAAGCTCGAGTGCAACTTCGACGGCATCAAGTGCCAATTCGAAATCGACCAGGTACTTCGTTAAGCCTTTCGATGACTCTTCAAGCAGTGGCTCAACTACGCCGTCGTTAAGCCAGGATATTCAGACCCTTACTCAGGGCGGTAACTTCGCAATCAAAGGATTGTGGCCGATCCTTAACTTGCGGGGCAAAGGCATGCAGCTTATGTCGGTCGCCGCACCGAAGATGGGTTTCAACATAAACGGACTAGGGCAGACCACCCCAACCGGCGCAACCGACGTGAACTTCAACCTGGCGGGCGAAACTTATGCACAGTTCGACGCAATTCCAGCAACAGATGATGGAGAAAGCCCGGGCTCCATCTTTGTTGACTACCGCGGCGGCTGGGAGCATGTATCCAGTCAGTTCGCCAAGCAATCGGATCTTACCGCGGGGAACAGCTTCGCGCTGCATCAGGTTTCCGTCGGCCTGGTCATCAACGGTCTTATAAGATTAAGCGCGCAAAGATACTTCGGACCAAAGCAAGCCTTTGTCGACAGCAGTGGCAACCAGGTGACCGTAAACAACTTCAGCAACTGGCAGCTTTCCGTCCAACTGAATCCCTCCCACGCTAGCAGCAAGAACTGATGCCGGGTGATGGGTATGTTTCGCTTAGATGACTGGCCTGGGCCGAGCCCAGCTTCCCTCTGGCTTCGGCCCTGCATCCAACCGGCTTCTCCCAAATCCCTCGGAGGCGACCCCAACTTCTTGAACCACATGCGCACGTGCTTGATAAGATAGATGACTCAATCTGCTCTGGGTCCGAATTGCAGATGAGATCCTTCTTCCCATCTCCCGACTACTGCACTCGCCAGACAATTTCCCGCAACGTTGATCGCAGCCCTCCCCATGTCCATCAGCGCGTCTACGCCGAGAAGCAGGGGAAGGGTTTCGAGGGGCAGATGAAAGCTGGCGGCCGTGGCTGTAAGCACCACGAATACTGCCCGGGGAATGCCGGCGATACCCTTGCTCGTCAGCATCATCGTCCATAGCATGAGCAACTGGCTCTCCCAGGCAAGATGAATGCCGCCCGCCTGGGCCATGAAGATAGATGCAAGCGAAAGGTACAGGCACGATCCTGCAAGGTTGAAGCTGTATCCTGCGGGAATTACAAAACCGACAATCCTTCCCGGAACGCCAAACTCTTCCATGCGTTCCATCGCAATAGGAAGCGCCGCCTCGGAAGTGCTTGTGGCGAAAGCAATGGCTGCGGGCTCAGAGACGGTGACCAGGAACTGCCGCAGCGGAACCTTTGCCAGGAGCGCCGCAGGCAGCATGCCCAGCGCGATAAAGGCCATAATGGCAGCATAAAGTGTAACTAGAAGCTTGCTTAATCCGATCATCACGGCAAGACCGGAATGCGCTACGACATAGGCTAATGCTCCTCCCACGGCTAAGGGAGCAAGGTACATCACCAGGTTTGTCAACTGGAAAACAGCTGCTGTGAGGGAGTCAAAAAAAGCCAGCAGTGGGTGCTTCTGTTCTTCCTTCAGCTTTCCTACCGCAACTCCAAACAGGATTGCGAAGATGGCCACTTGCAAGATATGGTTTTCCGCGATGGCGCTTGCCAGATTTGCGGGCACTGCATCGAGCAGGAAGTATCCCCAGGTAGGTGGTTGCGTGGGCGAATCGGTAGAAGGATGCGTGGCGGTGACCATGGCTATGCCTGGGCTGGCGCCAGCTTTGCTGATGTGGATGGCCAGCAGCCCGATAATCAATGCAAGGGTGGTCAACACCTCAAAGTAGATCAGTGCTTTGATTGCCAGGCGTGATACTTCGCGCGAGCTTCCATGCCTGCCGATCCCGGTGACCAGGACTCCCAGGATCAAGGGAGCCACGATCATCTGGATCAGGCGCAGGAAGAGATCGCTGAATACGCGCAGATGGAGCGCCGTCTGAGGAACATCCAGACCCGCTTCGACTCCAGCAAGCATGGACCAGAAGATCCAAATCGTCAGGGAGCGTTTCCTGACGGTGTCTCCGGCAAAGAATGCCAGGGCGATGAGACGCGCCAGGAGCGCGAGCCACCAGGAACCGTGCCTGACGTGGCTGCCGGTCAAGAGCAAGAGCGCCAGGCCGCCCGCGTACAAAGAGGCCCATACGAACAAACGCGCTCTTCTATGGATGGCTTGCACGGTTCCAGCCTCTTCTGCATGCATGATCGAAGGGAAGGCAATCTGAAAAAGTCTTCCCCTCGGCCTCTTGTCTCTCTGTCCGGACGGAATTGCTATTGCACGCTCGATTCATCGAGAACGATGTCCTGTGTCGAGGTAATACTAAGGCCATATTCGGGTTTCAGATAGTAGTTGAGGAATGCGACCTCTCTGCGCCATGCTTCGAGACGATGGTCCCTCTCCGAAAACCCGTGCAGTTCATTGGGGAAGGTGAAATACAGATAGGGCTTTTTTACCCTCTGCAGTGCCTCGACAAACTGCTGCGACTCGTAGGGAGGAACCTGCGGATCGTTCTGTCCCTGCATGATGAGTACAGGCGCCGTGATCTTCGGCACATCAGGAAGGATGTCGGCCTTGCGATAAACCTCCGGTTTCTGGTCCGGCGTGCCTCCCATCTTGGCAATCCAACGAATCGCTGAGGGCCGATTCGTCCTTCTTATATAAGAGTCTCGATCGACGACGCCATAGAGTTCAATGGCCGCATGCCAGATATCCGGCTTCTTGGTAACTTCATAGGCCACCATCGTCCCTCCGTGGCTGCCGCCTCCGATGCCAATTCGCTCAGGATCGGCAAGGCCTTGCGCGATCAGGTATTCCGCGCCCTGGGCAACATCTTCAACCTCGCCGCCTCCACTGTCTTCCACATTGAGATTGCGGAACTTTTCGCCATACCCGATGCTGCCACGGTAGTTGGGAGTCAGCACGACGTATCCGTGCTGAGCGAGGTACAGCGCCCACGGATCCCATCCCAGCGTGTCCTGGCCTTCGGGGCCGCCGTGAATCCAAAGCACGGCGGGATATTTCTTTCCCGCCGTGTAGTCCAACGGCTTATATAGGATGGCTGCGACGCCCAGACCATCCGTGCTTTTGTAGTGAACGACCTCAGGCTGCAGAAGCCCGGTATCGGCAAAATTTACCGGCTGCGTCCGGATAAGAAGATGAGCCGTCCCATCCTCGACAGGGGCCACGGCGAGGCTGGATGGCTCGAAGGACGAATCGTGAAGGAAATAGACCTGGCGCCCATCCGGTGACCATATCGGTTCTCCTTCTACGCCGGGAGAGACGGATGCGAGTTGGTGCAGGTGGCTTCCATCCGGAGATACGATCCAGATATGCCGTTCCTCCGGATGCTCACGGTTGGAGACGAAGGCCAGATATCTTCCGTCATGCGAGAAGACTGGATCTTCATCTTCCGCGTCGCCCGTGGTGACGGCGCGCGGTTCGCCGCCGTTTGCAGAGATTAAATCAATCTTGTTCCATCCAGAGTCCTGAAGAACGATGGCGAGCGACTTTCCATCCGGAGACCACTCGGGACGGCGAATGGACCATCCTCCGCCGCGGTCTTCCTTCGCGGTGTAGAGAACCCTGGGCTCGCCTTGAAAGCGCCCGGTCGACGAATCGAATTCCGCGACAACCAGGCGCCCGCTGAAATACTCTGGCGAGCGCTCCACATAAGCGACGCGGCTGCCATCCGGCGACCACGCTGCATTGGCTTCGTCTGCCGGCGAGTTCGTGAGGAAATTTGTCGAAAGGCCATCCGCGCTGACCACGGCAAGATCGGCGTTGCCGTGGCGGCCCGTTTCAAAGAGAACCCATCTTCCATCGGGAGACCACTGTGGATCGCGATCCGCTGCTGTGCGCGGGTCGCCGCCATTGTGCTGGCGTGCATCTGTGAGCCGCGCGGGCTGGCCGCCCGTTGCAGAAACCGTCCAGATGGAGCCCTCGCTGACGAATGCAAGTACGTGGCCATCAGGGGACCAGCGAACTCCTTGCTTCCCACTTGGCGTCGTCGTTAGAGCGACGGGCCAGCCTCCAGCGGAAGAAACCAGCTCGATCTGGCCTCCGCGCACGATGGCGAACTGACGGCCATCCGGAGACAGGCTGACCTGCTGTAGCCCGCTCGTATCCGCTAAATCCTGCAGCGTGAGTCTTGCGGGCAGGTCGGATGCAGCGCCGGCCCAGAGAGCCGGCACGAGAAGAAGTCCAGCCAGCATGCCTGGCACACACTTAAACCGAACGGATGAAATTGTCACCTTTAATCTCCTTAGAAGTGATAGCGCACGGAAAACTGTGCCGAACGCGGAAGTTGCACGTTCTGTAACTCGCCGAACGTGGCGGATGAAGCATTCGTGCCATTGACGAATTGCTGCGCCGCTCCTCGATTCGTGACGTTATAGATGTTCGCGTCAAGCTCGACTGTCTGGCGGTCGGTGATATTGAATACGCGGCCCACCAGCGCGTTCCATTGAATTAGCCAGGGGCACCAGATCTGGCCTTCTCCGCGATTTGCGTACTTGAACCGATAGGTAGTGGCCAGCGGGTTGGAAACAGTGCGTCCATCGATCTGCATGGTTGCCGGTCCATACTGGCCGTTATAACTAGGCAGAGTAACAGTCACCGGGCCCCCGGGAGTGCCGGACTGCGCCGTCAGAGTATTTGAGACACGCAGCTTCCATGGAGCTCTCCAGTCGATACCCGTGCGCCATTGATGGCGCTGCCACATGCGATTGCGCGTGTCGCCCGTGTAGTCGTTGGTGACGTATCCGCGTACAGAGCCTATGCCCGCATTGTTTGAGAACTTGGTTGGCTCCAGGATGGCCGTTGGATCGTTGGGCTGCCAGGTGCCGGCGAGATGATCGGGTGAATAGGTATAAGTGGTGAGGAAATTGAGTTTCGGGGTCTGCTTGGTGACGGTAAATTCCACTCCCTGGTAAACAAACCAGTTCCATTTATCGTTCGTGATGTAATAGGTGTTGTTCAGCGTTGGGTTAACCAGGCCGCTCCATACCGTTCCGGTGGACGTCGTGGTATAAATCTGGTTCGTATCGTACTCGGCAGGACGATCCCGATATTCGCGGTCAATATAACTCGCGTCTACCACCACCTGGCCGGGAAGCTGCGTACGATAACCTGCCAGCCACTCCCGCACATATCCCTGGTGGCGATGAGGATCGAAGGTCTTGCCGAGAAAGCTGGACGTACTTCCCGGAGTTACGATCGTGTTATAAATGCTACCGTCCGGATTGTAATACGTGTCGGTTGTGGTTACCGTGCTGGTGGCGGCGGAACCAAGATAGCTGGCATTGGTGATATCGGTGATCTTGGTCCAGCTTGCGCGAATCACGTTTCTTTGGTTTCTGGTCAGAATATAAGCTCCGCCGATGCGAGGCGCATAGTTCCAGGAGTGCTGGGTCGTAACTTTGAATTCCTCATCACGGCCGGAAACCCAGTCAGGGCGCAGGCCGGCGGTAATTGAAAGGCGCGAAAACGGCTTCCAGTGATCCTGGACGTACCAGGCGTAATCGTTGGCTCCCACGTAGCGGCTCAGAAAGCTGCTCGTTCCACTCACTGACTGCGTATGGAAGATGGTGTATCCCTGCGATGGATCATTCTGGTTATTGAGAGCAGCATCTTCCTGGATAATGCCGCCGCCGTTTGCGTAGTACGTGGTGCTCTTGTTCAGCTCATGCGGTTCCAGATAAAAGCCGAAACCAATTTCGTGTGTGCCCCATACTTTCGAGACAAGATAATTTGCATCACCGGTGAGCGTAGGCTTTTGCGCGGGACTCAACGACACCGAAGAAAGATTATTTAATGTTGCGAGTGAAGATCCCTGCCCCACCAGTTTGCCGGCGTTGGCAGCATACGTCAGGTAGATGTCCTCTTCTGGCTTGCTCCCGACCCCACCGATTGAGCCGAGGCTGTTGTTGGCTCCTTTGTTGTTGTACGAGACGAGGAAACGCGTACTGAATTTAGGGGTCCATAGTGAGATCAGGCGAAGACCGTAAGCTCCGCCGCCGTACTGGTTCTTGGCGATGTCGACGGTGTACCACTGGTAATTGGCGTCCTGCTTGCGGCTGTCATACTGGACGATCGCCATAAGCCGATGACGCGGAGAGAGCTGAATCGAGCTATTTGCCAGGAAAACGAATCCTCGCGACTGATTGGGAAATGGCTGAAAACCCGGATCAATCTGGCGGAGATAGGTGTCCTGCGCGCTGGTTTGGCTGATGCCATCATCTCGATGGATGTACCGCCCCGAAAAGAAGAACCAGGCGTGTTGTTTCTTGATCGGACCACCAATAGCGAAATCAGGCTGCTGCGACGCCGAGGCCGCAGCGTTGCCCCCCGCCACGTTGTTGGCGTTGAGCGTAGCCGGGCCTGCCAGGTAGAGAAAGGAGCCGTGCCACTGGTCGCTGCCCACCGGACTTGCCAGGTTGATAACCATTCCCATTGCCGCCGGCGACGACGCGTCGTTGGCTCCGGTCTTGATCTGAATGTCGCCGAGCGATTCATTGGCGATGCTGATCGTGTTGGACGGCCAGTTCTGCTCAAAGCTGCCGATATCCATGCCATCCAGCAGCACTGCGTGATTTTCATTTTCCGATCCGCGCAGGAAGTAAGTCTGTCCGCCCTCCGCGTCGCTGGACGCGCTGATGATGCCGGGCGTGACCTGCAGAGAGTCAGACCAGTCATGCCGCCCGGTAATCGGGATGTTGCGAAGCAGCTCCCCGCTCAGATTAACAGCCTGCTCCGCGCTCTGCGTATCAACCAGTGGAGCGTCGCCGGTGACTTCGACGGTCTGCGACTGCGATCCGAGCTTCAGAGAAATATCAACCGTGACGTTGAGTCCGGCGCGAACGATAAGCCCCACGCGCACAAATTTTTCAAAGCCCGGCGCATCTGCCTCCACCGTGTAATCGATTCCTGGAGGCAGCTCAAGGAGATGATAGTTTCCCACCGAATCGCTGACGGCATGAAATGTGCCGCCAACACCTGTGCTGCTGGCCACGATCTGTGCGCCCGAAACGACAGCGCCGGTGCTGTCAGTCACCTGGCCATAGATGCTGCCATCCGCCGACGTCTGCGCTATGCCAGATTTTGGATGAAGGGCAAGCAAACTGAGAGCAAATGATGTGGCAACGATACTGCGTCGAATTCGGCCAGACATATTGCGCTTTTTCATTTTGAAAAACTCCTTCGTATTCCATGCGCGCGGCGCGCTGGATGGTTCTGGGAGGCTCGGGCCGCATGGGTGCGGTTCGCCCGGCGTCCGAAAACTAATGAGGATAGAGAGGAGTTCGGCAGACAAGACGCAGAGTGCGCGATTGAATATCGCAATCAAGCCATTTGGCTTGTCCCGCCGATGTCAATAGAGACTTAGTAGAGACAACAACAGAAATAATTGGAAGTAATGCAAAGGCGAATAACTCGATCGCCAGTCATCACCAGCCGCCGAAGCCGATCCGAAGCTATTTGGGTATTGTTATTCGCCATGACTTGCCTCGCTTCCGGGAACCCGGAGATGACCACCTGCATGGCCGGTCACGGATTGCGCTTGTGTGCCTGCTCCGCCAAGAGCTGTGGCTTGAGAGCTCGCGTAGAACAGCGCATTGAAGAAGAGCTTGTAAGTAACTTCGGATTGTCCGCGATATTGAGGCCGGAACCCGAAGAGGATGATCCTTCCCTTGCCGACAGGCTCCTCAGCAATCGCCGACTTGCCATTCAGATACTGTCCGCCCAGAATCCAGCCGCTCAACAATGGATTGTCACTGGCATAGGACGCTACCGACCGGGCATCGCCGCTGACCTGGAAGGTTGGGCTATCTTCGAAGAAGATAGGAACTGTGGGCGTCGCCCCAAAGCCGACCGGATTTGAGGTGTCTACCGAGACCTGCAAGATGGAGCCGGGGATATAGAAATCCTTGTTGCTCACGCCCGCAAGGACATTGGCGACATTCTCAGAAGCCTTTGTCGCGTACACTTCAGAAGCCCGATTCAAGGTCACAATCGTGCCGCCGTCCTGGGCAAAAGCCTTCAGGCTGTCTAACCCTTGATCGCCCAACCCTCCGCGAAATTCGGGCGGCACTTCTGGAGTATCTGATCCGCGGCCGTCTCGCTCTCCATGGCCGTGAATAATCGCGTTGGGGAAACTATCGGGCAGAATAATCACATCGAAGCGCTGGTTCAGATCGCCTTTGCGAATGTCTGCGTCTACAACTCGCGTGTACGGGATGCCGTTCTGGTCGAATATCCAGCGTGTCCAGCCCTCGTCCATCGAAGGAACCCAGCTTTGATAAAGGCCGATGCGCGGGAGACGAACCAGTAGCGCGCTGCCTTGCACCGGCTCGCTGGAAGGCCGTATATCAATGGGGAACTTCTGGGCAAGCGCGGCGAGCTTCGCCTCGATGCCCGCCTGCTGCGGGATATAGATCGTTCCAGGAGAAACGCCGCTGCCGATCAGGCGATAGACCTGCACGTTATCCTTTAACAGAGCGAAGAGCGCATAAAGACTGCTGTTCGTGTCATCGGCAACCAGGTAGCCTTGCACGCCGGGAGCCTGTTCAAAATGGCCAGGAGGAGCGGTAACCGTAGTTACTTTGCTTGTGGTAGCCGTGAACTTATTCTCAACGGTAACAACCTTCACTCCGAACAGCAATGGAAGTGTCTGCGCAGTTACATCATAAGGGCGCCGCAGCGGACCACCGGGATATTCCGGTATCTGCGGATAGTGCTGGATCTCAAGCAACGTCTTGGCAAAGCCGCCATATGGCTGTGCGACCTGGATGACATACGAGCCCCGCGCATAATGCTGTCCATCTGCATCGAAATCCGTATCTGCCTTTTCTATCTCCACATCGCCGATGCGCAGCGTGTTGATCAACCTTGCCGTTGCAGCCGGATCTCCCTGCTCTGCCGGAACAATAAAAGCGTAGGGCCCGGACTTCCGGTTCACGGCGTTGAGGCCGACCTGGTAAAAGTCACTTAGATATCTCTCGCGATGCATTGCGGCGTTATTTGCAATTGAAAAGAAGGCATCGATCTGGTAGTCCACGATATCGCCCAACCGCCAGATGCCGCCCTTCCAGGGATTGGGAAAGTTCCACGTGGCTACCTTCGCGTCATAGCCGATGCCTTTGCCGAGCTTGTCGAAGGGTATATTGATCGGCGAAGCGATATTCGCGCTGGCCGATTCGGTAAGTACGCGTAATCCGTTGTGATAGGCAATGTAATCCCTGAGCGGAGACCAGAAATCATACACGCCGTAGGACAAGACGCCCGTTTTGCCCGTTTCTGCAATCTCAAGCGCTGTATTCGTGCCCAGTGCGTTCATGGACGACACCAGCAGCGGGTCTACATTCGGATCGATGGGGTCGACCCAGGGTGGAAGATAAATGCGCGCCGCATCCGCACCCTGCTGGTGCAGGTCATACAGAATCTGGGGGTGCCATTCGTTGATGAGCTTTACCGCAAGGCGCGTTTCCACCTGCGTAAACGTCGCCCAGTCGCGGTTATCGTCGTGTCCGACATAGTGATGCCAGAGTACGACCGGGCTGACGCCTTCATACGGCGTTCCCAAATACTTCTTGTACCAATCCACCACAAGCTGCTGTCCGTCGGGATTCAGGGAAGGCACGAGCACGATGATGTCGTTGTGAAGAATGGAGCGAATCTCCGGCGTGTTGCCGGTTGCCAGCAGGTAGGCGAACTCGGCGGCGCTTTGCGAGCTGGCAATCTCGGTCGAATGGATATTGCAGGTAACGATCAGAACCGTCTTTCCATCCGCGATCAACTGCTTTGCTTCATCCGGCGTGGTCGTTCTCGGATCAGCCAGTTTTCTTTGAATCTCAAGGTAATGCGCGCTGTGCGCAAGATTTTCTGGAGCAGAGATGGTAACCGCGATAAAGGGGCGACCTTCAGTCGTCTTGCCAACCTCGGCATAGCGGATACGATCTGATTCAGAAGCCAGCTTCTGAAAATATGCCGTCAGTTGCATCCAGTCCGCCAGTTTGCGATCTGTTCCCGGCTTGAAGCCAAACGCTTCTTCCGGAGAGGTAATAGGAGCGGCGGGCGCGGCCAGCGCCAGGTTCGCAGCCAACGCGAAAAAGAGCAGGAGCTTCTTCATACAAACCTATCCTGTAACGCGCAAAACGAGGCCCGCTCCGCGCGTGGTTCGCAAAAAGCATAGAAACAGACAGAGAGGCCCGAAGCCGCTCAACATGCTCTGCCAGCCTGCATAGGTTGGCGCAGGTCCATGTGGGCAGCAGACTTCCCTTGTGTCCGCTGCAAACGCAGCGTTGCAACTGGTCCCTGTCAGAATAGGACAGAAATTCGGATATGCAGTCTCCGGTTCAGAGACAGCAGCCAACCAGGCGCGCACTGAACTGGGTCCCGCCTGTGTTGCGCATTCCGATTTTCAAAGTGGATGCTGTCAGAAGCGACATCGAACGACAACGCAGGGGCAGCCAGGAGAGCGCTGCAAAGAAACAGGCTGAAATGACTGCGTCATGCTTACTAGACATATCACATATCAGAACAATGTCAAGAGCATGGCTTCCAATTTTTAATTGATCCCTATCGACCCCGTGCGGGTTGATCTTATTGGTTTTGGATTGATCGACCGCCAAGATGATCGATCAGCCTGTCCCGCACAAGCCGTATGTGATCGCGCATCGCCGCTTGCGCGGCGTTTCGATCGTCGCATCGCAGTGCTTCCAGAATCGTGCTGTGAGCGCCTGGCGCCGTGCTCGATGAGAGGTTGTAGGTTTTGCAGCGAAAGAGCCAGATTTTATTTTGAGTATTCGAGAGCACATGACAAAGCTCGCTGTTTCCAGATGCGTTGGCAATGGCCCCGTGAAACCGCGTGTCCTCCTCGATGTGCCGCACCTTGTCCCTGGCCTTCAGCCAGTTCCGCGTGCGTTCCACGCTCGACCCAAGCTCCGCAATAAGCTCCGGCGCGATCTTTGCCGTCGCGATCGCATGGACCTCCAGCACTTCTCGCAGATCGTAAAGATCATGTACCTCTTTGACAGTGAAGCGCCGCAGATAAGCGCCGCGCCTGGGCTCAATGCGGATCAGCCCTTCTGTCTGCAGGCTGTTCAGAGCCTCTCGCACGGGAGACTTGCTGATGCCAAGCTGGTCGGAGAGAAAATCCTCCGTCAGCCGCGCCTCTTCGTCAAGGTCGGCCTCGAGGATGTAACGCTTGATGCTCTGATACGCAAGCGTCGTGAGATTCTGGGAAAGACCTAATTTTTCGATGGTTGCCATGAAAGCCCTGCAAGTTTATAGTTGCGCCTCATGTAGTATACGAAATATCAGGAACTGGAATGCCAAAAATCGCTTATCTTGAATGCTCCCGTTGCCACGCCCACGTCTCTGCGGACAAACCACAAACAGTTTGCCCATCTTGTTCCAGCCAGCCGGCAGGCTCGCTGTATGTGCGGTACGACCTGTCTCGCCTGCGTGGGACTTCTCCGAAGGAGGTTATCGGTAACGAGATCATCTCCTCTCCCTGGAAAGGCATGTGGCGTTATGCCGCTGTTCTTCCTGAAGTACAGCCAGTCACACTTGGCGAAGGCTGGACTCCCATGCTGCGGAGCAGGCGATATACGGGCGTCTTTCTGAAGGAAGAGGGAGCGAATCCCACTGGAACCTTCAAGGCGCGCGGACTGGCAATGGCCGTTACCATGGCCCGTCATTACGGCATTCCGAAACTTGCCGTGCCCTCTGCGGGAAATGCGGCGGGAGCGCTTGCCGCTTACTCCGCCGCCGCGGGCATCGAGTCGCATATCTTTATGCCGCGCGATGTGCCTTTTGCAAACTATGTCGAAGCCACCGCATATGGAGCCAACGTAACCCTGGTCGATGGGCTGATCTCCGACTGCGCGAAAATCGTCGCCGGGAAAAAGGCTTCCGAAGGCTGGTTCGACGTCTCCACGCTGCAAGAGCCGTTCCGGGTGGAAGGCAAAAAGACGATGGGCTATGAACTGGTTGAACAGCTTGGCTGGGAGTATCCGGACGCAGTCTTTTATCCAACCGGTGGCGGAGTTGGACTGATCGGCATGTGGAAGGCCTTCCAGGAGCTCGAAGAGCTGGGTTGGGTCAAGCCCGGTAAGCGGCCCAAAATGATTGCGGTTCAGTCAACCGGGTGCGCGCCGGTTGTGCGCGCCTTTGAGGATCGCGCCAGCACAAGCCAGGCGTGGCAAAATGCCTCGACGTTCGCATCAGGTCTGCGTGTTCCTAAACCTTACGGTGACGCGATCATACTCGATATATTGCGCGAGTCCGAAGGCTTGGCGATTGCGCTTTCCGACGAGGACATCCTGGCTTCGATTCTTGACTGGGCGAAACAGGAGGGTATCTTCCTGTCCCCGGAGGGTGCAGCCGCCACGGCAGCCTATGATCGCCTGGTCTCGACGGGATTTCTTTCGCCAGCGGATCGGGTGGTGCTCTTCAATACCGGCGCAGGGCTAAAGTACACAGACGTGATTGCAGAAGCGATGCAGTTGAGGCGTCTGGAGACCCGGTCCTGCGCCCTATAAGAATCTGTCCAAAAACCTGATGTTTTGAAAAGGCACGGCTTCCGCTCTGCCGCGAGCCGCGTAAAATCTGGGGCCTTGCAGCACTTTTGATTCTGCTCTGAACAGATATGCGCAATGCTGAGCGGCATTTTCTTCATGAAGAAGCCATCCGCCGCGGCGGACACGATGCCGTCTTGTCAACATGTGAAGCGAAAACTGCTCTAAACCAGCCGCAGGAAGCTGCGCGGGTCGAGGCGGACGCCGGGGAAAACCACCTCCAGGTTGTCGGTGCCCAGCGTGTGCGTGATCACTTCGCCCAGCACGGCGCGATAGTCGGTAGTGAGCGCGAGGTCGCGGCCCTGGTTGAGCTGGTCGTTGTCGAGACCCGGCCAGCGGCCGTAGACCTTGCCGCCGCGCGCGCGTCCGCCCAGGACGAACATCGCGTTGGCGTGGCCGTGATCGGTGCCGCCGGTGCCGTTCTCGCGCGCGGTGCGGCCAAACTCCGACATGGTAACCAGCGTGACATTTTCGGCGCTGTCGCCCAGATCGCGCCAGAAGGCGGCGACGCTGGCCGAGAAGTCGCCCAGGCGATTGGCGAGCTGCCCGTTCACGCCGCCCTGCGCGTGATGCGTGTCCCAGCCGGTGACGTCGGTGAATGCGGCCTCGACGCCCAGGTTGGCCTTGAGCAATTGCGCAATCTGCTTCATGCTGTTGCCGAACTCGCTGTTTGGGTACTCGACGCCCGGCGCGGGCTGGTATTGCGCAGGATTGGCGTCGCGCAGCATCTTGACGGCTTCAAAGGTCTCGTCGCCGGTGGCGTGAAAGATGTGGTCGCCGGAATCGGCGTACATGGCCTCAAAGGCGCTGGCCGCGGTCGAGGGAGCCGGCCCGCGTCCGCCCACGGCAAAGCTGTTGAGGTTGTTAAGCGCGATGGCGGGAACCCGGCCGGCGAGCGTGAGCGGCACGTCGGAGCCGAGAGCGAGCGCGCGAAAGGCGCTGTGCTCGCAGGTGCCCGCGCAGCGGCGGCGCAGGGCCGCATTCGCATCTTCGGCCTGCAGCGCGCGGTTGAGCCATCCGTCGTCCGTGCCTTTTACGCCGGGCGTGCCAGACTCCATGTAGTCCTGCGCGTCAAAGTGCGAGCGGCTCATGTCCGGCGAGCCCGTTGCATGAATGATCGCGAGCTGGCCCTGGTCATAGAGCGGCTTGCATGCGGCCATGGAAGGATGCAGCCCGAAGAAGCCGTCGAGATCGATGACCTGTTTTTGCGGAATGGCGATGGTGGGGCGCATCGAGTAGTAGTTTTTCTCGCGATAGGGCACCACCACGTTGAGTCCGTCCACGGCGCCGCGCTGAAAGATAACCACCAGGCGCTGGCCGGGTGCGGCGCCGGTTTCCGCAAGGACGCTGCGCACAAGAAAACTGGGAATAGCCGCGGTGCCGGCGACGGCAAGCGCGCCTTTGTGCAGGAAAAATCGGCGATTCATACGCATGGTGGACTCCTGGTTTTTGCAGAGGCTTAAAGCCCCACGAAAAATTCTGATAGCACACGCGGCACGACTAAACTCGCGCCCCGGCACTTCGTGCCTTCCGCTTAGCGTTTCTGCATAGCCCGTGAAACCGTGCTCCATCTCGTACAAAATTGGCGTGGCCAGGTCTAGCGGCGTTGAAATTCGGGCGAGCCGATGAGCAGGCCGGCGAGCACCTGGTCCTGTCTTTCCAGAACGGTTGCCGCTTTGGCGCGGTTCTGCGGCCGCGCGGCGGAAACGGGGCGTACGAACGATGTATCCTGCGCGATCTGCGCCTGGAACTGCTGCAACGCTGCGGCGCGCGTGGCCTCGCTGATGCCGCCGGGTACGATGAGCGGCGCAAGCCTTGCCTCTTCGCTCTCCGGCGTCGGGTCGTCCACCTCCGATACTGGATTGGCGAGCATGCCCACACTCTGCGCGGGCGGCTGCTGCGCATACGGCGACCACTTGACGGTGATGCCGGGCAGGCGATTGGCGGCCAGATTGAGCGCGAAGTTCATGCGATCGACCAGCGAGCCGGTAGAAACCCAGTCGGCCGCATCCCACTTGTAGCCGACGGGCGGAATACAGCCATAGAGCGGCATGCCCATCTGGCGCAATGCGTTTTCAAGCGGTTGGTAGTTTTCCACGTCGGCGTTGCTGGCCCGCGCGGCGGAGACGACGAATTCAATCGGCGTCTTGACCTTGGCGCGGTAGTCGCTCGCGGCCCAGAGCTCGGGCGAGTGGAAGAGCGTGCGCAGAACCGCGGAGATATCGCCGCCGCTCGACATGTACGTTCTGGCCATGCGATCGACGAGGGACTGCGGTGGATCGTCGCTGACGAAGCGGATGGCCAGCTCGCGCGAGAGGAACTGCGCCGTGGCCGGGCGCGCGGCCAGCAGGTGAAGCAGCTCTTCGCCCTCGCGCTCGCCGTTCTGCTTGATCTTTTTGCCCAGGACGGTCTTCGATCCGGGCTCATGGCGATTGGGATTGAAGACGAATCCGCCGCCGCGCTGCGGCTGATCGACGGTCCATCCGGTAAGCACGCGGGCTGCCTGGATGATGTCTGCCTGCGTGTAGCCGCCGTTGACGCCCACCGTGTGCAGCTCCATCAGCTCGCGGGCGTAGTTCTCGTTGATGCCTTCGGGTGCCTTGTTTTTCGGGTTGCGCCAGGCGTTCCTCTTGGCGCGCTCGGCGGCGGGCGAGTCGGGGCCGATGCTTGCAGCGTTGTCGAGATAGAGCAGCATGGCCGGGCTGTGGGCCACGGCTTCAAGCAGGTCTTCAAACTTACCCAGCGCGAGCGGGCGGATGACGTTGCGCTCGTAGCTCACCAGGTAGTAGGGCATCTCGTCATTCTTGCGCAGGTAGATGTTGAAGTGGTTGAGCCAGAAGTCGGTCATCACCTCCTGCAACTGCGCGTTCGAGTAGATGTCGCGGGTGAGGCGCTGGGCCATGAGCTCTTCCACGAGCAGGCGCTGCGGGTTTTCGAGATCGGCGACCGCTTCGCGCAGATCGGGGCTCAGCCCGTCGTCGAGCGCCTTGCGCTGCGCAGGCCGGAGAGACTTGACGAAGGCATCGAACTCCGCAGGCTGCATGGATTGCAGGCGAATCACGCGGCGCACGGGCGGTAGGGCTGCGATCTCAGAGAACAGCGCCTGGTTGTCAGTCTGCCGGTCAGTCAGTGGATCAGTTCCTTGAGCGGCAGATTGATGATCGCTCGACTGGGAATCCGGCATGGGCTGAGCGGCGGCTTTCTGTGCAGGCGCGTTGTCGGCCGTGGGCGCGTCGAGCTGGTCGAGCTGGTTGAGGATGGCTGCCGAGGAGATGGGCTCTGCGTTCTTCGCGGCTGGCGCCTGCGCAGAGGTTTGCGCTTCAGCCTGCTTTTTCTCCTGCTGCGCGGTCTTCCTTTCCTGCAGGCGGTACATCTGGTTCTCGTAGACGGCGTGCAGCGTGCCGCGCGCGGGAACCTGCATGCGTCCGTCGATGGCCTGGCGGATCATGCCGTTCGAGGGGATACGGTAGATGAGGTCGGCGACGCTCCATTGCATGGCTGGGTACTGCGCCAGGCGGGCGTTGAGGTCGGTTTCATCGATGGTGGTGGGATGAAGCTGCTTTTCAAACCAGGCATCGAGGCCGATGGCGCGTACGTCGTCCACGTCTCCAGGGCGCGGGCCGAAGGTAAAGCGGTTAAGCGCCTGCAGAATGCGCTCGTTGCCTTGCAACTGCGCGGATTGGTAGGCCGGCCGATGCGCGTGTCGGGGCGGCTGGGTGCTGGCCGCCGGTTCCTGGCCATAGCCAAAGGGAGCCGGCGTGCACAGCGTGCCGCATAAAACCAACGCCAGCGCGCTCTTGAGAGATTCCAACGCAAATTCTCCCGTGCGAGGGATGGCCGGGCACAGTCAGGCCACAGGCTTACTGGAAGAGCAGACGCCGGTTTGCGTGAAAAGTTGTGGTGACTACGGAATAGGATGGAGGAGCGGGAAGGATTTAGAACGGGAAGGGCAGGGTCAGCAGCCTTTCTTGCAGCGGGCCATGATGGCGGCGTGGAGCCGTTCGCGCAGGTTGTTGGGCAGCTCGTAAAGCTCGTGCGAACGATAGATTTCAATGGTCTTGCGGGTGGTGTTGAAGACTACTTCGCAGTGCTCGCACTCGTGCATGTGGTTCTCGATTTCGGTGCGGATAGGAGAAGCAACGCTGTCGTCAATCAGATCGTCGAGGAGAGCAATAAATTCAGTGCAGGTCACTTTATTTCAACCCCGCTTCCTGCGGCATTGCCGGTCCCGTCTTCCTTTTGAAGTACCGGCTCAGCCGCTCGCGCAATTGTAACCGCGCGCGCAGCAGTCGCGACTTGACGGCGGGCACGCTCAATCCGAGCGCCTCTGCAGTCTCTTCCGTGGAGAGACCCTCCACATCGCGCAGGGCGAAAACTACGCGAAAGCCCTGCGGCAGACCCTGAATGGTCTTGCGCAAAATCTCGGCCAGCTCTGACTGGCTGTAGTTCTGTTCCGGGTCGGGCGCCCAGTCGGCCAGGTCGCGTGGAACGGAGCCCTCGTCGGTCTCCAGATCCTCGTCGATCGAGACCATCTTCCCGGTGCGCCGCTTGCGCAGCCGCATCAGGCTTTCGTTCACCGCGATCCGTACCAGCCATGTGTAGAACTTCGCGTTTCCCTGGAACTGATCGAGCTTCTCGTATGCCTTGAGGAACGCGTCCTGCATCACGTCTTCAGCGTCTTCGCGGTTTTGCGTGATGTGCTGCGCAATCCGGAAGATCTGCCGCTCGTACTTGCGAACCAGTTCATCGTAGGCCGAGACATCGCCGGCACGGACCCGCTCAACCAGGGCTACATCGGGATGTTGCTCGTTTTCTTCTGCAATCGATTGGATGGTCGACATGTCGGTAGGATGCGGGAAATCCCTGGAAATTCGTTGCGATGTGCGGGGGAAAGCCCCGGTCCGGCGCTTTGCAGGCCGTCCTGACCCCTAAAAGAAGAGTGTAATCGACGGCCCGCTTAGGAACCAAGCAACCGGTGCCTGGGAAACGAGGAGTTCTTCCACCAGCCACGTTCGGAGCATCGAAATCTCACTGAATTAAGAAGCAGAAAACCCCTGCGTGAGTGCGCCCATAGGGGAGAAATGGCCGCCTTTCGACTGCTGCCGCATCTAAAAGGCTGAAGCTGTCCGGAGGCCGGGCTGCGTCCGGAACCGGAATCCGGCAATCGAAGCGCTGCCTTCCGGTTACCGGAGTGGTTCCGTCGCAGCGCAGTGGGATGAAAACGGGACTAAAGTGAAGATATGACGGTGCGGTATTCCCCCGGCTCTTTCTTTCGCCAGGCGGCGAGCAGCTTGGCGCTGTTGTTTCTGTTGCCTATCTCGCCGTGGACGGCGGCACGGCCTGCCGTCGCGCAGGACGCCAGTAGCAGCACGGCCGCGCACAAGAAGACGGCCACGCGCAGGAAGACGGCGGCGAAGCACACAACCGCGGCGCATCGCCGTCATCGCCGGTCGACACGCAGGACGGCCAGCCGCGCGGTGAGAACTGCGCGGACGGCGCGCATCCGGCAGGCGTTTGTGGCTTCCACCGAGCTGCGGCCCATGGCCCAGCAGCTTGCGCTGATGCGCACGCCCGAAGCCTATGCAGGCGTGATGGCCTATGCGCGCGCGCACACCGGCGAGGCTGCTGCTGCAGCTTACCTGGCGCTGGGACACGCATATCTGCTGGACAAGCGCTATGCCGAGGCGATTACGAGCTTTGCGCAGGCCCGGCGCAGCGGGCAGGAGCTGGCCGACTACGCCGATTTTCTGGCGGCTGAGGCCAATCACCAGGCCGGCGACGAAGCAGCCGCGGAGAAGCTGCTGCACGGATTCGCCACGCGCTATCCAGACAGCATCTTTGACGACGATGCACCGGAGCTCGAGGCCACGGTGCTGCTGGCGCTGAACAATCCAGCCGGCGCGCGCGCGGCGCTGGCCGCGGTGGCAGATACCGACGCGGCCGACCGGCCGGGCTACATGCTTGCCGAAGGCCAGGTGGACCTGGCGCTGAACCAGGCGGCGGCAGCCAGCCAGGTTTTCAGGAATCTGCTGCTCGAGCATCCGCTGAGCCCGGAGGCGCAGACGGCGCGCGCGCGGCTGATGCAGAGTGGCGCGGAGTCCACGCTCACGGTTGCCGATCTGCGCACGTTGGGCGACGCATATTACGACGCCGGCCGTTATAGCGAAGCCGAAGAGCAGTATCGCGCGCTGGCGCATTCAACGGAGCTGAGCGAAGCGGATCGCGACGGTTTCCGCGTGGCCCTGGCCGCGTGCGAGTACAAGCTGAAGCGTCTGACCGCGAGCCAGGCCGAGGCGCTGCCTGACACCAGCGACGAGAACGGCGCGCGGCGCATGGAGCTGCTGATGGAGCTGGCGCGTGACCGGGACGATGCGCCGGAGCAGCAGCGCATTGTCGCGGAGATGGAGACTCGGTTTCCGCGCAGTCCGTGGCTGGCCGCGGCTCTGTTTTCCGCCGGCAACATGTATCTGCTCAAGCACGACTATCCCACGGCGATCCAGTACTACGGCTACCTGGCCGAGCATTTCCCGGCCGACAAGAACGCTGCCGCGGCGCACTGGCGCTCCGGCTGGCTGAACTACCGGCTGGGCAATTATGCCGAAGCGGCGCGCGTCTTCGACGAGCAGATCAAGCGGTATCCTTCAGCGCCGGAGACGGTTTCGGCCCTTTACTGGCGCGGGCGTCTCTACGAGAGCCAGGATCATTATCCGGCGCTGGCGGCGGCCAACTATCGCGCCATCATTCGCGCTTATCAGCATTACTTCT
>JASHPJ010000072.1 GCA_030038195.1 Acidobacteriaceae bacterium
AAAGTCACGGTACTAGCTTTGCCTGGCCACGACTCGCAGCTTCAACCCAAGCCGTGCTCCCTCATTTATCCGCATGAATTGCGTCCATCACCTTCTGATACTCGATGCGCAGCAGCGCGATGCCGGTCTTGTACTTCAATTGCGCCTCGGCCAGGTTCAGGCTCTCGCGGTCTATCGACACGTCGTTGCCGTCAGGCCGTGCGATCAACCCGTCCACCGTCTTTATGCGCACCGGCCGCGCAACGCCTCCACCGTCCACATCACGCAGCGCCTCGCACATCTCGGCTTCGAAGTTCATGCCCACAGCGCGATAGCCGGGCGTGTCGATGTTGGCCATGTTGGCCGCGGTCAGCCTGGCCTCGCCGGAGGCCAAGTCGAGATAGCGCGCAATCTGGTCGCTCAGCCGCGTCTCAATCTGCATATTTCGGCTCCTGCGCTTCTTGTTCCGCGCTCAGTCGGTTCCCCGCCCGAAGTCGATCTCGGCTGCGGTGAGCACCGGCTCGTCGCCGGCCAGGATGATGCCGCGCTCCAGGACATGCTCCAGCTCGCGCACGTTGCCCGGCCAGTCATGCGCCGCCAGCCGGGCCATGGCTGTCTCGTCCAGCCGCTTCATCGGCGTGTCCCGGCCCATCTGCTGCAGGAAGTGTTCCACAAGCAGCGGCAGATCCTCAGAGTGTTCCGAGAGAGCCGGGGTGCGGATGAGGAAGACCGCCAGACGGTAATAAAGATCGGAGCGGAAGCTGCCCGCCTGCGCATGCTCGGCCAGCGGCCGGTGGGTTGCGGCGACGATCCGCACGTCCACCTTCACGGTTTCGTTGTCGCCCACCCGCTGCAGCTCGCCGCACTCCACAAAGCGCAGCAGCTTGGATTGCAAGGACAGCGGCATCTCGCCGATCTCGTCCAGGAACAGCGTGCCGCCGTCGGCCGCCTCGATCCGCCCCACGCGCCCCTGCACCGCGCCGGTGAAGGCGCCGCGCGTGTGTCCGAAGAGCTCGGCCTCAAGCAGCGACTCGGGGATGGCCGCGCAGTTGATGGCTGCAAAAGGATTGCGGCTGCGCGGCGAAAGCCGGTGCACGGCCTCGGCCACCAGCTCCTTGCCTGAGCCGGTGGGTCCCTCGATGAGCACCGGCGTCCTGCGCGGCGCGACAAGGCGCACGCGGCGGCTTACCTCCAGCATGCAGGCTGCGTTGCCGATCAGCTCCGGCAGCCGCTCGGCTGCGGCCTTGCGGCAGGAAGATCCAGCGCAGATGGGCACAGGACCGGCGATGGCGGGCCTGGCTGCGCCCGTCACGGCAGCCTCGCGCGCGTCCGATGACACGGCCTGTGCAGGAAGCGGCTGGCATCCGGCTGTTTTGCCATTGCCGCCGTTCAGCGCCGGAGCGGTGTTCCAGGCGGCGGTGTCCGTATCCTGGCTGCGGCGCATGGCGTAGAGCAGTTCCTGCCGGTAGGGGCTGCGCGGACCCTCCTGTCCGGCCGCGCCATTGGCCGTCACCACCTCCATGTTGGGAAAGCTGCCGCAGAAGTCACGCAGAAACTCGTTCACATCGAGATCGGGCAGCCAGGAGTCCACGATCGCCGCCTGGAGCGGCATGTTCTCTGCTTCGGCCCAGGCCTGCGCGCCGCCTTCGGCCTCGCGCACCTGCCAGCGCAGGCCGGTAAGGATGTGCGTGAGCCGCTGGCGAAAGCTGCGGTCGGCGCTGGCCACCAGCGCTGTGCGCGGGCGGACGCGGGTGGAAGTGGGAAGCACGGTAGCGGTAGCGGGCTGCATGCAGAATTTCCTCCAAGGCAAATCGAAGTTGGCTCTTCCATTTTTTCTTACTGCGCCTCCAAGACGGCGTCTGCAACATTGCCGGCCGGCTGTGCAGCAGCGTGCGCGGCAGGCAGGCCTGCCGGCATGCTCAACCCAGCCTCCGACGGCACCATGTAGCCGCGTCCGCGCACCGTACAGATAAGCCGGCCCGGCGGCGGATCGTTGAGCTTGCGGCGAAGATAGTTCACATAGACATCGACGATATTGGTGGTCTGCGCCGGCTCGAGGTTCCACACCGAGTCCAGCAGCTCCACGCGCGTTACGCACTGGCCACGGTTGAGCATTAGGTGCTCCAGCAGCACAAACTCCTTGTTGGTAAGAACGATCGGCCGGCCGGCGCGGCGCGCGGTGTGGTCGAGGCGGTCGAGCTCGAGATCGCCGGCGCGCAGTTGCAGACGCGTCGCGCGCTTGCGCCTGAGCAGCGCACGGCAGCGCGCGCGCAGCTCGTGCAGGCTGAAGGGCTTGAGCAGCAGATCGTCGGCGCCCAGGTCGAAACAGCGCACGCGCGTGTCCACTTCCTGCCGCGCAGTGAGGATGAGAATAGGCAGGTCGGGATCGAGCGCGCGCACCTCTTCGAGAACCTGCTCTCCGTCCTTGACCGGCATGTTGAGATCGAGGATGGTCAGGTCGGGCATCTCCTGCCGGAACGCCTCCACGGTGGCACCGCCGTCATGGACCAAGCGGATGCGATGCCCGTCGGCCTCCAGGCCGCGGCACAGAAACAGGGCCAGCAGCTTGTCGTCTTCGGCAATCAGCAGCCTCATGCACGACCTCTCTGTAAGGAGAAAAGCCACTCGGCGGCAACGGATTCGGAGCAGAACAACCCTGGAACTGCTTGAAGGACGGACACACATCCACATTCCCGCACGGCTGAAAGAAACTCAAGATTGCAAGTGAAAAGAAACGGATACAGTTCCAGGAACGGGAGCCGGAGCGAAGAATTCCCAAAACGGCGTGGATCAAGCACGTCGCACCGGCGCAGAGTCGTCACGGGAATCTTCGCCGGCGTTCCCGCGCACTCCGGCTGGTTCAGCGGCGGAAGCCGTTGCTGCCGGCGCGCGAGGCGGCCTTGTGCTCGTACATGGCCGCGTCCGCGCGTGCGAATAGATCGCGCAGTTGCTCGCCGGGAACGTACTCGGCCAGGCCGATCGACGCGTCCACGCCGATCTTGACCGTGCCTGTGCCGAAGTGGACGGTATAGTTGCCGCACACCCACTTCTGCAGCCGGTCGCGCTGCGCCACGGCCTCGGCCAGGTCGCGGTTGAAGAGAATGATGAACTCGTCTCCGCCCCAGCGGCCGATCACGTCGGAAGAGTGGCAGACCGAGCGCAGCTCGGCGGCGAACTGCTTGAGCAACTCGTCGCCGGCAATGTGTCCATAGTCGTCGTTGACCTTTTTGAAGCCGTCGATATCAACAATGGCCACGCAGAACTTGCCGCCCGCGCACATGCGGGCCTCGATCAGGTTCTCCACGCTCAGCCGGCTGCGGACACCGGTGAGCGCGTCGCGCGCGGCCACCTCTTCGGCATGCTCCAGCCGCGCCTGATAGGTGGAAACCTGCGCGCGCAGTTGTTCGAGCGCGGCCTTGCCCTCTGAGGCCATGCGGTCGATCGAGTTCTTCAGCTCCACGGCGCTTCTCTCGATTGATCTGCGAATCTGCGAGAGGTCATCGAGGCTGGCAATCTCCTGGAGCCGGTTGGTTACTTCGTTGAGCTGTCCGGCGCAGCGCTGGTCGCGCTCGCCCACGGACTCGGCGGTGCGCGCCATTACCAGCAGCAGCTCTTTTACTTCATGCGCCTTCTGCTGGTAATGCTCCGAGGCGCGGGTGCCCCATCCGCGCAGCTCGGCGCGCACCGTTTCATCGGTTGCGGCCAGCTTTTCGCGGTTGATCTGTGCAGAGAGCCCGGCGCGCAGGCTTGCCAGCCGCCGCTTCAGCCCGTCGCCCAGGGCGGGGCAGGCGGACAGCCCGCACTCGCCGATTTCACCGAGCACTGCGCTATATGCGGCCATTGCCGCAGAAAGGACATCGTCGCCATCCTCCTCGAGGACGGCTTGATTGGAATCCAGGTACTTTTTCAGTGAGATCATGCTTCCCCTCAAAAGCACCGCCGGAGCCATGGCTCCGGCGCAAACGCCAGGCTGCCTATAGCAGTTCTCCAATGGGTGTAGAGCGAAGCCGTTGCTCTAAAGTGGCTCTTTCCTTAAGAAAGAGCCACTTGGCGCATCCTTTCAAACTGCACGTGAATTGGAGAACTGCTCTAATCTATCGGCCATTCATAAGGAATTCTTCAGAAATTTCTCCCGCGGCCTGGCGGAAAACCACTCCTCTGCCGCCCCCCCGGCAGTGCTTTCTGAATGCAATCTCAAAGCGCAACAAAAATCTCTCAATCGATGTAAAAACGTACCATGTAAATGGATTTGGGAGCGTTACTGAAGTTTACCCGGATGCCTTTCCCGTGCTACAAAAGCGCCATGGAAATCGCGCACAATTCGGCGATTCTATTCCTGGGCGAATCTGTGTCGCCAAGGTGGGCTGAGTTTGGATTGGAGCAGACTTCCAGATGTTGGAGCCGTAGCGCTGCTGACCTGCGCCTTTGCATCGGTGGCGCGACGGGGCTTTACGGCCATCTCCGGACTCTGGCTGGTCGGCTGGCTGCTGATCGAGCTCCACTTTACTGCATTCCTGTTTCATAACGAGCCCGGATGGATGGGCAGCTTTGCGACCTTTCTGGGACTGGCGGCGCTGGTGTGGGCAGGTATCGTCTTCATGTGGGCCTGCGTGCCCTATCGCGAGCGGCTTTCCAACCGCGCCATGGTCTGCATTCTGCTGGGCGCCAACACTCTCTACCTGGCGCTGCTTGTTTATGCGCCTGCGGGAAGCTGGATGTTTGTGCCGGGGTCGCTGCTGATCGGCGGGCTGCCGCTGGTGCTGGCGCTGGCTTCCGTGCGCCGGTTCACGCATCCGCTGCGCTGGGTAGGGGTAAGCCTGTACTGCGGCCTCACCGCTTTTCTGCTGGCAGAACAATACCAGCCGGGCGGAGCCGATCTTGCGCTGAATGCGATCTTCTTTGGCGTCTACTTCGGCTGCAGCATCCATTTCTTTTTCAGCTACCACAGAGCCACCACCGGCGGTCTCATCACCATCGCCGGCTTTCTGGCCTGGGCCTCAGTCTTCGTGGTTGCGCCCGTCATCAGCGCTTTCTTTCCCAGCCTTCATCCCGAAGAAGAGGTGTGGAACCTGCCCAAGTACGTGGTCGCCGTGGGCATGATTCTGCTGCTGCTGGAAAAGCAGATCGAGCACAACAAGTACCTGGCCCTGCATGACGAGCTGACCGGCCTGCCCAACCGCCGGCTCTTTCAGGACCGGCTTACCGGAGCGCTGGAACGCGCCAACCGCACCGGAAAACAGGTAGCGCTGCTGCTGGTCGATCTGGACCGCTTCAAGCAGGTCAACGACACCGCGGGCCATCACATCGGCGACCTGCTGCTGAAGCGTGCCGGCGAAGTGTTCCTCACGCGCGTCCGCCGCTCCGACACCGTGGCCCGCACCGGCGGCGACGAGTTTTCCATCATCCTGGAAGAGCCCACCAGCCGCCAGGATGCCGAGAACGTCGGACTCGCGCTCATCCAGCTTCTCAACGATCCCTTCGACCTCGCTGGCCATTCCGTGCAGGTGGGCGCCAGCGTGGGAATTGCCGTCTATCCCGAGGACGCCATCAGCGCAGAAACGCTGTGCATCGCCGCCGACCGCCGCATGTACTCCGACAAGAACGCGGCGCGCGCCGGAGCAAACGAGCCGGCGCCTGGACCCGTTGCACGCGTATTCCCTGCCATCGAAAAACGCCAGACGCTGCAGTCGCCCTGACGAGATGCGCTCAGCGAGATGCAGCATCTGCAGTTTCGCCGTAATCGAAGGATCCGGGCCATTCGTGTTGAAGCAGTCTTCACGCTATCCCTGGTGATTGCCGGGACCGCGTCCACCCGGACGGCGGCGACGGCGACGGCGATTGTTGGCGCCTTGCGGACGGCCTCCACCGCTATAAGACTGCCCTGAAGCTACGGGCGCACCCTCGGCGCGGTTGAAGTTCGGCTCGTTGGTCTCGTCGAACTCTTCGCCGTCCTCGTCCTCGAAGTCGTCCCCGCCCTCGATCAGGATCGTGCTCTGATTCGAGTTGGGCTGACGCTCGTCAAACTCATTGCGCGCGCTCGCCGCGGCGAGCGGCGGAGCCTGCGCTTCCTCGCCTGCGCTGCCCGCGCCAGCCTCTGCGCCGGCGGCCTGCGCCAGCCTGGCTTTCTGCTCCCTGATGAGCGCCTTGCGACTGAGCTTGATGCGATTGCCCTCGATGGCCAGCACCTTCACCATCACCTGGTCGCCCTCGCGCAGCTCGTCCTTCACTTCCTTTACGCGGTGCTCGGCGATCTCGGAGATGTGCAGCAGGCCGTCGGTACCGGGAAAGAGCTCGACGAAGGCGCCGAACTCGGCCAGCCGGACGACTTTGCCCAGATAGGTCTTGCCCACCTCGGGCACGGCAGTGATGTCGCTGATCATGGCCAGTGCTTTCTTCAGGCCCTCGGCGTCAGACGAGGCCACGCTTACGCGGCCATTGTCGTCCACGTCGATCTTGGCGCCGGTCTGCTCCACGATGCCGCGGATGGTCGCGCCGCCCTTGCCGATCAGGTCGCGGATCTTGTCCACGGGAATCTGCACGGTTTCGATGCGCGGCGCGTACTGCGAGCGCTCCTTGCGCGGTCCGTCGATGACGCCGTCCATCTTGTCCAAGAGGAATAAACGCCCGTGGCGCGCCTGCTCCATGGCCTGTTGCAGAATCTCGCGCGTCAGTCCGCCGATCTTGATGTCCATCTGCAGCGCGGTAATTCCCTTCCGCGTGCCGGCCACCTTGAAGTCCATGTCGCCGTAATGGTCTTCCGCGCCGGCAATGTCAGTGAGAATGGCGTAGTCGTCGCCCTCCTTCACCAGTCCCATGGCCACGCCGGCGACTGCCCCCTTGAGCGCGATGCCCGCATCGTAGAGCGCGAGGCTCGCGCCGCAGACCGAGGCCATCGAGGACGATCCGTTCGATTCGAGAATGTCGGAGACGACGCGGATCGAGTAGGGCAGCTCGTCGGCTTCAGGCAGCACAGCGGCAATCGCGCGCTCGGCCAGCGCTCCGTGGCCCACCTCGCGGCGGCCCACGCCGGTCATGCGGCCGGTTTCGCCCACGCTGAAGGGCGGGAAATTGTAATGGAGCATGAAGTTCTTCCTCTGCTCACCCTCGTAGCTCTCCAGGCGCTGGCTGTCGTCCGGTGTGCCCAGAGTGGCCGTGACCAGGGCCTGCGTTTCGCCGCGCGTAAACAGCGCCGAGCCGTGTGTGCGCGGCAGAACGCTGGTCTCGATGGTGATGGGACGAATCTCGTCGAAGGCACGGCGGTCGGGACGGATGCGGTCCTTCGTCACCTGCTCGCGGAAGAGACGCTCGCGCAGAGTTTCATAGTAATGGCTGAGCTTCTTCTTCGCATTCGGGTCCTCGGCCGGCAGCTCGGCGGCAAGCTCGTCCTTGATCTGCTTGATAAGCGAGTAGCTGGCGATCTTGTCATGCTTCTTGGTGTCGAGCGCGTCCTTGAGCCGCTCGCCGATCTTCGACTTGAGGTCGTTGTAGTAGGCCTCGTCGAACTCCGGCGCAATGAACGCGCGCTTCTGCTTGCCGGCCTTCGAAACCAGCTCGTCGATTGCGGCAACGATCTTCCTGATCTCGCCGTGCGCAAACTCGATGGCTGCAAGAATGACCTCTTCTGTCTCTTCCTTGGCGCCGGACTCGATCATCACGATACCGTCCTTGTGGCCGACGATCATGATGTTCAGCGTGGTGGCGGCGCGCTCGGCATAGGTGGGATTCACCACGAACTCGCCGTTGACGCGGCCAATGCGCACCGCGCCCACGGTCGCGCCAAAGGGGATGTCTGACAGCGCCACGGCAGCGGCGGCGGCGTTGATGGCGATCACGTCGGGATCGTTTTCCTTGTCGGCGGAGAAGACCAGGGCGATGAGCTGGGTTTCGTTGCGGAATCCTTCAGGAAAAAGCGGGCGAATGGGGCGGTCGATCTGGCGGGCGGTGAGAATTTCTTTTTCGCTGGGCCGGCCTTCGCGCTTGATGAAGCCACCGGGGATGCGTCCGCCGGCGTAGGTATACTCGCGATAGTCGACGGTGAGCGGGAAGAAATCGATGCCTTCCCTTGGATCGGGCGAAGCCACGGCAGTGGCCAGAACAACGGTATCGCCCATGGTGACCAGGGCAGCACCGGAGGCCTGCTTGGCCATGCGTCCGGTTTCAAAGACCAGCCGCTTGCCGCCGGCTAGCTCGACGGCTACTTCATGCTTGGTAGACATAGTGTCCTCGTTTCATTTTTTCACTTGGGAAACTTGTGTGGAGAGCGCGGCAGAGCGCGCCGAGGCGCAGCGCGGCGAAGACAGGGGCAGCCCGGCCGCGCGGAAGCGACGGCTCCGCGCGAGCCCTGGCAGCAGCGGTTGTTGGCCAGGAATGGGATGGCCCCGGTGTGCAGGTACAAATGGGACCGTGACCAGTATCCGGTCTGGGCGCTTCCGGTTCAACGTTGTCTTTCTGGGCTTACTTGCGGATACCGAGCTTGCCGATCACGTCGCGGTAACGGTCAGAATCGTGCGTCTTCAGGTAATCCAGCAGGCGACGGCGCTTGCTGACCAGCATCAACAGTCCACGCCGGGAAGCATGGTCCTTCTTGTGAGTTTTGAAGTGCTCGGTCAGGTCGCCGATCCGCTCGCTCAGAATCGCGATCTGGACTTCGGGGGAACCGGTGTCCGTCTCGTGGGTGCGGAAGCGTTCGATCAGTTCAGTCTTCTTTTGAGTCGCCAGCACGGCGTCAGTTACTCCTCTTGTTGTCTCAGGTCCACTCTTAAGTGTCTCTTGTCAGATTACCATGAACGCGCCGCGAGAGCGAGTTGGAAATGGGCCGAACCACGCTATAAACCCATCTGCATCAAGGCCCTCCAAACTGGAATAGCCGGTTGTCGAAGCGTTCACGGGCGACCTACGCTCAGGATGACAACATAAATACATCTGTATTCAGCAGATGACAGCAGTATTTATGTTGCGAACTTTCGAGACGGGACACTACCGCGCCTCCGGCCCCACCCAGTAGTTCGCCCTGGCCACGATCCTGGCTCCATAATCCAGCACCGTGCGCACGCGGATGGTGTGCAGTCCCGGCGTGGGGTTCGAGGGGCTGAAGGTGAGCAGGTAGCGGTTGCGCATGTGCTTGGCCGCATCCACTACGCGGGCCTCGAACCTCTTGTCGCCGGTGAAGGTGGTGTACTCGCCGCCGCTCATGGTGGCAATCTCCCTGGTAACATTCTTTTTGAATGCCTTCACCAGCATGGCCAGAGCCGAGACCATGTTCATGGTGCGGTCGTCGCCGGAGTCCTTCACGTCGTGCGCAAACTCGGCCCGCGACGGCGAGAACGCCACGCTCAGCACCAGCACGTCAGACTCGCCGATCTGCCGGATCAGCTTCTCCGGCCGGGTGTGCCTGCTGCCGTGGTCGCGCTCTTCGCTGATGAGCAGCAGCACGCGCCGGTAGTCCTTGGGCTCGGTCTCAAGAAGATTCACTGCATAGCTGATCGTGTCCAGAATGGCCGCGCCGCCGTCGCCCGGCTGTAGGTTTCTGAGCTCATCGTTCACCGCGTCGCCGGCGTGCGTGTAGTCCTGGACCAGATGCTGCGTGGAGTCGAACCCCACCAGCGCCACCTGGCTGCGTGGATCGGTGAGAAACAGATCGAGCAGCGGCCCGAGCTTGGCCAGCTTGTCGAACTCGAGCACGCTGGCGCCGCCTTCTTCCACGGCCACCACCAGCGCAACCGGCGCGGTGTCCATCTCTTCCTGCACGTGCACCTTCTGCGGCACGCCGTTGTCTTCCAGGATGAAGTCGCCCTGCTTCAATCCGTAGAGAATTTCGCCGTCGCGCTTCTGCACCAGCGTGGGCACCAGCACTTCGGTCGTGGTCACGCGCAGCGTAGGCGCGGAGCCCTGCGCGCTGGGCATGGGCTCGGGCGGCGTGATGGGTGGAAGATTTTGCGCCGGCGCGGCGACCGGACACAACAGCACCGCAACCGCGCCTGCAGCCACGCAAAAAATTGCTGATCTCATAAAAAAGAGGGTATCCGTGGGAGACTCCAGCTATCGATCATAGGCGATCCGTGCCAGATAAGACGCAGGGATCAGCCACAGGTCACGACTGCCGGCGCGTCTCGCGTTCCATGCTGTGTGTCCAGCCGAGGAAACTAAGCAGCTCCCAGCGCGTGGACCACAGAAAGCCGAGTACGGCGGAAGCTGTGAGCGTCTCGGCCCGCTTGCCGGAGTAGGTTTCGACGCGCCAGCGCAGATACTCGCTGCGCCACGGCGCAAACCGATGGCCGCGCGTTGCATTCCAGATGAAACGAAGCGGTGCGAGCAAGGATTGGTCCCTCGCTTCGAGTATAGATGGTGTTACGGCGTGAGCTTGCTGAACAGATCGTTCTGGCTCGATCCAAGCTGCGCAATCACGTCTTCGAGCGCGGTCTGCTGCGTCTCGTTGAGCGAGAGCTGCGTGGAGACCTGCGCCAGGTCAGCCTGCATCAGGTCAGTCTGCGCTGCGGTCAACTGCGTCTGCTCGCTGCCGGTTGCATCCGTCGCCGCGGTGAGCCGCGTGATCGAGTTATCAATCGTCACACGCTGCTGCGAGACGTAGTTGAGCGCAGTGTTCAGAGCCGCGGTATCACTCGCCGCCTGCTGCGTGTTCACCGTGCCGCTCGAATAATCGGCCACGAGATTGTTCAATGCGGCAAAGACACTGTTCGATCCCGAGCCCAGAAAGATCTGGCCGCCGGGCACGTTCAACTGGATCTTCTGCCCGTTCGGCATCTGGAGATAGTTCACGTCGTCGTCGCCGTTGTACGCGGTCACGGCGGGCGAAGTCGCGTTCGACGTGCTGAAGGGCGCCATCGAGGTCTGCCCGCCGGCAAAGATGTACTGACCCTGGTAGCTGGTGTTGGCCAGCGACTGCACCTCGGCGAGGATGCCGGCGATCTGGTTGCCTACCGATTGCACATCGCTTGCGTCGAGCGTGCCGTTGTTGGCGCTGGTGGCCAGCGAAATGGCCTGCGTAAGCTGGGTCACCACGCTGCCCAGCGCCGAGTCGGCCACCTGGAGCTGCCCGATGACGAGACTGGAACTCTGCGTGAACGAGTCGTCTTGCTGAATCTGGTTCAACAGCAGCACATTTTCACCCGACGCCAGCGGGTCCTGGCTGATGGAGGTCACGCGCACGCCGCTTGAAAGCTCGGCCGTCAGTTGCTCCTCGTTGGCCTGCACCTGGTCGAGCGAGCTGGCGAGGTTGGTGATGTAAGTCGGGTCCACGCGCATTGTCTTATTTTCTTGGCTCCGTTCCCATTTCTGCTCCCGTAACCGGTTCCGATCGTCTCTTCCACACGCGTCTGGAGCGCTTCTTCGCGCACGACGGCCTTACGAGACGGTCGCCTGTTCCCCCAGGTTCAGCGCCGAGGCCATCATGGTGTTCAGGATCGTGAACACCTGCGAGGCGGCCTGGTAGCTGCGCTCGAAGACCGTCAGCGAAGAGGCCTCGTCGTTGAGATTCACACTGGAAAGCGCGTCGCTCTGCGTCTGGAGCTGCGTAATCGACGCATTCTGCGCCGTGTTCTCGGTCTGCACCTGCTGCACTGTTGAACCCAGCGTGGTGACAAAGTTCGAGTAGTAATCCGACGGCGTCTGGCCGTTGACGATCGCCTGGCTGGCGAGATTGGCCAACGCAACCGCATTCGTGTTGTCGCCCGTTCCTGCGCCCAGCGCTGCGGCGGCAATGTTATCAGGATCGGTCATCACCACGCTCATCGCCTCGGCGCTGCCGGCAACTTGCGTCGGCTCGGAAAAGATGTCGCCCGCGTTGCCGTTGTCGCCGGCCTGGTCGGTGCCGTTGTTATTCAGCGCATTCACCTGCGTGGAGATACCGTAGGCAAGCTGGTCGAGCGAGTTGAGCACCGAGGGAATGTCCTGGTCGCGCGCCGTAAGATAGCCGCCCAACTGGCCGCCATCCGACTCAAGCTGCGAAGTGATATTCGTGCCGCCGACGAAAAAGTTCGTGACGCCGTTTACCAGGCCGGTGGTGACCTGAAAGCTCTGTCCTTCTGAAACCAGCAACTGCCCGGAGGTGGTCGTAATGGAGAACCCGTTGTTCTCCGTCGTGATCTGGTTGATGCCGATCAGTTGCGAGAGCTGGCTCAGGTCCTGCTGGCGCTGGTCTTCGAGCGTGCCGGCATCGGCGCTGGGCGAGGCGGACTGGATTGCGAGGTTCAACTGCGCCAGCGCGCTGGTAAGCGAGTTCACCTGGCCGGCTACGCCCGCGGCCTCCTGGTCCAGGGCCGAGCGCTGCGCGTTCAGGCTCGCCGCCGCATTTGCAATGTCTCCGGCCAGTGTCGATGCGGTCGAGAGCACATCCTGGCGCAGCGCATTGTCGGTGGGGTTGGCATCGAGCGAGGAAAACGAATCAAAGAAGCTGGTCATATCGCTGCCGATGTCGCCGGCGGCCGAAGAAGACGAGCCCGAGTCCGGCGTGAACAGCGCCTGCACGGTGTTGAGCGCCGTCAGCCGCGTGCCGGAAGCCGAAGCCAGTTGCTGCTGCTGGTCGAGCCGCTCGTTCAGCACGCGGTCGCGCAGCGAGGTTGCGCCGGTCTCCGTGGCTCCCTGGCCGATCAGGGCTCCGTTGATGTCGATAGGCGTGTTCTGCTGCCAGTCGGGCCGCTCCTCGGTGTAGCCAGGGGTGTTGGCGTTGGCCACGTTGTTGGCCACAACATTGAGCGCCGCCTGATCGTTGTCCAGCGCGCCGGTCATGATACTCAGCGCGGAGTTAATCGTGCCCATGCCTGCTCCCGGTCCACTCAGGACCTTCATACTCTTCGTACTCGAAGCTGCCGTTGCGCAGCGCGCGCAGACGGCGCAGCACCCGGATGTTGGCGCGCGTCGCATCCAGCACCCGGCCAAAGGCGGCCATATCGCCTGCTGCCTCCCGTACCTGCCGCGCCAGCGCCGCACGCTGGGCTGCACTCGCCGAAGCAAGGCCGCGGTTGAGCGCCTGGCAACTGAGCGCCAGTTCTTCCAGCCGGTTGGCGTCGAGAGTGGCTAGCGCGTGCGAGGCCTCGGTTACCAGTTGCTTCAGCTCCGGATACGCCGGTCGTGGCCTTGTTCCGGTCATGCCTGCACTTCCCTTTCTCTTTCGCTGGCGGGATGCGCACGTGCATCCGCGAGGAACAGTTGGTTACCGCACGTCAACCATCTGCGCGGCGAGCGGCGGCCTGCGCTCAGTGCGTGCCCAGCATCGAGTCGATCACCTTGGAGGCCACCGCCGACGCGGATACGTTGTAGGCGCCGGCAGCCAGCGCCGCCTGAATGGCGGTCACCTTGTCCATGCGCACACCGTCGCCCGAGGCAACCGCCGACACCTGGCTCCCGGCGCTGCTCAGCGTGGCCAGATCGCTGTAGGCGCCGTTCGCATCCGCTGCCGGAGTACCGCTTCGGGCCGGGGTTGCGGTTGGCGCAGTGACGTTGACTCCCAGCAGCGACCGCAATCCCTCCAGACTGCCGCTCATATCCATGCTTCTTTCTCCTTACAGCGCATCATCGCTCTCTGCCGTGTGTATCGGCAGGGATTGCCGGCACGAGAGTCATTTGAAGTTTTTGATCACAGTATTGCGGTGCAAATCGGCAGTTACCTTGCTATTTCCCTGCCGGTTACTCCTTTGACCAAGCTCGCGAATGATCTGGTCGGCGATGCCGAAGCCGCCATGCTCGCTGAGCGCCTGGCCGAGCGCCTCGGAGGCAAACTCAGATAGCGCCCCGCCCGATCCGGAGCCCGAACCCAGTCCCGGTCCGGAATCATCGTCTTCGCCGCCCAGGGCGTCCGCGCTCATCATCGGCTGCAATAACTCTTTCATCATCTGCCCTTCAAACTCGTGCGCAGCGCGAACGAGCTTCGGATTCGGAGCCGATTGGCTCACATCGGCCTGCTCACCGGCTATCTGCCCATGGGTCCACCCGCCTATATGCATCACAGTACCTCCAGGTCGGCCTCCAGCGCGCCGGCCTCCTTCATCGCCTGCAGGATCGAGATCACATCCCGCGCGCCGGCTCCGATCCGCTGCAGCTCCTGCACCAGGTCCTCCACCGTCGCACCCTCCTTGAGGTCGATGCGGTTCACCGGCCTGTCCTGCGCCTGCACCATGGTCTGCTGCACCACCTGCGTCGTTCCGGAGGAGAGCGGACCGGGCTGAGAAACCTGGGTCTGCGCGATCACGTTCACGCTCAGGCCGCCGTGCAGGATCGACACCGGCTGCAGCCGCACCGTTCCGCCGATCACTACCGTGCCGGTGCGCTCGTTCACCACCACCCGCGCACGGGGATACACCTCCACCTCGGCCGACTCGATCTTGTCCAGCAGTGCCGCCACGTCCTCGCCCGCCCTGGGCACCACCTCGATCCGCCGGCTGTCCAGCGCGTGCGCGCGGCCGGCGCCCAGCGCCTTGTCAATGGAGGCGGCGGTGCGCTCGGCGGTGTGGAAATCGGCGTCGTTGAGCACCACGTCGATGGTGTGCAACTGATCCAGGTTGAAAGGCACGGCTTTTTCCACCAGCGCGCCGCCGGGAATCCGCGCTGTGGTGGGATCGTTCATCTGCCGGGTGTTGCCGCCTGCCGTGACGGTGTATCCGCCCAGCACCAGCGCCCCCTGCGCCTGAGCAAAGATCTGGCCGTCCGGCCCGTAGAGCGGGGTCATCAGCAGGATGCCGCCTTCGAGTGACCGCGCGTCGCCGGCCGAGGAGACCGTGACGTCCAGCTTGTACCCCGGCGTGGAGAAAGGCGGCATGGTAGCCACCACGAAGACGCCGGCCATGTTCCTCACCTGCATGTTGGCCGCGCTGATGGCCCCGGTCTGCGGGACAGTAACACCCATCCTCTCCAGGGTGGAAACCAGCGTCTGCACCGGAAAGATCGTCTGCTGGCTATCCCCGGTACCATGCAGCCCCACCACCAGCCCATAGCCGACAAGCTGGTTGTCGCGAATCCCCTCGATGGCGGCTACATCTTTCACCCGCGCCATCTGTCCGGGAGCGCCGGTCGCGTCAGGAGTGAAAGCCGCAACCGGCACAGCAGCGGCCAAACCAGGACCCAGGACCCAGCCGAACAGCCCGGCTGCCACGATTCTCTTCAGCCTTCGACTTTGACTCTGCGCTGCCATCTCCACCCCTGACCCCTATTCCCTAATCCCTGTTCCCTGTCTTTAAAACACCAGCAGCCGCTCCAGAAAACGCACCACCGGGTTCTGCCGGTAGGTGGAGTCGTCTACGATCCCCTTGCCGGTCACCTCAAGCTCCAGGTCGGTCATGGCGGTAGACTGCACCTCATTCTGCGCGCTCACGTCCTCCGGGCGCACCAGCCCACGCAGCTTGATCAGTTGCGTCTCGCCGGAGAAGGTAAGCTGACGCGTGGCCTGCACCACCAGCATCCCGTTGGGCAGCACGTCCATGACCTCGGCTCCGAAGGTGGTCACCAGGCTGGAGCTGGTGGTGCTCTGGCCCTGTGCGCTCAGCCCCGAGGTGGCAGACATCCCCAGCAGGTTCTGCAGATTGTTGCCGGTCTTGAGCGCGCCGAAGAGCGCCGTCAGCCCGGAGCTGGCGTTGGAGGCCCGCGCGTTCTTCACCTGCCCGTCGGTCGAAGCCGCCAGGTTTTCAGAAACCACGATGGAAACCACGTCGTGCAGACGGAAGGCCTTGGCGTCGGTGCCCAGCCGCACCAACCGGCCCTCCGCGCTCCAGATAGAGCCGGGCGTGCGCACCTCGGCCGCCTGGCTGGCGCGCACCCGTTGAATGTAGGCGTCGAGCGCCGCCTCGGGCGGGGTGGGCCGGGCCGCCGGCGTCAGCGGCAGGTGCTTTTTGGCCGTGACTGCAGGGCTGCCGGCCAGCAGCAGGCCGATCGCAAGCCATGCAGCCGACGCGGGTCCGCGCTTCATGGCCGGGCCCCGGTCGCGGTGGCAAACTGCGCACGGCCGGGGCCAAGCGCAATCGCCCGCACCACACCGCCGCCCATCTCCAGACGCACCCGAAGCACGGCGCCCGCTTGCGCCGGCTCCAGCGCTGTTGCCTCCAGCCAGGCATCGGCCACCGGTGTCCGCTCTTCTACGACCAGCCGCTCGCCGGCCCGGATCACCGGCGCAGCCACAGGACGGCTATCCAGCTTGGATGGCGGCGACGCATCGTCCGGCATCCAGATCAGTCGCCCCGGTCCGGCCGGATGCACGGGATTGCGGGTCAGCAGCCAACTGCCGCGCGCGCCGGGATCGTCGATCCGGCGCAGGACCGCTGCGGCCGTCCGCTGTTGCGCATGGCTGGCTGCAGCCAGCGTCGCGAGCCCGATTCGCGCCGCAGCTCTAACCCATTTCTTCACTGAACCCTCACGAGATTTCCTCAATTATCACTTTCGATTTAATGTGTCATATTATTGACCTGCGAATACATGTCGTCGGCGGCCTTGATCACCTTGGAGTTCGACTCGTAAGCTCGTTGTGCCAGCACCATTTGCACAAACTCAGTCACCACGTCCACATTCGAGTTTTCGAGGTAGCCCTGCTGCAGGGTTCCTAGCCCCTCGGCGCCACCGGGATTGCCCAGCACCGGGTCGCCGGAGCTGAGCGTAGCCTGCAGCAGGTTGTTGCCCATGCTTTCGAGACCGCCGGGGTTGGGGAAGGTGGCCAGTTGAATCTGGCCAAGCTGCGATGGGTTCTGCTGGCCGGGCAGAGTCGCGTTCACCACGCCGTACTGGGTGATAGTCACCGCCGTCGCGTTGGGCGGGATGGTGATGGTGGGGATGACCGGGTCGCCGTCGGTGGTGACCAGGGTGCCCTGATTGTTGAGCTGGAACTGGCCGGCGCGGGTGTAGGCGATGGTGCCGTCGGGCCGCTGCACCTGGAAGAACCCCTGTCCTTCGATGGCCACATCGAGCGGATTGTCCGTCTCGTTGAGCTCGCCCTGCGTGGCGATGACCTCGGTAGCTGCCGACTTGGTGCCCAAGCCGATCTGCAGCCCGGCCGAAACCGTGTTCTGGCTCTGCGCCGCGCCCGGCGTCACCAGGTTCTGGTAGACCATGTCCTGGAACTCAAGGCGCAACTGCCGAAACCCGGTCGTCGAGGAGTTGGCGAGGTTGTTGGCGATGGTGTCCAGGTTGAGCTGCTGCGCGCTCATGCCGCTGGCGGCGGTGTATAAAGCTCGAATCATGGCGTCTCCTTCGGGACGAGGGGTCAGGGACCAGTTGTCAGGGATCAGTCCTTTTTGCGATGAACCTCCATCAGCAGCCTTAACAAATTGCGCCAGCACGGACCAACTGACCCCTAATCCCTGATCCCTGCTTTTCACACTTTCGGCAGGTCCTCGGTAGCGAACTTGTTGAACTCGGTGTGGAAGAGAGTCAGCGCGCGCAGCATCATCTCTGCTTGGCGCTGCATCATGACCAAGTCCAGCGACCCCTGGATCACATCCTCGTTGGCCGACTCGATGGCGCCCTGGTGGATGGCGGCGTCGGTGGACACGACTGGCGCGACGCCCCTGGGTCCGATGTAGCGGTTGGCGCCCTCCGGGGTGAGCTGCGCGCCGGCGGGAAAGGTAAAAACGCCGATCGCGCCCACCGTGCCGCCGTCTACCGAGATTGTTCCGTCGGTTCCTACCGAAACCTGTCCCGGTGGCACGCCGATGGGCTGGCCGGTTGTCGAGAACACCGGCTCGCCAGCCCCGGTGACCAACTGGCCATTGCGGGCGCGGTGAAAGGCGCCGTCGCGGGTGAAGCGCAGTCCGTTGGCCGTCTGAATCTCGAAGAAGCCCTGTTCCTCAATAGCCAGATCGAGCGGATTGCCGGTCTGCTGCAGTGCGCCCTGGGTCAGGCTCAGCCGGTCGCCGCCCAGCAGTCCATAGTTGTTGACCGTTTCGCCCAGTTGCGAATCGAGTGCGTCGGGCCCCAGCAGCACCGAGCGGAAGTACTCCCGTTCGGCGCGATAGCCGGGAGTCTGCGCGTTGGCCAGGTTGGCCGCCGCCGTATCCAGCGCCTGGGTGCGGGCCTCAAGGCCGGTCATCGCTGCGTAAAATCCGCTGTCCATCGTGGAAGGCTCCTCACGTGGGAGGAACCATGCAGATGGGTGACCGCAGGTGAGACAGCCGGATTAGAGCAAATTAGGAATGGAGCAAAAAGAACATGCGCATGGAACCTGTCCGTTCCGCGCACGGTGAAAAAGCTCAGCCGGGTTGCCAATTCACTGCGGCGTAATGATGCCCCCTGACGCGTGGCGGCGTGGCAGGACGATGCCGCGATGATCGACTTCCGCGGGCGTGGCTTGGGGAATATCGGGAATCCGGTTTTCACGCTCGATCCATGCGCCGCCGCAGGCCGGACACCAGTCGGCTATGGTCTTTTCGTCCAGGATGGCGTGGCATTGAGTGCAGATGCGCTGCATGAACATAGGTTAACGGATCGGAGCGGCGATTGCGGCAGCGCCAGACTCATTCCCGTTACACTGGAACCATGCACACTCTGGTTCGCCTGGTGGCTATCGATATGGACGGCACGCTCCTGCCCACGCTCTCGACCCAGGTGAGCCCACGCAACGCGCGGGCGCTGCGCGCTGCGCAAAAGGCCGGGATTACGGTGGCGATTGCAACAGGACGGCGCGCAGCGTACACCGCGCCGCTGCTCGAAGGGCTCAGGCTGCGAGCGGATACGCCGCTGATCACGTCGAATGGTGCAGTGACCAGGACCCTGAACGGCGATTTGATGGATCGATGCCACCTGCCCTCGCCGGTGGCGCGCGGAGTGTGCGGGCTGCTGCGGCCTTATGGCTGCGTAGTCTTTACCTTTGACCGGCCGGGACGCGGCGATCTGGCGCTGGAAAACCTCGAACAGGCGCATGGGCGCATTGCGCTGTGGATTGAGGCCAACCGCAACGCAATCGAGGTGGTGAAACCGCTCGAAGACGCGCTCGTCGACGGAGAAGATCCGATTCAGGCCATGGCGACGGGCAGCATCGGCAAGATGCGCGCAGCGGAAGCGGCGCTGAAGGCAAGCGCGTGGGCCGGCGCCTGCGAATTGGTGCGCACGGAGTACCCGGCGCGCGATCTGTCCATCCTTGACCTGCTGCCGCCGGGTGTAACCAAGGGATGGGCGCTGCAGCGGCTTGCGGCGCGGTGCGGCATCGATCAGCGCGAGACGATGGCCATTGGTGATAACTGGAACGACGTGGGCATGTTCGAGTGGGCCGGGCAGCCGGTGGTGATGGCCAACGCGGCGCTGGAGCTGCGCGCGATGGCCAAGACGAATGGCTGGAAACAGGCGCCGTCCAACGACGAGGATGGCGTGGCCGTGGCGCTGGAAGCGGCAATCAAAAAGTGCCCCGGCAAACTTTCCGGCGCGCCGGCTGTGGCCGCGGGGTAGGATGGAATGGTGCCTTCCATCCTTCGCGGAAAGACGATCGTGGCTGCGGCGGTGCTGGCTGCGCTTGCGCCCTTTGCGCATGGGGCTGAGCTGGTGACGCTGACCAACGGCTACGCGATGCGCTGCGACCACCACGCGCAGGTGGAGGGTCACGTGCGGCTGTATCTGGGTGCCGGCGAAGAGAACTATATCGAGTTTGCTTCACGCGACATTGCCGGCGTTGAGCGCGTGCCCGACCTGCCTGCTCCGCAAGCCCGCCGTGGCGAACAAGCCGTTGCGCAGCCGCCGGCCGTGAACGCAGCCGGGCTGACCGCAGCGGATCTGCACGAGATGCTGAGTGCGGCCGGCAAGGCGTATCACCTGGACGTCGATCTGCTGGCCAGTGTGGTGAAGGCGGAGAGCGACGGCGATGCACATGCCGTGAGCCGCGCCGGTGCCGCAGGGCTGATGCAACTGATGCCGCAAACAGCGGCGGAGATGGGCGTGCACGACCGCTTTGAGCCCGGCCAGAACGTGCGTGGCGGCTCGGCCTACCTGGACGCGCTGCTCACCCGCTACCGCGACAACCTGGCGCTGGCGCTGGCCGCGTACAACGCCGGGCCGGAGGCGGTGGACAGGTATCGCGGCATTCCGCCGTACTATGAGACGCGGGTCTACGTGGCCCGCGTGATTCACGAGTTCAACCGGCGCGTGCTGGCGCGCCAGGCGCAGGCAAAACGCTTGCTTCCCTCCCCTGCGGCGCAGCCGGCGGGCACCAGCCGTTAGAGCGTTTTCGGTTCATATGTTGACAAACCGGCATCGTTGAAGGTGGCTTTTTCTTGAGGAAAAAGCTACTCGACGGCATCAACTTTGTAAAGACCTGAACCGAAAACGCTGTAGCTCTATTCCATCGCCGCGTGCAGGCCATCCGTTACACTCATATGCGTCGCCGCCGAATGGAGATCGCTTGAAAAAAGGTCAGTTGATTCTGGGACTGGTGGTGCTGGCTGCGCTTGCCGGGCTGGTTTTGTGGGCGCGGCATCGTGTTCACTTCGATTTCAGAGTCTTTCGCGCGCAGGTGGCGCTGGCCGACTGGCGCATGATCGCCGCTGCTGCCGGATGCATCTACTTCGGCTACGTCTTCCGCTCGGTGCGCTGGGCACTGCTGCTGCGCCACAACAAGAAGATCGGGCCGCTGACGCTGGTGGGCACGCAGGTAATGGGCTTCACGGCTGTGGCGCTGATCGGGCGCGTGGCCGATCCGGTGCGGCCCTATCTCGTTTCAAAAAAGACGGGGTTGCCGCTGGGATCGCAGATTGCCGTCTACATTGTGGAGCGGCTTCTGGACGCGGGAGCGATGGCGCTCATCTTTTCCATCGCGCTGATCTGGGTGCCGGCGGACCAGATACTTGCGGTGACGGCGCATTCGGGATGGTCGGCAAAGCTGGCGGAGCATCATAGGACGCTGGCCATCCTGGTAGCGCGGTTCGGGGGGCTGGCGCTCACCGTGCTGGGCGCGACATTTCTTATCCTGGTGCGGCTGGCCGGCGGCGCGGTGGCCGCTTTCTTCGAGCACGCGCTTCGTCCTCTTTCGAAGAATCTTGCCCAGTCAGTGGGGCACAAGGTGCGCACCTTCCACTCCGGCCTGGATACGATGCGCTCGCTGGGCGACTTTGCCGCCGCGGCGTCGCTCTCGCTGGGCATGTGGCTGTTGATTGCGCTGGCCTATTTTCTGGCGATGCGCGCCTTTGTGGCGAGTCCGGAGCTGGCTTCGCTGACGCCGCCCAAGTGCGTGCTGCTGATGATCGCCAGCGGCAGCGCCAGCATCATTCAACTGCCGGTGATCGGCTGGTTTTCGCAGATCGGACTGGTGGCCGTGGCGCTGGTCGCGGTGCTGGGCGCATCGGCTGAGGCGGCGACGGCCTGCGCTGCGACCCTGCTGCTGGTGACTTTTCTGAGCATCATCCCCGTGGGGCTGATCTGGGCGCAGATCGAGCACGTGAGCCTGCGCAAGATAACGGCCGAGAGCGGGCACGCCGGCGAAGCGCTGGCGGAAGGCGAAGCTGCCGGGGCGGCCGAGTAGCTCCGCTGTCTTGCCCGTGCATCTGCTTTCGTTCAAAAGAGAACCGGTTGCCGCGGCATCCGCTGCTTCGTTTTGCGGTTGGGCCGTCCTGGTGCACGGGGAAGCGGGTCAGGGAAGCTGCGACGGCGGGAGCGGCGGCCCGGCGGCTGGCTGCTGCGAGTAGCGGATGGTCTCCGGCCCGACGGCACCGCCGGTCATGAGCATGCTCATGGCCTGTTCCATGGTGAGCGCAGTTTCAACCACGCGCGACAGCGGCAGCACCTGGAGAAACGCTGACGTGGGGTTGATGGCATTGGGCAACAGTACCGCGGCCAGTGGCTCGCCGGTGGCGGAGTCGGCGAGCGTGCGGGTCAAAAAGCCGATGCTCTTCTGGCCTTCGATGGGAAAGTCGACCAGGACGACGCGCTGGCTGGAGGGCTTCCTGGCCATCATGGTATCAATGAGCTGGCGGACGGAGGTGTAGACCTTGGCCACGAAGGGCAGCCGCTCCAGCGCAGACTCGAAAAGCTCGAATACCTGGCGGCCCAGGACGAAGGACGTGATGCGGCCGACAATATAGAGCACCGCGAGCGTAAGGAGGATGGCCAGCACCGACTGCATGAACGGACTGGTGAACCATCCCAGCGGAAACACGCTGGCGAAGAGCTTGACCATGGGCAAGCCGGCCCTGGCCAGGGTGGTGAACACAAAACTGAAGATCAGCCAGGTGACAAACAGCGGACCGATGGTGATAATGCCCGCCAGGATGTTGCGCTGCAGGCTGCGCAGGGTGTGACCAAGAACCGGAGTCATGCTTGTCTCCCGCTTCGAGGATACGCGAGCCGCAGCGAAGCATTCCGATTTATATTGAGGTAGCCTGAGAAAAGCAGCCGGAAGGATTGCGTATGAGCGAGCCACGGGAGATCGATCTGGGCGAGCCGGAGCCGCCGCGAAGTGCGGAGTTGCCGCGTCCGCGGGCGGTAGGCTCGCCGCTGGCGGTGGGCGCCAGCAGCCGCGGTGCCGTTCCACCGGCAGAGCCCCGGTCAGTGCCGCCGGAGCGCGCACTGAGCGGCTCAACGGGACCCAATGAACCGGGCGACCAGCCCACCAGCCTGCAGCGCGCCATGAACGGGCTGCGCATGGCCTGGCCGTTTGTGCAGAAGGTGCTGCCGTTGCTCGACGGACAGGTGATCACCGCCATCTCAAACCTGCTTGCGCCCCATCCACCCCGGCCGGCACAGGTGAATCTGGCGCCGCTCGAAGGCAGCGTGACCGAGTTACAGGCGCGCCATGTCGTGCTGGGCGACCAGGTAGCCGAGCAGAACGCCGCGCTCAAGCGCGTTGAAGACCGGCTGGAGCTGGTGCGCGAGGCCACCGACCGCAACACCCTGGAGCAGCAGGAACTGATGGATGATCTCAAAAGGGTAGGCCGCAAGGTGAACCTGATTGCCGTGGTCGCGCTGATCCTGCTGGCTGCCTCGATCGCGGTAAACGTGGTTCTTTATCTGCACATTCAACGCGTGCTGCCCTGAGCGCGTAAGAGGCCGGATTTTTGCCTGGGTGGGTGTTTTTTCTATATCGCAAAATGTAATTTTAATATTACGAATACGATTTTGTTTGAGATTGCTAACTTTCTGTATCTTTTGTGATGCAAAGGGTTGCCAGTCGTATTTTTACGAGACTAGTATTCGGCATAGTTCAAAACGGGTCGTATGAAAATGACCTGCCCTTGTCCCAACCTATGGATGCAGTTGTTCTCAAGTTCACAGAGCTTCACAACCCAGCGGCGCCTGCCGGGGCATGCGCACGCAAATGGAGTGTCTCGTCATGGCATGGTATGCCTACTGCATTGGGGAAAAGCAAGCCTTTCCTGAATTAGCTCGTCATCGTAAACCGGTTCCGATGGAGTCAGTTTTAGGAGTAAGTGGAAATCAGGTATTTTTATATCCCGCCAGCGATCTTGCGGTGATCGTCAGCGAGCACAACCCCCAGGAATCCCTGAGCCAGAAGTCGGGCGTAGACCATGCACGGGTGATTGCCGATTGCTTTCAGCACTCCACCGTGCTTCCCTTTCGCTTTGGCACCATCTTCAACGATGACGAGTCGCTGCGGAAGTCGATCCGCTCCAATCAGCGCCAGTTTCTCGGCAACATCGACAAGCTGCGCGGCAAGACCGAGATGCACCTGAAGATCTTTGTGGACGACTGCTGTTGCGGACGCGAGGTGGAGCGCCACCTGGCGGCCGACAGCGTAGGCCGCGAGTACCTGAGCAACCTGCGCGAGAACGCGGCGCGCACCCGCGAGCGCCAGACGCGCGCGCGCGCGGTCAGCTTCCAGATGCACCGGCTGTTTATACCGCTGGACGAGGACGTAAGCTGCCGGCTCACGGAAAACGGCAAGATGGTGCTGGATGTCGCGCACCTGATCGAGCGCAAGCACGTGGAGCGCTACCAGAACAAGTTCGCCACCACCAGCGTCATGATGAAGGAGTGCCAGATGCAGCTCTCGGGGCCGTGGCCGCCGTATCACTTTGTGCATCGGCTCACGCGGGGCTCGCATGCGGTGGCGCATAGCACGGCTACGGCTGAAAAAGCGGCTCCAGTGGTGGTGATGCAACCGGCGATGGCATAGGTTTTTCACTGCTTCAAAAGAAAGCTCCGGCTGCGGCCGGGGCTTTTTGTTTGCGGAGTTGAGGGCCTTGCTCGCCCATCCTATAGTTCATGGTCAAATTGATGGTGAAATGAGACGAGGGTGGATGCATCAAGTTCGGCAGTTTGGTTGTGTGCGAATACTGCTGGTGGCATTTCTAACGAGCGCAGCGGCAGCGGCGCAGGTTGTGCCGCGAGCATTGCCTGCCTTCGACGTGGTCTCGATCAAACCCCACAAGGACGAAGGCGTATCGAGAATGGGGATCGAATTCAGTACGACGCCGGATGGGCTTTCGTTCAAGGGCGGCTCTCTCGACATGCTGCTGCACTTGGCCTTTGATGTTCCTCGCGACCGCCTGTTGAACGAGCCGGAGTGGGTGAAGTCGAGCCGGCTCGATATCGAGGCCAAGGTTGCACCGGAAGATGCGACGAGGCTGGAGGCGCTCACGCGCCTACAGCGTTGGGCCATGCTGATTCCAACCCTCGAGGATCGTTGCCAGCTCAAGTTTCATCACGAGAACAGGGAGCTTGAGGTGTACACGCTGGTGGTGGCTAAGGGTGGTTCCAAACTGAAAGAGGCGAACCCGGCAGATTCCGATGCGAGCAAGCCCGGGATCAAGCCTGGATCGACGGGCCAGTTGCCGGCGATGAGCCTTTCTTCGAAAGGAATGACCATCAGAGCCCACGACGCGACGATCGAGTCGCTCATCGAAATGCTCTCGCAGCAGATTGGAATTACCCTGGTGGACAACACGGGACTCACCGGCAAATACGATTACACGCTCTCGTGGATACCGGATGAAGGCTCATGGCACTTGATGGGACTGCCGATACCCGGCCCGCCGCCTGGGGAAGGCGCGCAGTCGCAGGGGCTCACAGGACCATCGATCTTTACGGCTCTCGAGGAACAACTCGGCCTGAAAGCGGAAGCACGAAAAGCACCCGTGGACGTGATCGTGATCGACCACATCGAGCCACCCTCGGCGAATTAAAGTGAGCAGACGCAACGAATGCCGGGCGCCGGGTGCCCCAGGTCTTCCGCCGCGGCGGAACCTGGGAAAGCACAACCCTCGCCCCGCCTCAAGAAGTTCTATCCTGTTCAGCATGACGCGAGGGCTTGTTCGCTATCAGCAGTCGGGTAACTTTCACTTCATCACGTTCAGTTGCTATCGCCGGGTTGCGCATCTTGGCAGCGCCTCGATGTGCGATCTCTTCGAAGACAGCCTTGAGCGGACGCGCCGGAAGTATGCATTCATCGTGGCAGGTTATGTGGTGATGCCTGAGCATGTGCATCTTCTGGTCGGCGAACCGAGGAGGAGTACGCTTGACCGCGCGATCCAGGCGGTGAAGCTTTCCGTGGCCGTGCGACAGTCCACGCGGCCATTCTGGCAGGCACGCTACTATGACTTCAACGTGTGGACAGCAAACAAGACCAGCGAAAAGCTGCGCTACATGCATCGGAATCCGGTGGTCCGTGGATTGGTGAGCAAGCCGGAAGACTGGAAGTGGTCGAGCTACCGGCATTATGCAACCGGGTTCGCGGGGACCGTGGAGATCGAGTCGTTCTGGACCGCGGCCCGCAGAAATGGAGAGTTACCGGATGAGTTCAGATGGAAACGACAGGAAGGTTGAGATCCATGCTTTCCCAGGTTCCGCCGCGGCGGTAGACCTGGGGCACCCTCGTTCGTGGTTAGTTGATTTCCCAAAGACGTGGGCCACCTGCCCAAAAATGCGAAAAGGATGGGGCACGGCGGCTGGTTGAGTTTTGTGCTCTCCCAGGTCTCAAAAGCGAGACCTGGGGCACCCCATTTTCGTGCGTGAATTGATTCCTCGAGACCGAGGCCACCCGTCCCCCGCCATTAGACCGAAAGCCTCTCTCTAGGAAAGCAGGGGGTTCTATTTGTACCAGCGTTTCATGTGCCGAATCATCTGCAGAAGATAAGCCCGTGTAGATCTCATCGACTTGGGCGTCCACCGCAGTTCGTACTCTACACGCTCAATCGCAAGTTTCTGGCCGACATTCATGTGGCTATTCTACTCCGAAACTGCAACAGAGAAGCGTCCCCTTGCAAAGCCGTAAATCTCTGCCATGATGAAGCAGGTTATATTAATGCCCAAAAGCAAGATCTGGGGTACCCACGGTCGTGCTGCACCGATTGCCTTAAGACGTGGGCCACCCGCCGTATAGTGGAGAAGTCAAAATGAAGAGACTGACGATTGCCGCTTTGCTGCTGCTGAGTTCTTGCGACATGACCAAGAAAAAGCAGCCCGAGATAGCTTCACCGTTTCGCACTCCGAGTGCTACGGAACTTTTTGATTTACAGTCGAAATGCACAGCGATGGGGCAGAAGGTGCTGCAAAGCAACGTTATCGGCGCTGCGTTGACCCAAGAGCAGGTCAGTCACTACAACCCGAAGGACAACCGTTGCTATGTCAGGCTGACTGTCTCTACAGCTGACTTGACGGCGCCACGAGACAAATACATACAAGACACCTACCTCGAAGACGGGCAAAGCGGAGAGATACTTGCGGATACTTTTGTCAAAGGCGAGACAAAAAGCGGTATCGTATTTGATGCCAGCTTGCAAAAGATCATGCAAGAGAAAAAGCAATCGAGCACTGATTTTTACGCGATCAGAGACCTTATAGACAGTTTCGTCGCGACAGACAGACGACCATAATCTGGTCGCGCCTTAGGCAGGTGGCCCCGGTCTCGGGAAGTAAAATTCAGCACGAAAATGGGGTGCCCCAGGTCTCGCTTTTGAGACCTGGGAAAGCACAGCCGTCAAACCAACACGAACTAATCGTAATACTCAAGCCCGAGGTGGGTGATCAGGTCCTCGCCCATGATGTGGCGCAAGGTGTTCTTGAGCTTCATGGACTGGATGAACAGATCGTGCTCGGGATACAGGCCTTCGGCGGTCTGCGGCGATTTGAGATAGAAGCTCAGCCACTCCTGGATGCCGAGAGAGCGCAGATCGGGTGAGCGCTTGGCCAGGTCGAGGAACAGGACGAGGTCGAGCGCGATGGGCGCGGCCAGGATCGAGTCGCGGCAGAGGAAGTTCACCTTCACCTGCATCGGGTAGCCGAGCCAGCCGAAGATGTCGATGTTGTCCCAGGCTTCTTTCTCGTCGCCGCGCGGCGGGTAATAGTTGATGCGGATCTTGTGGTAGATGTCCTTGTAGAGATCGGGATAAAGCTCGGGCTGGAAGATGTACTCGAGCGAGCCGAGCTTGGACTCTTCCTTGGTCTTGAAGGACCCGGGATCGTCGAGCACTTCACCGTCGCGATTGCCCAGGATGTTGGTGGAGAACCACCCCTGCACGCCGAGCATGCGCGCCTTGAAGGCCGGCGCCAGCACGGTCTTCATGAAGGTCTGGCCGGTTTTGAAGTCTTTGCCGCAGATGGGCGCGGCGTTCTTCTTCGAGAGGCAGACCATGGCCGGAAGATCCACGGTCAGGTTTGGCGCTCCGTTGGCGAAGGGCACGCCTTCGCTGAGCGCAGCGTAGGCGTAGATCTGCGAGGGCGCGATGCCGGGATCGTTGGCGAGCAGGCCTTTCTCGAAGTTCTGAATGCTCTGGTGTACGGCGGACGGCTCCAGGAAGATCTCCGTCGATCCGCACCAGATCATCACCACGCGATCGACGGTTTTCTTGAAGGCGCGAATATCTTCGATGACCTGGTCGGCGAGGTCGCGCTTGCTCTTGCCCTTCTTCACGTGCGTACCGTGGAGCCGCTTGACGTAGTACTGATCGAAGACGGCCGGCATGGGCTTGATGGCTTCAAGATGCGGCTTAAGCTTGGCGAGCGTCTCCTTGTCGAGCACGGCCGCGTGCGCCGCGGCTTCGTAGACGTTGTCTTCAAAGATGTCCCAGCCGGTGAAGACGATGTCGTTCAAGTCGGCCAGCGGAACGAAGTCCTTGATCAGCGGCGACTGGTTGTCCGTGCGCTTGCCCAGGCGGATGGTGCCCATCTGGGTGAGCGAGCCGATGGGCTTGGCCAGTCCGCGGCGCACGGCCTCAACGCCGGCAATCATGGTGGTGGCTACGGCTCCCATGCCTACGACCATCACGCCCAGCTTGCCCTTTGCGGGCGCTACGTTTTGTGCTGCGGCCGATTGACCGCCTAACTGCTCAGTCGACATTGCTTCTCCTGGTGTTGCTTTTGATGATGTTTTTACCCGCGCTCAACCTCGCGCAGCGCGGCTCTACGCGATCTGCGACGCGCGTTGAGCAAATGATTGAGCGAATTATTCAGACTGCCTCGGCTCCTCTGCGCCGATTGATGTGCGTCCACACGAACCAGGCAAGCGCAGCCAGCAAAGCCAGCTCCATGGCAAGATGAAAGCGATGGAACCACTGCTCGAAGCGCGGATCGGTATGCCACTTTTCACCGAGCTTCATGCCGGCGTAAGCCAGCGCAAAGCACCACGGCCACGAGCCGATGAATGTGTAAATGTGAAAGCGGAGCTGCGACATCCTGGCAATGCCGGCGGGAAATGCGATGAACGTGCGCACAATCGGCAGGAGCCGCGCCAGTAGAACGGTGATGGAGCCGTACTTCTCAAAGAACCAGGTCATGCGCTCCAGATCGTGATGGCTCATGAGCACCCACTGGCCGTAGCGCTCCACCATGGGCCGTCCGCCCTTGGCGCCGATCCAATACGCGACGGCGGAGCCGAGATTGCAGCCAAGCGCGCCGGCCGTGGCTGCGAGCAGAAGATTGAAGTGGCCGACGAAGACGAGGTAGCCGGCAAAGGGCATGATGATCTCTGACGGGAGTGGGACGCAGGCTGATTCAATTCCCATGAGTGCGGCGATGCCGGGATAGCCGCCGGC